>NZ_CP036515.1:0-300000 GCF_004323635.1 Lichenihabitans psoromatis
CCGCACCACGCGCGTCGTCTGCCCGAGTTCCTCGAAGGTGCGCGACACGTTGAAGACGAACGAGTCGTAGTTGTCGACGATCAGGATCATGCGGTCGCGCCGTTCTGGTCCGCGAAGGCCTCGAAGATCCGAGCCGCCTTGTCGAGCGTCTCGCCATATTCCTCTGCCGGGCGGGACAGCGCCGTGATGCCACCGCCAGCCTGAAAGGTCGCGATGCCGTTTTGCATCGTGACGGTCCGGATTGCGATATTGCTATCCAGGCGGCCATTGAAACCGAACCAGGCGATCGAGCCGCAATAGAGGCCGCGACGCTGCGCCTCGATCTCGGCAATCAGCCGCATCGCCTCGATTTTCGGCGCTCCGGTGATGGATCCGCCCGGAAAGGTCGCCGCAAGGACGTCCGTCGCGCCCTGGCCGGGGCGCAGTGTGCCGGTCACCACCGAGACGAGATGATGGACGCCCGCATAGGTTTCGAGACCGCAGAGGACCGGGGTCTTGACGGAATGCGGCACGCAAAGGCGCGAGAGATCATTACGCATCAAATCGACGATCATCAGGTTCTCGGCCCGGTCCTTGACCGAGGCCAGCAACGTCTCTCGACGCCGCCGATCCTCATCCGCATCCGCGGCGCGGCGAGCCGTGCCCTTGATGGGCCGAGTTTCGACCTGGCCGGCATCGAGACTGATGAAGCGCTCCGGCGAACTCGACGCGATGGCGCGCGACCCATCCTCGAGATAGGCCGCGAAAGGCGCAGGATTGCGGGTTCGGAGCGCGCGATAAAAAACCCAGGGATCGAAGCCCGGCGGCATATCGGCCGAAAAACATTGAGCGATATTGGCCTGGAAGAGATCCCCATTCAGTATCGCGGCGATGACGCGTTCGACGGCCGCGCCATAGCTCTCTCGGGTGAAGGTAGACCGCCAAGCCGAGCGATCGATGCGCGGTTGGCGCGACGGAGCCGTCTCGACGCGGGCGGCGAGCCGAACCTGCATGGCGCTCGCTCGCTGCCGCGCCCGATCGGCCCTTCGGTCCGGATCGCGCTCGGGATGTCCGGTCGAGACAATCCAGGCCCGTCGATCGACATGATCGAAACAGCAGACGACATCGTAGAACCCAAAGGCGGCATCCGGCACGGGGCCGTGCTGCGGCATGGCGGCGAGGGGCTGCGCGTCGAGCAGGCGGCCGGACTCATAGGCGAAATAGCCGATCGCACCGCCTTGTAACGGCGGCAGGCCAGGTCGATCCTCGACGGCGAAGTCACGCAACAGGCGCGCCATGGAGGCAAGCGGCGGCTCCTCGAGAGCCTCGCCGTTCCAAGACGCGCCACCATCCTCGACCAGCCAGCGCCCGAACGGGTCCGCCGCCACATACGAGGTTCGGCCGAGAACGGGGTGCGGCATTGCGCTATCGAGAAAAACGAGATGGCCGAGGCCGCGCAGACGCACCGCGGCCTCGACGGGCTCCATCCAGGCGATCTCGATCGCGACAATCGGGTCCTGCGGCACATGTCCTCGTTAGGCTCGAAGGATGATCGTCCTCTATAGCGTCTTCGGCCTCCCCTCACAGCACCGAAGAGAGATCCATGTTCTGGTACCGCGACGCGTGTCACGCCGATAGCGAAGTCCCGTTCAACCTCGCCGACAGGGGGTTGCTGCTGGGCGATGGATTGTTCGAGACCATGCTGGTCCGCGACGGAATACCCCATCAGGCGGGCCGCCACCTCGACCGGCTGATGGCGGGGGCGGCAACACTCGCGATCGCGGTCGAGCGACCGGTTTTGCAGCGTGCCGTGACGCAGCTTTGCGCGGTCGACGCCGGCGCGTCCCGGGCGCTTCGGCTGACCGTGACACGCGGGACCGGGCCGCGCGGATTGCTGCCCCACCCCGAATGCGTGCCGACAGTCTTCGCCTCGACAGCGACATGGACGCGCGCCATGGCGTTTACGCCGATCCGGCTGGTCACCAGTCCGATCCGTCGCAACGCGTCCTCGCCGACGTCGCGGCTGAAGACGCTCGGCTATCTCGACAATATTCTGGCGCTGCAGGACGCGAAAGCGCGCGGCGCCGATGACGCCATGTTGCTCTCGATCACGGGCGCGGTCGCCTGCACCAGCGCCGCCAACCTGTTCGCCGTGCGCCACGACCGGCTTCTGACGCCGCCCGCCTCAGATGGCATCCTGCCCGGCACGATGCGGGCGATGGTGCTCGATCTGGCCGCGACACTTGGGATTCTGGCCGAGGAACGGTCGGTCGGTCCAGACGACCTGCTGCTCGCCGACGCTGTTTTCGCAACCAACAGCCTCCGGCTCCTGATGCCGGTCACGGCAATCGACGGCACCCCCATCCCGACCGCGACCTCACCAGTCTATGCGGCTCTCGCATCGGCGTTGCGCCACAGCCTCGATCAGCATTGAAAAGCGTCGACCCACCGCAGGCGGACGTCGAGCCGATGCGGTGTCGCGTATGCGACCGCAAGGCGGTGATGCGGCGTGGGAGCCTCGGCTTGAAAGCGCCACCGATCCGCGTCGTCCGGACATGAGGCGTCGAACGCAATCCGGGGCGTATCGCCCGCGAGATCGAAACGAAAGCCATCGAGCGGGATCGTTACGCCAAGGCCGCGCGCCTTGATATAGGCCTCCTTCAAGGTCCAGATCGTGGTGAAACGCTCGATCAGCGACGCCTTCGGGCCTCGGGCGAGATCAGCAATCTCGGTGGGCATGAAGAAGGCCTTTGCGACCGTGAGCGCGTCGACATCGGGCCGCATCGCCTCGACATCCACGCCGACCTCCAGGCCTGATGCGACCGCGAGGGCCAGAAGTCCCTCGGTTCGTGACAGCGTGAAGCCAAGCGGCGGGCCAAAGGCAGGCTGCACCACGCAGGGCCGACCGTGCTGGCCGATGCCGAATCGCCATGCCTGGGGAGGCACGGCGGCATAGAGCGATAAGGTCGTGCGTAAGAGGATGCGGCCGAGCAGAAAATCGCGACGCTGCACGGCCAAGCTCAGCGCCTGCCAGCGCGAGCGCTCTAATGCGTCGAGCAACGGCTCCCCGCGCAAGAGATCGGCCTCGCCGACCGACGCGGGATCGACAAGCCAGACATCGACTTGTCCGGACGAGAGACACAAAGACTCGATCACAGCGGCGGCCTCACGCGGTCACGTCGGGTGGGTTCCACTCGTGGACCGCCCGGTATAAAACCAGGTGGCCATCACGAAGCCGGCGACCCGACGTTCGATCATGCGACCGGTGCTCCTCGTTGACAGCGACGCGACATTCACCAGAAACGCGAAGGATTATGCAATGGATTATCGACGCCTCGGCGGATCCGGCTTCAGTGTTCCGGTTCTGAGTTTCGGCACCGGCACATTCGGCGGCAAAGGCGAGTTCTTCCAGGCCTGGGGCAGCACGGATGTGGCCGAAGCGAGCCGCCTGATCGACATCTGCCTCGACGCGGGCCTGACCCTGTTCGACAGCGCCGATATCTATTCGTCCGGTGCCGCCGAGGAGGTCTTGGGCGAAGCCCTCAAGGGCCGCCGCAACAAGGCGCTGATCTCCACCAAGGCGACTTTTCGGTCGGGCGATGGACCGAATGATGTGGGCTCCTCGCGCTTCCACCTGATCGAGGCCTGCGAGTCGGCGCTTCGGCGGTTACAGACCGACCATATCGACTTGTTCCAACTGCACGGCTTCGACGCCATGACGCCGGTCGAAGAGACGCTGTCGACGCTCGACGACCTCGTGCGGGCCGGCAAGATCCGCTATGTCGGCTGCTCCAACTTCTCCGGCTGGCATCTGATGAAGTCGTTGGCTGTGGCGGATCGCTACAACCTGCCCCGCTATGTGGCGAACCAGACCTATTACTCGCTGATCGGCCGCGATTACGAAACAGAACTGATGCCGCTCGGCCTCGATCAGAAGATCGGCGCCGTCGTGTGGAGCCCACTCGGTTGGGGTCGCCTCACCGGCAAGATCCGGCGCGGCCAGCCTATCCCGGCCGGGAGCCGCCTGCACAAGACGGCCGAGCAGGGTCCGCAAATGGAGGACGAGTATCTCTACCGCGTCGTCGACGCGCTCGACGCCGTCGCGGAGGAAACCGGAAAGTCGGTCCCGCAGGTCGCGCTCGCGTGGCTGCTGACCAGGCCGACGGTCTCGACCCTCGTGATCGGCGCCCGTAACGAGGAGCAACTGCGACAGAATCTCGGCGCGATCGGCTGGAGCCTCACGGCCGAGCAGATCAAGACGCTGGATGCGGCGAGCGCTCGGCCGCTGCCCTACCCCTATTGGCACCAGAGCAGTTTTGCCGAGCGCAATCCCTTCCCCGTGGACTGAACTGAGCGTTAAGGCGCGGATCAGTCCGCGCCTCCTGCGCCTTTACATTACGGGCAATTGCCCGTAGTTCTCGCATGCAGGATCAAACCATCGGACCAGATGACCGACGCGCCCGCCGAACTCTGCAATTGCACCGCGCTGCGCCAGACGGCGCGGCACGTCACGCGGCTGTATGACGACGCCTTGGAGCCGGTCGGCATCGGCGTCAACCAATATGCGGTTCTGTCGCGGCTCGACAAGTTTGGACCGACGGCAATCCAACCGCTGGCGCAAGCGCTGGTGATGGATCGTTCGACACTCGGCCATTTGGTGAGGCCGCTCGAACAGCGCCGATTAGTGTCCCTGACCGTCTCGGAGCAAGACCGCCGCAGCCGCCTGCTCGTGCTGACGGCGGAGGGGCGCGCCCTGTTGGCCCGGGCGAGACCGCTCTGGGCCGAGGCGCAGTCGCGTTTCGAAACAACGTTCGGAGCCGCTGTGGCATCCGATCTGCGATCCGTGTTGAAGCGGGTCGCCAGTGTCGATTTCAAGACAAAGGCGGCGCGACGCGCCCGCCAAGGAGCCGGCTCATGACCCGTCGTCTGCATTATGCCTGGGTCGTCGCCGGGGTCACGTTTCTGGTGTTGCTGATCGGCGCCGGCGTCCGCGCGACGCCCAGCATCCTGATCGTGCCGCTTCAGCAGGAATTCGGCTGGTCGACCGCCACCATCAGCGGCGCCATCGCGATCAACATATTCCTATACGGCATGATCGGGCCGTTCGCGGTCGCGATCATCGAGCGGTTCGGGCTACGACGCGCGGTATGCGGAGCGCTGCTGCTGCTCGCCTGCGGGGTCGCGGCAACGTCGCTCATGACCAAGCCGTGGCAGTTGATGCTGCTCTGGGGCGTCGTCGTCGGGAGCGGTACCGGCATGATTTCCAACGTGCTCGGCGCCACCATCGCGGGGCGCTGGTTCACGCGTCATCGCGGCTTGGTGCTCGGCCTTCTCACGGCCAGCAGCGCGACGGGTCAGTTGATCTTCCTGCCGATGCTGGCGGGTCTCGCCACGAGCTTCGGCTGGCGCTCGGTCTCGATCACGGTCGCGGTGATCGCGCTCATGCTGGTGCCGATCGTGGCACTGCTGCTGCGGGATCGGCCGTCCGACGTGGGGATCCCGCGCTACGGCGACACCACACTGCACCATGCGGTCAACACGGTCGGCAATCCGGCCTGGCGGGCTATATCGGCGCTCGGCCGGGGCCTCAAGTCTCGCGATTTCTGGCTGCTGGCCGGCACGTTCTTCATTTGCGGGGCTTCGACCAACGGCCTCGTCGGCACGCATCTGATCCCGCTCTGCTTCGACCATGGCATCCCGGAAGTGACGGCCGCCAGCCTGCTGGCCATGATGGGCATCTTCGACCTGTTCGGCACCACGGCCTCGGGCTGGCTGACGGACCGCTACGACAGCCGCAAGCTGCTGGCCTGGTATTATGGCTTGCGCGGCATCTCCCTGATGTTCCTGCCCTATGCGTTCGATTACAGTTTCTACGGCCTGTCGCTCTTCGCCATGTTCTACGGGCTGGACTGGATCGCCACGGTGCCGCCCACCGTCAAGCTCGCCGGACGCGCCTTCGGCGAGGACAATGCCGCGCTGATGTTCGGCTGGATTGCGGCATCGCATCAGGTCGGCGCAGCGTCGGCCGCGTGGCTTAGCGGCGTGCTCCGCACGCAAGTCGGCAATTATAACGCCGCGTTTTTCTCGGCGGGCCTGCTCTGCATCGTGGCCGCGATGATGTCGCTGTTGATTGGCTCGGCTACTCGCAGCGGCTCGCGCGAGGTTCCCTTGCCGAAGGGCGCGACCGCCTGACGATGCCTTACTCGTCGTCGCGCGGGTAGGAGATGATCGACAAAAACCGGATGGGGAGCACGATCATCTCCTCCGGCCCATGCGGCGCATCGGAATCGAAGAACAAGCTATCGCCTGGCGACATCGGATAGAGCTTGTCGGCGTGGCGATACACGACCTCGCCCTCAAGCATGTAGAGAAACTCCAGTCCCGCATGCTGGAACAAGGGGAACACGTCCGATTCCTTTGTCAACGTGATCAGATAGGGTTCCACCACGACGCGAGACGAGCGGTCCCCCGAATGGCCGAGCAGGTGGTAATGGTGGCCGTTGCGGGTGCCCCGCCGCTCGATCGACAAGCCCTGCCCGGCTTTGACGAAGACGGCGTCGCGCCTCTCCTCGTAACGCCGGAAGAAGGCCGTGACCGGCACACCGAGGGCGCGCGATAACGATTGTAGCGTCGTCAGCGAGGGCGACGTCAGGCCGTTCTCGATCTTCGACAACATGCCGAGCGACAGACCGGTCGCGGTCGCAAGATCGGACCCGGTAATCCCGAGCTTGTTGCGGAAGGCGCGAACCTCGCGGCCGATCGCGACCTCGAGCAGATTTTGCCGGGCGCCCTGCATCGCATGCGGATCCTGCCCAGGCGCTAAAGCGGAGCTTGAGCCAGGGGATGCGTCGGCCAAGCCTGTGTCAGCCATCGATCGAGGCGCGACGGCGCCGGGCTGAGACGTGCTCGAAGCCACAGGTTTTGGATCGATCGCCAAACCGCTCTTGGGACTGACACCCAGACGCTTACCCATTCGGATGTTTTCCCCTCATCCCAAGATCCTGCTGTCGACACGCCTCGGAGACGTCGATCAACACTCCAACATAAGGCAAGCGGCCGCAATATCGACCGGTTCGCGCCCATGGCCCAGGATCGCAAGCTCCTGCTGAGCCGAGCCGACGAACCAAGCTGAGGCTCAATTTTATTCTTCTGAGGAAAATTTCCTTCTTGTCGTTTGAACCCCGGCGGTCGATCTGCTAGGACCGGAGTCACGGACGAAGGACGGGTGAGCAAGATGTGCGGTATCGTCGGACTCTTCATTAAAGACAAAGGCTTGGAGCCCCAACTCGGGCATTTGCTGTCCGGCATGTTGACCACCATGTGCGACCGTGGACCGGATAGCGCAGGTTTCGCGGTTTATGGCCAGCCGAAGGACGGCGTCGCCAAGATTACGCTCCAGGCCGAAACACCGGAGGTCGCGTTCGCCGGCCTCGCGGCCGCGATCGAGACACTCGTCGGCGCGCCGGTCGGCTTCTCGGTCAAGACCTCGCATGCGGTCCTGAGCGTGCCGAGCGACAAGGCCGACGCGGTTCGCACGGCCCTCCGCCGCGATCATCCGGAGATCCGCATCATGGGTGCGGGCGACTCGATCGAAATCTACAAGGAGATCGGCTACCCGACCGAGGTGGCCAGACGCTTCGACCTCGACCACATGGTCGGCACGCACGGCATCGGCCATACGCGCATGGCAACCGAATCGGCGGTGACGACGCTTGGCGCGCATCCGTTCTCGACCGGCTCCGACCAGTGCCTCGTCCACAACGGCTCGCTTTCGAACCACAACAACCTGCGGCGAAACCTGAAGCATGACGGCATGACGTTCGAGACCGAAAACGATTCCGAGGTCGCGGCCGCCTATCTGACATGGCGGATGGATCAGGGCCTCAGCCTTGGGCAGGCGCTGGAAAAAAGCCTCGACGACCTCGACGGCTTCTACACATTCGTGGTCGGCACCAAAAACGGCTTCGGCGTGCTGCGCGATCCGGTGGCGTGCAAGCCGGCGGTGCTGGCCGAGACCGATCAATATGTGGCGTTCGGCTCCGAATATCGGGCGCTCGTTGGCCTCCCCGGGATCGAGAATGCCCGCGTCTGGGAGCCAGAGCCCGCCACCGTCTATTTCTGGGAGCGCTGATCGATGCCGACCGTCGACCTTTCGGTCTCGCCGCTCCGCGAGCTCAACCAGGCGCTGCATGGCCAAAAAGCGGGCACCAACGATACGCTGTGGGAAATCGTCAATCCGCGTGGATCGCATGCCGTGGCGGTGGGCGTCGCGGCCCCGATCTCGATCGAGATCCGAGGCAGCGTCGGCTATTACTGCGCCGGCATGAACCGCGAGGCCAGCATCACGGTGCATGGGTCGGCCGGACCGGGCGTCGCCGAAAATATGATGTCGGGTCAGGTCGTGGTGAAAGGCGATGCCAGCCAATATGCGGGCGCGACCGGCAAGGGCGGCCTTCTCGTGATCGAGGGGAATGCCTCGTCGCGGTGTGGGATCTCGATGAAGGGCATCGACATCGTGGTGCGCGGCAGCATCGGCCATATGTCGGCCTTTATGGGCCAGGCCGGCAATCTGATCGTCTGCGGCGATGCGGGCGACGCTTTGGGCGACTCCATCTACGAAGCACGCCTTTTTGTGCGCGGCACCGTGAAGAGCCTTGGCGCGGACTGCATCGAAAAGGACATGCGGCCGGAACATCTCGATATCGTACAAGCCCTGCTCGATAGGGCCGGCATCGCCGATGTCACGGCCGCCGAGTTCAAACGCTATGGCTCTGCCCGCAAGCTCTACAATTTCAACATCGACCACGCCGACGCCTACGGCTAGCGCATCGTCAGGGTTCGCCCCGCCAGTCCGTCCGTCTCAACTCCTGTTCCGGGGTCTTCCACATGAGCTACACCAACCCGCCGACGACCCCGCGCAAGTCGGCGACGTTCGACGATTACACGCTGTCGGAAATCCGGCGTGCAGCAACCACCGGCATCTATGACATTCGTGGCGGCGGGGCGAAGCGCAAGCTGCCCCATTTCGACGATCTGCTCTTTCTCGGCGCATCCATTTCGCGCTACCCGCTCGAAGGCTACCGGGAACGCTGCGGCACCGATGTCGTACTCGGGGCCCGCTTTGCCAAAAAGCCGATCGAACTCAAGATCCCGATCACCATCGCGGGCATGAGCTTCGGCTCGCTTTCGGCCAATGCCAAGGAAGCCTTGGGACGCGGCGCGACGGCAGCCGGCACCTCGACAACGACCGGCGACGGCGGCATGTCGACCGAAGAGCGCGGCCAGTCGAAGACGCTGGTCTATCAATATCTGCCCTCGCGTTACGGCATGAACCCCGAAGATCTGCTCAAAGCCGATGCGATCGAGATCGTGATCGGGCAAGGCGCCAAACCCGGCGGCGGCGGCATGTTGCTGGGCCAGAAAATCACCGATCGGGTTGCAGCCATGCGGACGCTGCCAAAGGGTATCGATCAGCGCTCGGCGTCGCGCCACCCCGATTGGACGGGGCCGGACGATCTCGAGATCAAGATCCTCGAATTGCGCGAGATCACCGATTGGCAGACGCCGATCTACGTCAAGGTGGGCGGTGCGCGCCCCTATTACGACGTGGCGCTGGCGGTGAAATCCGGGGCCGACGTGGTCGTGGTCGATGGCATGCAGGGCGGCACCGCCGCCACGCAAGAGGTGTTCATCGAGAATGTCGGCATGCCGACCTTGGCGTGTATCCGTCCTGCGGTCCAAGCTTTGCAAGAGCTCGGTATGCATCGCAAAGTTCAACTCATCGTCTCGGGTGGTATTCGCAATGGCGCCGATGTCGCCAAAGCCCTCGCGCTCGGGGCTGATGCTGTCTCGATCGGCTCGGCTGCGCTCGTCGCGCTCGGCGACAACGATCCTGTCTACGAGGATGAATATCGCGCGCTCGGGACGACGGCAGGCGCTTACGACGACTGGCACGAGGGCCGTGACCCGGCCGGGATCACGACGCAAGATCCGGACCTGATGAGCCGGCTTGATCCCGTGCTGGCCGGGCGGCGGCTCGCCAATTACCTGAAGGTGATGGCGCTGGAAGCCCAGACGATCGCGCGCGCCTGCGGCAAGAACCACGTCCATAATCTCGAGCCGGAGGATCTCTGCGCGCTCACGATCGAGGCCGCCGCCATGGCCCGCGTGCCGCTCGCCGGCACAAACTGGATCCCCGGACAGGGTGGCTTCTAGCCGCCCTTTTTTGATCTTCCGCCCCTCCTCACCCCTCCAGCCGAACGGAACCACACCTTTGTCCCAGGACTTGGCCAGCCTCGCCAAAGAGCGCGGTATCCGTTATTTCATGATCTCCTATACGGACCTGTTCGGGGCCCAGCGGGCCAAGCTGGTGCCGGCCGCCGCTATCGCCGACATGCAGCGCGACGGCGCGGGGTTTGCGGGATTCGCGACCTATCTCGATCTCACGCCCGCCCATCCCGATCTCTTCGCGGTGCCGGATGCTGCAGCCGTCGTGCAATTGCCGTGGAAACCGGAAGTCGCCTGGGTTCCGGCGGATTGCGTCATGGACGGCAAGCCCGTCGGGCAAGCGCCGCGCGTGGTCCTGAAGACGGTGGCGGCCAACGCGGCCCAGCAGGGGCTGCACGTCAAGACCGGGGTCGAGGCCGAATTCTTCCTGATCGATGCCGACGGGGCCGGCATCTCGGACCTCAAGGATAGTGCCGCCAAGCCTTGCTACGACCAGCAGGCCCTGATGCGGCGCTACGACGTCATCGCGGAAATCTGCGACTACATGCTCGAGCTCGGCTGGGCGCCCTACCAGAACGACCACGAGGACGCTAACGGGCAATTCGAGATGAATTGGGCCTTTGACGACGCGCTCGTTACGGCGGACCGGCACTCCTTCTTTAAATTCATGGTGCGCTCTGTCGCCGAAAAGCATGGACTGCGCGCCACCTTCATGCCGAAGCCGTTTCCGACCCTCACCGGCTCGGGCTGCCACGCCCATATCTCGGTGTGGGACAAGACCGGAACCGTCAACGCCTTCCATGACGATGCCGACGAGATGGGCCTCTCGCCACAGGGCTACAGCTTCCTCGGCGGCATTATGAAACATGCCGAGGCGCTCGCCGCCATCACGAACCCGACCGTCAACAGCTACAAGCGGATCAACGCGCCCCGGACCGTGTCGGGCGCGACCTGGTCGCCCAACAGCGTGACCTGGACCGGCAACAACCGGACCCACATGGTCCGCGTGCCGGGCAAGGGCCGCTTCGAGCTTCGCCTGCCCGACGGGGCCGCCAATCCCTATCTGCTCCAGGCCGTCATCATTGCGGCGGGTCTTGATGGCGTTCTGACCAAGGCCGACCCCGGCAAGCGCTACGACATCGACATGTATCAGTTCGGCCATACGGTCACGGATGCGCCGAAACTTCCGTTGAACCTGCTCGACGCGTTGCGGGCGTTCGACAAGGACGAGGGCTTGAAGACCGCGCTCGGAGCCGAGTTCTCGGCCGCCTATATCAAGATGAAACAGGCCGAGTGGGCCAGCTTCATGGGTCATTTCACACAATGGGAGCGCGACACCACGCTCGACGTGTGAGTCGAACGATCGGACCCTCTACCAAAACGGCCGGGCATCAGCCCGGCCGTTTCATCATATCGAACCGCGGCTCAGATCACGAAGACCCAATTGGCGACGAGCAGAACCACGACGCCGGCCGCAAGCGTGAGATAGGGCAGCATACCGGCCTTGCGGGTCGCGAGGGCGCCCTGGCTCATGCCGAGATCGTCGAGCATGTGGTCGGGAAATCGCCCCTTATCCTGCACATAATGGCGGAAGCAGAACACCGGGACGATCAGCGCGGCCGTGATGAGGCCGGCCCACAGCGCCAGCGGGTTCCAGGTTTTGGCGCCCGCCCCCATGAACACGACGTTGACGAAGGCGAAGATCGTACCGATGCCGAGCAGCCACGTCGGAGCGCGCCAGGGGCGCTTGATGTGGCCATTGTCGATGCGGTGAATCCAGCCTGCATTGAGGTTGAGGAAGTTGAAGATGATGTAGCCGCAATTCGACACCGCCAGGATGAAGAAGAAGCTGGTGGCGTCGGAGGCAGCAATCGCGAGCACGACAAGGTTGAAGACGAGGTCGGTCCACATCGCCCGCGTCGGCGCGCCATGCTGGTTGACGTGGCTGAGGTAGCGCGGAAGCCACCCATCGACGGAGCCCTGGTAGAGCGTGCGGGATGAGCCAGCCATTGCGGTCATGATGCAGAGCATGAGCGCGAGAATCATCAGCATGACCAGCAGGCCGTGCACCATCTGTCCGCCGCCCACCATGCTGGCCATGGCGTCGGCAACACCCGAGCCATCGACGATGGGGGTCGCGAGCATGCCGTTGAGGCCGAGGACGCCTTGGAACGTGAACGGCACCAGGATGTACAGAACGAGGCACAGCAGCCCCGAGTAGAAGATCGCCTTGAACGTATCGGTGCCGGGGTTCTTGAACTCGCTGGTGTAGCAGACCGCCGTCTCGAACCCGTAGGTCGACCAAGCTGCGATGAACATGCCGCCGAGCACCAGCGTCCATCCGCCGATCAACCAGCTGCCGGGCTCGGGCGCATAGGCGACCGCAAGCGGCGTGAGGGGTGAGAAATTGGCCCAGTTGATCTGGCCCGTGAGGATCGGCACAAGGCCGACGATCAGCATCGGGATGATGACCAGCAGGCCGATATACTTTTGCACATTCGCGGTACCGAGAATGCCGCGATGCTGGATCGCGAAGGTCAGCAGCATCAGCACGGCGCCGATGAAGAACACCGCATTGAGCGAGAAGCTGACCGGGCCGAGCGTGTGGCTGAACAAGGTCCAGCTCCGCAAGGCCGGCGTCGCGGCAGCCGTCACGGCTGCGACCGCGTCGGTCGGGCTGGTGCCCGCATGGGCGCCGATCCAGCCAACGACCTCGGGCGAGGTCGGGGTGAAGAGCGGAATGGGCGCGACCGCATTCAGAATATAGGCGGCCGCAATGGAGCAGCCGAGCGAGAGCACGGGCGACCAAGCGAACCAGTTGCACCAGACCGAAAGCGGCGCGATGAGCTTGGAGTAAGGGAGCCACGCCGTCGCGCCATAGATCGAGGCACCACCGGATTTATTCGGAAAGAGACCGGCGATCTCGGCATAGGTGAAGGATTGCAGGAAACCCATCAGCATCGACACGATCCAGATATACACCGCCAAGGTGCCGGTCGTGCCCGCGATGCCGCCGATCGAGAACAGCACCAGCGCGGGAACGCCGCTGGCGACCCAAAAGGCGCCTCGCCAGTCGATCGTTCGCTGAAGCTGCCCATCCAGCGGGAGGATGTCGTCGGTGACGGCGCTCATATGCAATCTCCCCTGGCGATGATGAGGACCCCTTTGACCGGATCTCGGACACAGGAAAAGCGAAACAAACTTTCCTGATAGTGAAACGTGACATATTGCCAGAGGCGGTCAAATGGATAATTTCGGCGCCGCGCATTCTTTTTTGGCGCTGGCGATGAAAGCGTGAGCAGAGGCTGACGTGACGAATTCAAGCCGATCGGGCCTGCCGAGATTTCACACTGGACAAAATAGTTTCTTGACTGGAAACTTGCCGCGTCTGGGGAGAGCACCGCACAGACGTCGCCTCGGCCACGCGTCGCGGTCAAAGGGAGCGTGTGAATGAGCGTGATGTCATGGCGGCGATCGCCTCTGGCGGACCGGCACAGGGCGCTCGGGTCCAGTCTCGAAGACTGGAACGGCATGGAGACGGCCTGGACCTATACGGCCTCGACGCTTGCCGACGAACATGAGGCGATCCGCACCAAAGCCGCCATCATGGATGTCTCCGGTTTGCGGAAGGTGCATCTCACCGGGCCGCATTCGCACCACGTGCTGCAACGGGCGACGACCCGCGACGTGCGAAAGATCTATCCTGGACGATCTGTCTATGCCGCCATGCTGAACGATGGCGGCAAGTTCACCGACGATTGCATTCTGTACCGCACGGGGCCGAATTCATGGATGGTCGTGCTCGGATCGGGTACAGGCTACGAGGAATTGACGCGCGACATCGTCGGCAAGAACGCGGCACTGCTGTTCGACGACGATCTGCAGGATCTGTCGCTCCAAGGCCCGCTCGCGGTCGAATATCTGGCGCGCCACGTTCCCGGCCTCCGCGAGTTGAAGTATTTCCATCATCTGCAGACCGTTCTATTCGGCAAGCATGTGATGATCTCGCGCACTGGCTATACGGGCGAGCGCGGCTATGAAATTTTCTGCCGGGCCGAGGATGCGCCTGCGATCTGGGATCAGATCGTGTCCGAGGGTCGCGAGATGGGGATCATCCCGGCCTCGTTCACGGCGCTCGACTGGTTGCGGGTTGAGAGCTACCTGCTGTTCTACCCCTACGACAACTCGCAGATGTATCCCTTCGCGGACGAGCCCCCCGGCGACACGCTGTGGGAACTCGGCCTCGATTTCACGGTCTCACCCGACAAGGTCGGGTTTCGTGGCGCGGAGGAGCATTATCGACTGAAGGGCCGCGAGCGCTTCAAGATCTATGGCGTTGTGGCCGAGACCGACACGGTTCTCGAAGGCGGCGACGTGTTGCTGCATGAGGGCAAGCCCATCGGCGTCGTCACCTGCGGGATGGTGTCGAGGCTCACGGGACGCTCGCTTGCGATCGCGCGTATGAGCGTCGAGGCGGCGCGCGAAGGCACACCGCTCGAGGTGAACGGCAAGGCCGTGCAGTGCAAAGCCATCGCCCATCCGATCAATTTCGACGATCCTCAGAAGAAGAAGCGCACGGCGGCATAGCGGTTGCAAAGCAGGGCCGAGACAGCCGACCACCAACCAGCCAGGGACCCATGCTTCAGCCCAGCATCAAGAGCCGCCCCGTCTACGGCACCTTGACGCCCCGCGCCGGCTCCGAGCATCTGATCGTGGCCGATGCAGCCGGGGCCGACGCCATCCTCGATATGGCCGCCATCGCGCCGCTCGGCTTTTTCGACAAGGCACATATTCTCTACGTGCCGATCGAACACTCCAATCGTGAACGCGGCGACCGTCTGCGGGCGCTCGATGCGGCGATGTTCTACGAGGGACCGAGTCTCGCGGCCGCCCTGCCCCGCCTTGCACAAGCCTTGGCGAATGCACGGATGGGCACGCGGCTCTACCTCGCCGGAACCGAAGGGTTGATCGGGCAAGCCATGAAGATGGCGCTCGATGCCGGCATCGACCACAGCTCGATCGAGACCGAGCATCGCGGGTCGACGGCCCGCCGCGTGCAATGCGTACATTGCAAAGGCATCACGGAGAATGTCACGACGCAGCCCGCCGTTTGCGCTCATTGCGGCCTGACGCTCTTCGTGCGCGATCACTATTCGCGTCGCATCGCGGCCTTCCAGGGCGTTTGCATCGACGCTGAGGAACCTGGCATCGTTCCACCGACCGAGGAGGCCTTTCCGTGAGCGACAAGGCCCCCCGCATCGCCGTGACGGTCGCCGACGTCGTCGCGGTCACGCCGTTTATCAAGCGCTTTCGCTTCGAGCCGCTCGATCCCGGCCCGCTCCCGACCTTCTCCGGCGGCGCCCATGTGGTCGTCGAGATGCAGGACGGCGATCTAGTCCGACGGAACGCCTATTCGCTCATGAGCCCGCCGTCCGAGACGTCGCATTACACCATCAGTGTGCGGCGGGACGAGAGCGGGCGTGGCGGCTCGCGCTTCCTCCACGATCACGTTCGGCCGGGGATGACGCTTCACATCACTCATCCGGTCAACCTGTTTCCAATCGACCATCGCGCCAAGAAGCATCTGTTGATCGCGGGCGGTATCGGCATCACGCCGTTCCTGGCGATGGCCGAGCAATTGGCGCACAACCACACGCCTTTCGAACTGCATTACGCCTTCCGTTCGCGCGATCATGCGGCCTATGCCGACGATCTCGAAACCCGCTTCGGGACGCGCGTGCATCTCTATCACGGCGACCGGGGCGAGGCGCCGCCGCTCGACCGCCTGCTGCCGCAACAGCCACTCGGCACCCATCTCTATGTGTGCGGTCCGGCCGCCATGATCGACTGGGTGCTCGGAAGCGCCCGCGCGGCGGGCTGGCCGGACCACAACCTCCACCATGAACGCTTCATCGCGCCAGCGATCGGCACACCCTACGAGGTCAGGCTCGCCCGCGCCGCCGTGACGGTGCGGGTCGGGTCGCACCAATCCATGCTGGAGGCGATCGAAGCCGCCGGGGTGGACGCACCCTCAATGTGCCGCGGCGGTGCCTGCGGGCAGTGCGAAACCACGGTTCTGTCTTGCGAGGGGACCCTGCTGCACGCCGACCATTTCCTCACCGACACCGAGAAAGCCTCGAACACCCGGGTCATGCCATGCGTGTCCCGGTTCGAAGGGCAGCGGCTCGTTCTGGATCTTTAAGGAGCAACCGATGGGCATCGTCTTCCGCAAGGAAACGTTTCGCGACGACTTCTCCTTCCGTAACAGCCCGGCCAACATCCGGCGCTTTCCGTTCCCGTTCGATCGGGACGCTTACATGTACGCGGTCAACATCGAGGCCCATACCAATGGCCGACCCGGCACGGTGTTCGAGAACGGCATCGACGTCGACGAGCATTATGTCTCCGAGATGCAAGACCGTGCGCTCGTGCTGGCCGAGGATCCGCTGCGCTGCCAGTCCCTCCCCCATATGGAACTGGCTGGCTGGGACCTTCTCGAACTTCTGATGGAGCAGCAGGCGGGAGGCTATCCGGAGCATTTCGAGCTGCACCGCGAGGGCCTGAACTGGCGCTGGATCAACCGGCCGCTCGGCATCGACGATCGATTCGTCTTTGGCGACGTTTCGACGCTTCCGTACGGGCCGATGGAATATATCACGCGGCAGTCGCAGGGCGACTTCTGCCTGCTCGACCAACGCGACGACAATCTCTGGATGGATGCCGGCATCGTCACGACCCAGGCCGACTGGTCGCTCGATTTCGACATCGGCATGAACTTCATGGAATGGCATGCGCCGGTGCCGCGCGCCCATGAGATGGGGGTGTTCGACCGCGCGCTGAAATTCATGTTGAACCTGCGGCACGGCCAGCCGATGCGTCGGTTCAACTGGACCATGACGATCAATCCGCGTCTCGACACCAGTCCTGAAAATTATCACAAATGGGGGCCGGAGCGGACCACGGTGACTACCGAAAACGTCGGCGACAAGGTTCATCTGCGAGTCGAATTGCAGAGCTTCTGGCGTTTGCCCCGCTCCAACGCGGTGGTGTTCCCGATCCGCTGCTATCTTCTCAAGCTCGATGAACTCGTGACCGTGCCGAAATGGGCGCGGCGGATGCATCGGGTGCTGCGCGACCTGCCGCAGGACCTCGTCGACTACAAGGGCATGACGCGGTGGCGCCCCCTGGCGATCGACTATCTCGCGGCCTTTGACGACGGCGCGCCGACCTCGCCCGGCTTCTGGCCGGACTGAACCCCGGCACTATCGAGATCGGGCTCGAGCACCTCCTTGCTCCATTCCATGAAGGCGCGGACACGACGCGAGAGGTTGGTCCGATGGGCCACCACGAACGATACATCGAGCGGCTCGGGGCGGAAATCAGGGAGGATCTCGACCAACGCTCCGCTCACGACATGTCGACGTATTCCTGAAAGCGCGGCTTGGATAAGCCCAAGCCCCGCGAGGCCGGCGGCCTCGTAAGTCTGCACGCTGTTGACGTGCAAAGCGCCTGGCAGGGGAAGCGTGGCATAGCCGCCGCTCTCTCTCGCGTCCGGATACTCCCACCCGTATGGCTTCGCGCCGAATGTCCGCGTGTAATGGATGGCCCGATGTCCATGAAGTCGGAGATCGTCGAGCGATCGAGGGACACCATAGCGCGCGAGGTAGGCGGGGCTGGCGGCATTCACCATACGCAATCGGCCGAGCGGGCGGGCGATCAGGGTCTCGTCTCCGATCGGCCCGATCCGCAGCACGCAGTCGAATCCCTCCTGAACCAAATCGACCTGTCGATCCGTGCTCGAAACCTCCAACTCCAACTCGGGATAGGTGGCCATAAACTCGGGTAAAGCCGGCACGATCGCGGTGCGCGCCAGTTCAGTCGGCAGATCGACCCGAAGACGCCCCCGCAGCGCAACGCGATCTCCCGCAAACATCGATTGCAGGTCGTCGACCTCGGCCAGGAGATCACGGGCCCGCGCATGGAACGCTCGTCCGTCTTCCGTCAACTGCACTTTGCGCGTCGTCCGGTGCAGCAGCCTGACGCCGACATCGTCTTCGAGCTTCCGAACCGCTGTCGAGGCTCTCCCTTTTTGGATGCCCAGGCTGTCGGCCGCGTGGGTGAAGCTACCCATTTCGGCGACCCTGATGAAGATGAGGAGCGGCTCGAGATTTTGCATGTTGCCGCCTATTGGTCCTCGCACAACGAACAATGCGTTCTTCATCGCCGAGTTTATCGTTAGAAGACGACCTAGTACTCCTTCGGTCACGCTTCGCTGGCGGTCGCATCGTCCGTGATGGGCCGCGACACTTCAGGATGTACCATGACCAGATCCAGTATCACGACAGCCATCGTCTATCATTCAGGCTACGGACATACACACCGTCTGGCAGAAGCTGTCGCCGAAGGCGCCGCTGCTTCGATGATCCCGATCGATGCAGACGGCAACATCCCGGAGGATGGGTGGGACACACTCAACGCTGCGGACGCCATTATCTTTGGCTCACCGACTTACATGGGCGGCCCGAGTTGGCAGTTCAAAAAATTCGCCGACACCTCTTCAAAAGCTTGGTTTGAAGAAAAGTGGAAAAACAAGATTTTTGGCGGTTTCACCAACAGCGCCAGTCTCAATGGCGACAAGCTCAACACGCTGCAATATTTCGTTCTCCTGGCCGGCCAGCACGGCGGCCTTTGGGTCAGCCTCGCCATCAAGCCAGCGAACGTCAAGGCATCCAAGCGCGACGATCCGAACAGGATGGGATCGTATCTTGCGCCGATGGCGCAATCGGACGCTGACGCGGCACCCAGCGACATGTCCGACGGCGACCTTGAAACAGCCCGGCTTTACGGCGTCCGCGTCGCAGAGATCGCAAGCCGGTTTTCGGGTGTGTCGACGCCCTAGGGCACGCCCGACACCGCAAAGCGAAGTCGAGTGATCAAAAGCGGAAGTCGCAGTTTCGTACCTTGACCCGATCCGCCCGAGACATGCCGAAGTCTTCCCGAACGCGCGGGCGGACGCCGCCATCGCTTCCGCCGGCGGGTTGCGAGACGCTGCTCGTCCCGATGCTTGCACCGCATCGGCGGTGCAAGCTCAATTTGTCAGGCGGATCTTAGCGGCGGTGCCCATAGTGATAGTGGGTATGAAAGCTGTAGTGGTTGTGCCAGCCGCCACCGCCGCGTCCGCGCCAGCCGGGTCCGCCCCAACCCGGACCGCGCCAACCGGGTCCGCCCCATCCAGGGCCGCCCCATCCCCCGCCTGGCCGACAACCGCCATAGGGTCCGCGATGTCCGTAGGGTCCGCAGCCACCGGAAATCAACGTTGCTGCGGCATCAGCACCAAGATCGTGCTGGATCGGCATCGCTTGAACGGGGGCCGCTAACGGAACGGCCAGCGCGGCGATCGACAGAACAATTCTGAGATTCAGCATATCCCCTCCAACAAACAATCGGAGGATTGCGCCGCAACCTATCCGTGTTCAAGGGACAGGTAAGCTTAATTTATCGTCAAGATTAATATCTGCCATCAGACGACGATATTGTTGTCGATCCAAGAACGCAGCCGACGTTTGACCACGTTCCGCGACGCTGAAATCGAAGCGGCTTACGCCCGAACGCGGGTCTTCTGCGGATCGAAATGTGGGAACGGCACGACGGTGGCGGACAGGCGTTTCTGGTGACCGTCGAGCTTGCCGATCTCGACCGCCGTGCCGAGGGTCGCATGGGCGACATCAAGACGGCACAGCGCGATCATGCGCTTGAGCAGCGGCGAGCGGGTCGCGCTCGTCACCACGCCCACCTGGGCGCGCCCGACGAAGACAGGGTCGCCATGGCTGATCGTCTCGTTGCCGGTCAGGTCGAGTCCGACCATGCGATGCGCCGGATTTGCCTTGCGTCGCGCCAGCGCTTCACGCCCGACAAAATCGACGTCCTTGTCGGCCACCGCAAATCCGATACCGGACTCATACGGATCGGTCTGGTCGCTAAAGTCGTAACCCGCGAAAACGAGACCGGCCTCGATCCGCAGCATGTCGAGCGCCTCGAAGCCGAGCGGCGACATTCCATGGGGCTGACCCGCCGCCCAGATCGCATCCCACACCGCCAAAGCATCCTTGGGGTGACACCAGACCTCGTAGCCGAGTTCGCCCGTATAACCGGTGCGCGACACGACGACCGGCGGCCCGGACGCCGTGCCGATGCGGCCGATCGTGAAGCGAAACCACTTCAGTTCGGCCAATGATGCCTGGGTCGGCGCCGTCCAGATGACCTCCTTGAGGATGTCGCGGCTCTTCGGCCCCTGGATCGCGAGATTGTGGAGTTGGTCGGTCGAGGATTTCACCCAGACCTTGAGGCCCCAATCCTCGGCCTTCTGGCGCAACCAGACGCCGGTGAAATCCTCCCCGGCGATCACCCGGAAATTCGCGGCGCCGAGCCGCATCACCGTCGCGTCGTCGATCATGCCGCCATGGTCATAGCACAGCGCCGTGTAGACGACCTGTCCCACCGCCAATTTGGCGATGTTGCGCGTCATGGTGCGCTGGAGAAGCTGTTCGGCATCGGGGCCGATCACCTCGAACTTTCGCAGGGCCGACAGATCCATGATGGCGGCCCGTTCGCGGCAGGCCCAATATTCCTCGATGGCGCCGCGTCCCGTGTAACTCGTCGGAAGCCAAAAGCCGCGATAATCCACGAAGCTGCGGGCCAAGGCCTGCAGGCGCGGCTGAAAGGCGCTGTCGCGTGTGAGACGAGGTTCGGCATCGGGCGTCATGCGGAGGGCTGATCCCTTGGAGAAAGTCGCGTTGCCGTCATAGACCCGGATGTGAATATCGGTCGGGTTCCAGCCGTTGGCCGGATCGATGTCGTCGGTGCAGGAGGACGACGCGCAGACGAGGTCGGTCAAAGCACGGAGCAGCACATAATCGCCGGGCCTGGACCACGGCTCATCCGATGTCAGCGCGTTGCTGGTTTCGATGCAGGTGTTGTAGAAAAAGTTGATCGCTGGCCAGCCTTTGCGGGCGCGCACCTGGAACGGCTTCAGGACCTCGTTGAAATTATCCGAGCAGTTCGGATGGCCGGGATACCCGACGTCGTCGTAATATTTGGCGCTGCAAGCCAGCGCGAACGTGTCGTGGCGGCCGACGGTGTCGCGCACCACCTCGACCAGAGCCTGCATATCCTCGTCGTAATATTTGGAATGGAGTCCCGGCCCAGGAAAAGCCGAGCCCATCAGGGTTCGGGTCACGGTCGGGTCCAACCCCTTCTCGACCCCGTCGGCGAGTTGCGCCGCGTCGAAGGCGAGAAAGTCCGAGCATTGCCGGCCTTCCACGTCGATGATCTGGATGTAATCGCCGGCTCGGACCCGATAAGCCTTGGCGGTCGCGGCCGGTATCCGCAGATCGAGCGTCACAGCCGCGAGCGGCGGTGGGAGATCGGGCGAGGAGCCATCAGCCCGATCGATCTCGAGATGCAATTCGGTCGCGGGTGTCTGCTCGTCCGGCGCCATCGGGGAGCCCGGCGCCGACACGACCAGCACCAGCGGAGCCGGCGCCACGAAATCGAACACCGCGCCCGGCGAGCCGCCGGCCTCCATAACCCGGTAGGGTCGAGCATCCGCCTCAGTCAAACCAAGAGCCGCGAGCGCCCGCGCGGCGGCGGCCGGCTCCTCGCCTTCCACTGCCAGCACGTCTGCCAGTCGTCCCGTCGATGCGGGGCGGCCGAGAATGTCGCCCGCATCGCGGCCGTGCTGATCGAAGACGAAGAGATCGAGCGGCTGCAACCCCTCCGGGTCCCGCAGCCGAATCCGGTCCCCGGGCCGGAGCGAGGCGGTCGCGCAGGAGCCACCGCGAACGACCTTGCGCTCGGACATCCGGGCTGTCTTGACGGCGGGAGCGAGATCGGCCGTGTCGCTCATCGTGCTGGCTCCCGCATGAAAGGTTCAGGCCATCGTTTTGGCGGCGGCCGTCTCTGGCGCGGATTGGACAGCCAGGAAGGTCTGCATCGAATCGTCCAAGGCCTCAAGCCATACCGTATGGTGCACCGGCGCCATATTGCCCGTGATGGTCGACGGATAGGAGCGATCCCGATAGGTGAGGATACCCTCGACCTTGTGGTGCTCCCATTCCTTGAAGAGTTCGGCGACGCGGTCGACGTCGAGCGCCGGGTAATCCGTGGCGGCTAGCAGATCACGCACATAGTCGGTCTGGAAATCGATCGCCTGAAACGGATTCTCCAGCACTTCCTCGCGGGCGCGCCATGCGGCGATATCGGCCGCCATGACGTCCGGCGCAGGCAGCGCGATGCGGCCGAGCATGACGTCCCGCGCGTACCACGCTTGAGCGTCGAACATGTTGAACGTGTAATATTGATCCTGCATGCCGATGTAGATCAGCTTGGGGTTCGGCTCCCAGAAAATACCCTTGTAGAGGCCGAGCGGATAAAGGCGGTTGTTGGTCTTCAACCGCATGTCGTCCGGCAAGAACGGGAAATGGTGCTTGTAGCCGGTGCAGAGGATGACGGCATCGACATCCTGGCTGGTACCGTCCTTGAAGTGGGCGGTCTTGCCGGTCACATGCGTCAGCAGCGGCGCTTCCTTGAAGCCCTCCGGCCAATCGAAGCCCATCGGCTTGGTGCGGTAGCTGAAGGTCACCGAGGCGGCGCCATATTTGTGGCACTGGATGCCGATGTCCTCGGCCGAATAGCTGCTGCCGACCAGCAACAGACGCTTGCCCGCAAATTCGTCGGCGCTGCGGAAATCATGCGCGTGGAGCACCCGGCCTGGGAATCGCTCCAGCCCCTCGAAATAGGGCACGTTCGGGGTCGAGAAATGCCCGGTCGCCACCACCACGTAGTCGAATGTCTCGGTCAAGGTTTCGTCCTGGACGAGATCCTTGACCGTCACGGTGAAGAGGCCGGTCGCCTTGTCGAACGCGACGTGCCGCACCGCGTGACAGAACTTCATATATTTGCGGACGTCGCTCCGCTCGACCCGGCCCGCGATGTAATCATGCAGGACGGCACGCGGCGGGTAGGACGGGATCGGCCGGCCGAAATGCTCCTCGAACGAATAATCCGCGAATTCGAGACATTCCTTCGGGCCATTGGACCACAGATACCGATACATGCTGCCATGCACCGCCTCGCCGTGCTCATCGAGGCCGGTGCGCCAGGTGTAATTCCACAAGCCGCCCCAATTGCTCTGCTTCTCGTAGCAGACGATCTCTGGGATCTCGGCCCCGCCCCGGCGCGCGGCCTCGAAAGACCGGAGTTGCGCCAGCCCGCTCGGCCCTGCCCCGATGATGGCGATCCGCATTCCGTCGATCCTTCAGCACTGACTCGGGCAGCCGATCTCACCGATCTGGCAGCGCAGATTTTCACTCGTAGGAAAGATAGTCAACCAGACAAACTCGTGATCATCGATGTGTTTAGGCCGGCTCGATCAGGATCGCGCGAAAGTCGTTGACGTTGGTGCGCGTCGGGCCGGTGACGATCTGATCGCCGAGGACGTCGAAGAACCGATGGGCATCGTTGTCGGCGAGGCTCGCTTTGGGGTCGAGCCCGAGCGCGGCCGCGCGCCGCAACGTGTCGGGCGTGATGATGGCCCCGGCCACGTCTTCGGCTCCGTCGACCCCATCCGTATCGCCCGCGATAGCCGACACACGCGCCAAGCCGTCGAGCGCGAGGCCGAGGGCCAGCAGGAATTCGACGTTGCGGCCACCCCGCCCGCCACCCCGCACCGTGACCGTGGTTTCGCCGCCCGAGATCAGGACGCAGGGCGCGGGCGCGGGTTGCCCGTGCAACGCGACCTGCTGAGCGATGCCCGCCATCACGCGGCCGACCTCGCGGGCCTCGCCCTCGATCGCGTCGCCGAGGATCAGCGGCGTGACGCCGGCCCGGCGCGCCACATCGGCGGCGGCCTCGAGCGACATTTGCGGCGTGGCGATCAGGATCGTCTCGCTGCGAGCAAGGCGCGGATCGCCGGGCTTGGGCGTTTCGTCAGCGCCGCGCCGCAGATGCTCGATCACCCGCGCCGGCCCGGTGATGCCGTAGCGCTGCAGAATGTCGAGCGCCTGGGCGAACGTCGTCGGGTCCGGAACAGTCGGACCGGAGGCGATGACCGACAGGTCGTCGCGCGGCACATCCGAGATCACCAGCGTCACCAGCCTTGCCGGAAAGCTCGCGGCAGCGAGCCGCCCCCCTTTGATGGCCGACAGATGCTTCCGCACGATGTTCATCTCGCCGATCGGCACCCCGGCTCTGAGCAGCGCCGTGTTGATGGCGCGCTTGTCCGCAAGGTCGAGCCCGTCGGCCGGCAGGTTCAGCAAAGCCGAGCCGCCACCGGAGATGAGCGCGAGCACGAGATCGTCCTCGGTCAAGCCGCCGACTAGAGCGAGAATACGCCGGGCCGCCGCTTCGCCGCGCGCATCCGGCACGGGATGGGAGGCTTCCACGATCTCGATCCGCTCGCAGGGTGCGGCATGTCCGTCTCGCGTCACCACGAGACCCTCGAGCGGCCCGTCCCAAGCGACTTCGACCGCGCGCGCCATTTCGGCCGAGGCCTTGCCGGCCCCAACCACGATACTGCGGCCCTTGGGCCGAGGCGGCAGAAACAGCGGCACGCGGCGCATCGGCGAGGCAGCCGCGACGGCAGCGTCGAACATGGCACGCAGCAGGTCACGGGGGGCTTGGATCAAAGCACAGGACCTTTCGAGCGACGTCGGACGCGGAGGAGAGCGTGTTCCGCGTCGATCATTGATGCGGAACCACCGGCCTCGTCAACGACGAGCCGCCGCTGCATGGCATCCGCCAAGGCGAGACCCTACATAAGCTTGGACGCGGGAGCGTCTGCCCCCGCCCTTACGAGATCGGAGTATTGCCGATGAGCACCACGACCCAAGCTTTCACCCGGACGGACGCCGAATGGCGCCAGATGCTGACGCCGGAGCAATATCGCGTGATGCGCGGTCACGGCACCGAAGCGCCGGGAAGCTGCGCGCTGGATCATGAAAATCGAGCCGGAACCTTCGTCTGCGTCGGTTGCGATCAGCCTTTGTTCCGCTCGGGCTTCAAGTTCAACAGCGGCACCGGCTGGCCGAGCTTCAACGATCCGATCGACGGATCGGTCGCCAGCACGGTCGATCGCAGCCATGGGATGATCCGCACCGAGGTTCATTGCAGCCGCTGCGAAAGCCACCTCGGCCATGTGTTCGAGGATGGCCCGCCGCCGACCCATTTGCGCTACTGCATCAATGGCGTCGCGATGAGCTTCATGCCGGACTAAACCGGGTGTGAGGGCGCGGCGTGAGGATGGCTTTGAGCCTCGTCCCGCTGCCCCACGAAGCGTTTGAAGATGCGGGCCAGCAGGTTGTGCAGGTCGTCCATCAGCAGGAAGACAGCCGGCACGAAGACCAACGACAGAAGCGTCGACACCAAGAGCCCGGCGATCACCGCAATCGCCATCGGGGCTCGGAATTCACCACCGATGCCGAACGCCATGGCGCTCGGCACCATGCCGGCCGCCATGGCGATCGTCGTCATGACGATCGGCCGGGCGCGCTTCATCCCGGCTTCCTTGATGGCCGTGATCCGGTCGACGCCATTGGCCATTTCCTTGACCGCGAAATCGACCAGCATGATGGCGTTTTTGGTCACCAGACCCATCAGCATCAGGATGCCGATCACCACCGGCATCGAGATCGGCTTGTTGAAGATCAAGAGGCCGAGGATCGCCCCGCCGATGGAGAGCGGGAGTGAGAACAAGATCGTGATGGGCTGCAGGAACGATCCGAACAGCAGGATCAGCACCCCGAACACCATCATGATGCCGGCTCCCATGGCCATGAGAAAGCCGGAGAATACTTCGCCCATGATCTCCGCGTCGCCGGTCTGACGGATCGTGACACCCGGTGGCAGATGCGTCGCGGTCGGCGTCTGCATGGCTTGTGCGATGAGGTTGCCGAGGGCGTCGGAGCCTTCCATATTGGCCTCCACCGCGACCCGCACCGAGCGATCGTAGCGATCGATGGAGCCCGGCCCCTGATCCAGCGTGACGTCGGCGACCGCGGCGAGCGGCACGGCGGTTCCGTTCTTGGCCGGCACCTTCAAAGTTTCGAGATCGGCGAGATTGCCTCGTATCGCTTCCGGTAGCAGCACGCGGATCGGCACCTGCCGGCCGACCGCGTTGAACTTCGCCAGATTAAGGCCGATGTCGCCGATGGTGCCGACCCGAACGGTCTCGGCGATCGTGTCGGTCGACACACCGAGGTCGGCAGCGGCGCTCGGTTTCGGCCGAATGCGGATTTCGGTCCGGTCGAGCGGCGCGGTCGACATGACGCTGACGAGATGCGGAATGGCTGCGACGTCGCGCTGGAACCGTGCGGCCACATCGGCCACGATCCCCTGATCAGGACCGGCCACGATCAGGCTCATGTCGCGCTGGCCGCCATCGCGCAGCGACCAAGAGCGGATATCGGGCTCCTTCCGCAGCAGGCCCGCGATTAAGGTTTCGAGCTCGGCTTGCGTTCGCACGCGGGTATTCTTTGGCGAAAGATTGATCACCAGCGTGGCGAGCCGCGTCTCCAATTTACCAGGCAATTGGCGACCGCCATCGACGAATACCGAGGTGACTTCCGGCAAAGCTCTAATCTCGTCGCTCAATCGGTCTGTCACAGCGATCGTGTCGTCGAGCCGCGCCCCAGGCGCGAGTTCGACCACGAACATGGTGCGGGACGAATCCTCCTTCGGCAGAAAGCCGGAGGGCAGCAGGGTGGTCGAGGCGAGCGAGCCCGCGAACAGCACCAGCCCTGCGAGGAGCGTGATGACCTTATGCCGAACCGACCAGCCAACCAGACGCGAGTAGACCCGCATGACGAGGCCGGAACGCTCCTCAGCGGCCCCATGGTGACGCATGAAATAGGCGGCCAGCATCGGCGTGATGAGGCGGGCCACCAACAGCGACATGATCACGGCCGCCGCGATCGTCAGCCCGAATTGCACGAAATATTGGCCCGCGATGCCGCCCATGAAGCTCACTGGGGCAAAGATCGCGACGAGCGTCGCCGTGATGGCGATGACCGCGAGACCGATCTCGTCGGCGCCCTCGATCGCGGCCCGATAGGCGGACTTACCCAGCCGCATGTGACGCACGATGTTTTCGACCTCGACGATCGCGTCGTCGACCAGGATGCCGGTCACCAGCGTGATGGCGAGAAGGCTCACGGCATTCAGCGAGAAGCCGAGCGCGCTCATGACCCAGAAGGTCGGGAGCACGGAGAGCGGCAGCGCGATGGCGGCGATGAGCGTGGCGCGCCAGTCGCGCAGGAACAGGAACACGACCAGCACCGCAAGGAGGGCCCCTTCGATCAGCGTATCCATCGCCGATTGGTAGCTGCCGAACGTCTTGGTGACAGAGGTATCGATCCGCCGAAGATGGACGTCCGGGTAATCTTTGGAAAATTCGTCGATTTTCTTCTGCACCGCCTCGGCCACCGAAGCGTCGCTGGCGCCCGTGGCGCGCGAAATGGCCAGCGACACGATGGGCTGCCCGTCGAAGCGCGCGAAGGTCCGTGGCTCCTCGAACGCGTCCGTCACAGTGGCGAGATCGTCGAGGCGCACCTCGCGACCGCCCGGCAGGACGATGCTTGTCGCTCTTAGCGTGCCGAGCGTTTGCGAGGCCGCGAGTGTGCGGATCGACTGCTCGCGGCCGCCGATCTCGCCGCGCCCCCCGGCCAGATCGGTCGAGGTCAGCCGCAGCTGTTTGTTGACGTCCGCGGCCGTGATCCCAAGCGCCAGCAGCCGGTCGGGCTTCAATGTGACCCGGATCTCGCGCGTGACGCCGCCAACGCGTTCGACGCCGCCAACGCCGCGAATGCTCTGCAGGCCCCGGATCAAGGTATCGTCGACAAACCAGGAGAGCTGCTCCGGCGTCATGGCCGGAGCAGTCGCGCCATAGTTGAGGATCGGCAGCCCGGCAATCTCGACTCGATTGATGATCGGCTCGTCGATCGTGCGCGGGAGATCGGCGCGGATTTTCGACACCGCATCCTTCACGTCGTTGACGGCACGATCGCTATTCACCTCCAACCGGAATTCGATCGTGGTGGTCGAGGTGCCCTCGGTGATGGCCGAGATGATATGTTTGACGCCGTTAACGCCCGCCACGGAATCCTCGACCCATTTGGTGACCTGGGTCTGCAATTCGGTTGGGGCGGCGCCCGCTTGCGTGATCGTGACCGAGACGATCGGAATATCGACATTCGGCATCTGGGTGACGGCGAGCGAATGGAAGCTTGCGAGGCCGAGCACCATGAGAACGACGAACAGCACGATCGGTGGAATTGGGTTGCGAATGGCCCAGGCCGAAATATTGAGGCGCATGATGGATCCTCAGGGTGTCGGAGCGGCGCTGGCGGAATTCAGCGCCGGCTCGGGCGCCGCGACGGGCTTGATGCGGTCACCGTCACGCAGGAAGCTGCCAGCGCGGGCGACAACACGGTCCCCCTCCTTCAGCCCATTGAGAACCGCCACATAGGTGTCGTCGACAAGACCTGTACGGATCGGCCGCGCCTCGACATGATCGTCGGCCCGCACGACGAGAACGCTGCTTCCCCCACCGGCTCCGTAGAGCACGGCCGACAACGGCACCGCGACCGATCGCTTGCGGGCCAATTCCACGGTTCCGCGCGCGAAAGCACCGATATGCAGGCGCGGGTCCGGATCGAGACTGATGCGGATCGTGCCGAGACGGGTGGCTTTGTCGACTTCGGGATAGATGGCCCGGACCACGCCATGCACGGGGTCGCCGCCGTCGATGTCGAGCAAAGCCGGTGCGTTGAGGCGCAAGGACGGCAGCCGCGTTTCGATGACCTCGCCCTCGAGTTCGATTTCGCCGCGCGCGATGATGCGGAACAAGGCATCACCGGAACTCGATGCTGTAGCACCGAGGCGCGCTACCTTGCGGCTGATGATCCCATCGACCGGGGCGCGGATGTCGGTTCGCGCAAGCTTCAGGTCGAGTTCGTCCTGCGCCGCCTTGCTTTGCGCGAGATCGGCCTTGGCGATGTTGAGCCCGTTGCGGGCGAAAGCGAGACGGCCTTCGGCCGAGCGCGCTGCGGCCGTTCGGCTTTCCATGACGGCGGCGGTCGAGTTGCCGGTTTGCATGAGCAGCCGGGCGCGATCGAGCGCGAGCTTGGCTTCAGTATTCTCGGCTTCCGCCTGAATGATGTTGCTGTCGGCCTGCGTCACGGTCGCGGTTGCTTTTTCGATGGCGGCGACCTGCTGGGCGATTTGCCGATCCAGCATCTCGCGGGAGAGACGCGCCAACACCTGACCGCGCGTCACGGTCATACCTTCCTCGGCCAGCACGTCGGTGATCCGGTAGCCGTCGACCTCCGGCAAGACCAGAACCTCGTCGCGCGGCACCAATGTGCCGGTCACGATCGTTTGCTCGACCACATCCCGTGTTGTCGCCTTGGCGACCGTCACGGCCGGCGCAAGGTCGGTGGTGGGCGCCGATGGCGGATTGATCGCCGCCTCGGCCGCGAGAGCGGGAAGCGGCAGCGCCAAAGCGGGAAGCACCGCTGCCGCGACAACGATCGCGATCGGCCAACGGGAGATCATGAGAGGGCGCCTTTCAGGCTTTTCGTTGCATCAGATGACGCGAGCGCGTGGGGCGGAAAGAACGCCTCGATCGATGCGATCAGGTGGGCGAAGGCCGGCTCCGCATCGTAGGATGCCGATAGGGCACGATCGACCATGATGCCTTTCAGTTGCGTCAGCAGCATCATCATCATGGCCTCGACTTCGTCTTTGGACGACCCCGCGATGCGGCGGAAGAAATCCGTAAACCAGACCATATTTTCAGCTTCGATCCGCTGATGCATCTCGTCGAGGCGCGGATTGCGGGTCACTTCGGCCCAGATCTCGAGGCAGAGGATCGATTTCTCGCGCGGGCTCTCGATCACATGCTCCCGAAGCAGGCCCTTGAGAGCCGGCCAGAGATCGTCGTCGGACAGGCCAACAATCAGGTCGTGCGCCTCGCTCCGGTCGCGCTCGGACAACCCAAGGACGATCGCATCTTTGGACGGGAAATAGCGATAGAGGTTGCCGACGCTCATCTCGGCTGCCGCAGCCACATCCTGCATCGTCGTGCGATGAAAGCCGTTCCGCACGAAGCACCGCTCGGCGGCGTCGAAAATACGTTGACGCCGCGCAGCCTGAGAGACTTCGGCCGGCGAGATGGTGATGTCGTCGATCGGCATACTGAACCATGCATGAGAATGAGCGTTCATTCTCTAGGCAGCGATTATGTCGGAAGCAAGCCGGGATGATGCAGCGCACCATGTCGCGCATGCGTTCAGGTAGCGTCTCCGCTAATCTGGCTCAAAGGCCTCCCGACCCGGATATGTTGAATGCCGATCACGCTCATCTGCCTCGATGCCGACGACACGCTCTGGCACAACGAAACCTTCTTTCGCGTCACCCAGGAGCGCTTTGCCGACATGCTGTCGCCCTATGCCGATCGGGACGCGATCGACGCGCGGCTCGCAGCGGTCGAGAGCCGCAATTTGTCGCTTTACGGCTATGGCGCCAAAGGTTTCACGCTGTCGATGATCGAGACGGCGATCGACATGTCGGACGGAGCGGTGCCGGCCTCGGTTGTGGCGGAGATTTTGGCGGCCGGTCGTGCCATGCTCAATCACCCGGTCGAACCGCTTCCAGGTGTCGAACCCGCACTCGAAGCCCTGGCGGCGCGGGGACGCCTCGTGCTCGTCACCAAAGGCCACCTGTTTCACCAGGAATCGAAGCTCGCTGCCTCCGGCCTCGGCCCGTTGTTTTCCGGCGTCGAAATCGTCAGCGACAAAACCGCCGAGACCTACGCCCGGGTGTTCGCCCGTTATGGGACCGATCCGGGCGCGAGCGTCATGGCGGGCAATTCCGTTCGGTCCGACGTACTTCCGGCCATTGAGGCGGGCGGGTTCGCGGCGCTGATCCCATACGGGCTCGTCTGGGCCCACGAAGCCGCCGAGCCGCCGCACGACCATCCCCGGTTTCGCGAATTGGCAACGCTGAGCGAGCTCGCCGCCTGGATCGATAGCCTGGACTAAGCCGACGGGCGTCCCCGCGCCGCCACCACCGTGACGAGGCTGCCGACCCCTTCGATCGAGCCTTCCATACGGTCGCCGATCTCGACGGCTCCAACCCCGGCGGGCGTCCCGGTGAAGATGAGATCGCCAGGGGCGAGACGCACCAGCCGCGACAGGAACGCGATCGTCTCCGGCAGGCTCCAGATCATAGCCGACATGTCGGCGCTCTGCCGCACATTGCCGTTGACCTTGAGTTCGAGCCGTCCGTGCGCCGGATGGCCGATCCGGGCGGCCGGCACAAGATCGCCGATCGGAGCCGACGCATCGAAGCCCTTCGCCATATCCCAGGGGCGGCCGCTCTTTTTCGCATCGGCCTGAAGGTCGCGCCGGGTCATGTCGAGCCCGACCGCATAGCCGAACACGAGATCGAGCGCGCGCGCGGCCTCGATATCCTCTCCCCCGCCCGACAAGGCCGCGACGAGTTCGACCTCGTAATGCAGCGATGTGGTCTGCGCCGGGTAAGGCATGTCGGCCCCGGCGATCACCAGGGCATCGGCTGGCTTGGTAAAAAAGAACGGCGCCTCACGCTCGGGGTCGGCCCCCATTTCGCGCGCATGCTCGGCATAATTCCGGCCGACACAGAAGATGCGACGCACCGGAAAGCGCCCACCGCCAAGCACCGGAACGAACGGCGGGGGCGCGGGAGAGAAGACGAAGTCGGACAAGAGGCACACTCGCTGGACAAGTCGAAGATGGCCGTACCCTCGGCCAGATTGTCAGCCTCCGCAACCGCCGCTAGAGCTTCGCCGCATCGCCTGTGGCTCAAGGAAAACCAACATGATCACGATCGAAACGGACGGCGCTCGAGTTCTGTTCAATCCCGAGGGCGGCCACCTCGATCTCGTGGAATTCGTGGTCGATGGCGTGACGCTGCGCCCGATGCATCGGGCGCATTGGCGAACGGGCGAACACAACGACGGCGTGCCCGAGGCGGTCGACGCCGAGGCTGGCATCACGCTGAAATCGCTCGCCGGCGACTTCTTTTGCGCGCCCTTCGCCGAAAACGACACGGGCGATGGCCCCTATCATGGCTGGCCCGCGAACGGGATGTGGGACCTGGTCGGTCAGCATGAGCCGGAAGGCGGCGGCGTCACGGCCCGGTTTCTGCTGCGGAACCGCGTGCTCGGCGCGCAGCTCTTTAAGGAGATCACGCTCCGGCCCGGTCATCCCGTTGTGTATCAAACGCATCGCTTCGTCGGTGGCGAGGGCGCCATCTCGGCCGGCCACCACCCGATGGTCCGCGTTGATGGCGGGGCGCGCCTGAGTTTCTCGGCCAAAGCCTTTGGCGCGACGCCGGCGACCCCGCTCGAAAGCGATCCGGCGCGCGGGCGCTCGGCTCTCGTCTATCCGCAAGAATTTGCCGATCTCAGTGCCGTCAAGCTGGCGTCCGGCGGCACAGTGGATCTCAGATCCCTGCCCGGCCCGGACGCGTCCGAGGATTTTCTCCTCCTGGCAGAGGCTCCCGGACATCGGCTCGGCTGGTCGGCCGTCTTGGCACCAGCCGGGGGTTTCATCTATCTCGGCCTGCGTGATCCCCGCGTGCTGCCCTTCACGCTCCTCTGGTTGAGCAACGGCGGCCGCGACTACGCCCCCTTCTCGGGCCGACACAAGAGCGTCCTCGGCGTCGAAGAGGCCTGCTCGTTCTTCATCGACGGCTATCGCGCTTCTATCGCGCCCAACACACTGACGGCACGCGGCTATCCGACCGCCCTGGCGCTCGTGCCCGATGGCGAGCGAGCCATTCACTTCGCTTTTGGCGCAATCCCGGCTCCGGCCGGTTGGCGGGAGGTGACAGACGTGAGCGCCAACGCAACCGCCGTAACGCTGACCGATTGCGGCGGCGAAAGCCGGCAGATGCCGTTTCGTGGCGATTTCCTCGGCGCTATGGAGTAAGCGCGATACCCATTCCGATGACGCATGGCTGCCCGCACAGATGAGCAGTGGCTAATGCCGCGCCGCAGCATAGATTGGCGTTGCGCGCTTCGGCGCTGCAATGCCCTCCTTGGGCGTTTCCTCCCTAGACTACAGGGCCGCTTTTAGCGGTCCTTTTTTTTTGCGCTTAGCGACGGATCTTTGTCAGGATCCGCAGAGCCGCGCATGCGCCCCCGTAGCCATTGTCGATGTTCATGACCGGGACGCCGGGCGCGCAACTCGCGAGGGAGGCGTTGAGCGCGGTTTGTCCGCCAGCCGCAACCCCATAGCCGACCGAGGTTGGCACTGCGATCAACGGGCCGTCGAGCAGGCCCCCGAGAACGCTGACCAACGCCGCATCCATGCCGGCCACCACGATGACCACAGGGCACTGACGGATCTCGTCCAGCCGCTCCATCAACCGCCAAAGCCCTGCCACGCCGATATCGGTAAATTCCGCGCGAGGCTGGCCGTCGAACGACAGAGTTCGCGCCGCCTCCCGACCGACCGGGATGTCGGACGTCCCGGCCATCACGATACCGACAGCTTCACCCGCCAGGGTCGGCACCGGCGCGCCCAGGATCGCGGTTCGTGACACCGGATCGTAATCCAGCCGGTTCCGCAAATCCGAGGGGAGCGCCATCGCTTTTTCGGAATCGAGCCGCGTCAACAACAGACGTCCCGCACGATCCATGACCCCATCGAGGATCGCGGCGATCTGCTCCACCGACTTACCGGCACAAAACACCGCTTCGCTAAGGCCGGTCCGCTTGCGGCGATCGAAGTCGAACTTGAACTCCACCATCAAGACATCCCCTGCAGGAAAGCGCTGCCATTGCGATACGGCGCGAGCGTCAGCGTCGGGACCGCAACCAACCCGGAAAAAACAGTCTCGACCTCGGCCTCGATCGTCGCGACACGAGCCGGATCCAGCGCCGCACGGGTCCCGGCGTCGAGTTCGAGAACGATGCCCGAGGCACGCACCCGGCACCGGATCGTCCCGAGGGGAAAGTCCCGCGCCAGCTTGCGTTCGACACTGTGGATCGCGCGTAGCACCTGCGCGTTGATGGCGATCCCGGTCTCGACCCGGCTCGATAGGCACGGGGCGGCCGGCAGGTCCGACAGATCACCCAGGCCGAGCCGCCGCGCCATGGCGCGCACCATGGCCTTGGCGATCTTGGCTTCGAGATAAGGATGGCGAACGCCATGGTGACCGGCCGCGTCGAGGCCGGGACGATACTCGCCGAGATCGTCGAGATTGGCGCCCGACAGCATCTGAGCGCCGGTGTGGCGCGCGATGCTGCCATAGAGGTTGGTCTTGCAGAAGAAGCAGCGATTGACCGGATTGGCGATGTAGTCGGCATCGTCGAACTCACCCGCGTCGACGACCCGGAGGATCCAGCCGTGTTGCTCGGCCAACCGCTCGACCCGTGCGGTGGCGTCGCCGGGAACAGCGGGCGACACCGCATGAAACATCGTGACACCGGCCCGCTGGCGATGCGCGAAGGTCGCCAGCGTCACGCTATCGATGCCGCCGCTCAGCGCGATGGCAATCTCGCCCATGCCGGCCAGCACGGCGGCGAGCCGTGCGTCGTCATCCGTCGATCCGGCAGGACCGATGTTCATGGGCGTGGCTCCTTGAGGACGGTCAGCCTGGCCAGCGCCAGAGTCTCGCCCTCTTGTCTCAAGGCACGTCGAGCCGCATGTCCGCGCTGCGCCGCGACATCATCGGCCTCGGTCTTGCCAGTTGGTGTTCCATCCGGACGCTGAACCGTCTTGACCCGCAACCGGACCCCGCCAGCCTCGACCCCGTCGAAGCCGCGCGCCAGCACGGCGCCCCGCACAATGTGAAACCGCAAGCCGATCGTGGTGGTCTCCTCGAAGCATTGTTCGATCGCGGCATCGAGTTCGGTGGGCGCGACCAGCACTTGCACCTGGGTCGCGACGCGCCCTTTCTTGCCGAAGGCGACGCTCTGGATGACGTCATGCACGCCGGCCAGGACGCGGAGATGATCGAGCCCTGCCGAGAGATCCTCGGGCGTTTGATCGTCCACCTCGAACGTGATGACGCCAAGCTCGCGATGGCTGATGATCGACCGAGACGAGGCGACCTCGACAAACGCGGTCGGCGAAAATGTGAGCACGCGCAGACAATTGCTGACGCCCGGCAGCAGCCGCGACCCGAAGCCGGTTCCGGCAGCAACGAGAATGCGACCGCGGGCAGGCAGATGGTCCGACGGCACCAGCAGATAGCGCGCGATCGCGGCACCGGTCGGGGTCACGCGCTCCCCCGCGATGCCATCATCGATGGTCGGCAATCCGCGGAGCAGCAGCGCCGTCGCGGGGGCTGGAACCGGCAGAAGACCATGTGCGGTCCTGATCCGGCCGGACCCGAGCGGGAGCGGAGCGGAGGTCCAGCGATCCGCCCCGATCAGCGCGATCAACTGCGCCGCGACGACGATATCGACGATCGAATCGACCGCGCCGACCTCGTGAAACGCGACCTCGTCCTCGGCCACGCCATGCACCTCGGCTTCGGCTTGTGCCAGCAGCGAGAAGATCGCGATCGCATGATCCTTGGTGGCGCGATCGAGCCGCGAGTCAGCGAGCTGTTGCCGAATATCGGCCCAGGCCCGATGCCGATGCGAATGCTCGCGCTTGTGATCGTGCTGGGAGGTGTGCTCGCCGTCATCATGCTGATGCACATGAGCCTGCGTTGGGGGCGAGGCCGACGCGTGATCCGCCGCGACGATGAAGCGCCGGCCCGTCAGCGCATGGTCGCGATGCCGAACGAGGCGACACGCCGCATCGGGTCCGAGCCCAAGCGCCGCGACCGCATCTTGCACGGCCGGCCAATGGTCCGGAAAGGCATCGAGCAGCGCGGCCGCGAACATGTCGCCGGACCAGCCACCAAGTGGATCGAAATGGATGTCCAAAGCTGCTCCATCACCAGACCGACACCGAAACCTTCGGTGACGGTCCTCCGCGCCACCGATTGTGATGTCAGCCAACGAAAATAGGCCATGACTTTTTTTGCCTTAGACGCACCAACGCCGAACCAACACCGATCGACGCGTCTCGCGCACGATCTTTTTGGGACCGCGGTGGTTGTGCAATTTGAAGCCAGAAATGTTCGGGAGATCGATCATGGACTATCGTCGCGTCTTGCTCGGCACCGCCGAGGCGTCCGGACCACGTGCGACGGAGGCGGCATCGGCCGCAGTCTCGCCCCCGGGCCCCGCCCTTCCACGCTCCGCCAATCTCATTGCAGACCCGGCTGACCTGCCGTTCGTCACCTCACCCGGCACGCTGCGGGGCGAGATGCTGTATCGCATGCTCGGCCGCACCGGCCAGGAGGTCTCGGCGATCGGACTGGGCGGCTTCCACATTGGCAAGAAAGTGCTGACCGACGAAGGAGCCGTGAAGCTCATCCACCAAGCGGTCGATCGCGGCATCACGTTCATGGATAATTGCTGGGACTATAACGAAGGCAACAGCGAACTCCGGATGGGCTTGGCGCTGGAGAAGGGCGGCTATCGACAGAAGGTGTTCCTGATGTCGAAGATGGACGGGCGCACCAAGACGGAAGCGGCCGCCCAGATCGACACCTCGCTGAAGCGACTCCGGACCGACCACATCGACCTCGTGCAGCACCATGAGATCTTGCGATACGACGACCCCGACCGCGTCTTTGCCGAAGGCGGCGCCATGGAAGCCTTCGTAGAAGCCAAGCAGGCCGGAAAGCTGCGCTTCATCGGCTTCACCGGCCACAAGGACCCGCGCATCCACCTGCAAATGTTGGATGTCGCAGCCTCGCGCGGCTTCCATTTCGATACCGTGCAGATGCCGCTCAACGTGATGGACGCGCATTTCCGCTCATTCGCGCATCTCGTCCTGCCCTATCTCGTGGCGCAGAACATCGGTGTGCTAGGCATGAAGACGTTCGGCGATGGCGTAATCCTGAAAAGCAACGCACCGATCAAGCCGATCGAGTTCTTGCATTATTCGATGAACCTGGCGACGTCGGTGGTCATCACAGGCATCGAGAACCAACAGAATCTCGATCAGGCCTTCGAGGCGGCGAAGACCTTCAAGCCGATGGACAAGGCCGCCGTCGCAGAACTTCTCGCGCGGAGCCGGCCCTACGCATTGGATGGGAAGTACGAGCTGTTCAAGACGAGTTCGACCTTCGATGGAACGGCCAAGAACGCTAAATGGCTCGGGGATGACGTCTCGGGCGTGCAGGAGCTCGCGCCGACAATGGAGTGAGGCGGCAGGTCTGGCCGCCTCGCTTTGCTCGAGCGACTACCAGCGCTGATGCACCGACGGCCTGATGTCGCGATCGTAAATGGACTTCAGTTCGGTCATGACGTCGGGCGACAAGGCCGGCAGGGATGCCGCGTCGGTATTGGCACGAGCCTGCGCGGCATTTTTCGCACCGGGAATCGCGACCGTTACGGCATCGAACATCAAAATCCAACGCAAGGCGAATTGCGCCATGCTGATGTCGCCGCCGACCAGAGGACGGATCGCCTCGACTGCTTTCAGACCCTCCGCGTAGGAGACGCCCGAGAAGGTCTCGCCGACATCGAACGCCTCGCCATGTCGGTTGTACTGACGATGGTCGGAGGGCTCGAAAACAGTGTCGGGCTTGAACTTGCCCGACAGGAGGCCGCTGGCGAGAGGAACGCGCGCGATGATCGCGACCTTCTTTTCCTGTGCGGCCTTTAAGAAGGCCTCGATCGGCTTCTGGCGAAAGATGTTGAAGATGATCTGCACGCTGGCGACGCCGGGATAGTCGAGCGCCATCATGGCTTCCTCGACCTTTTCGACGCTGACGCCATAAGCGCGGATCTTTCCGGCCGTCACGAGATCGTCGAGGCGGCCGAACACCTCTGCGCGGTGGTAGAGTGCGGTCGGCGGGCAGTGCAGTTGCACAAGGTCGAGCGTGTCGACCCCGAGATTTTTCAAGCTGCGATCCGTCCAGGCCGACAGATTCTCGGCCGTATAACCCTCGACGGTCTGCTTGGGCAGGCGGCGTCCGGCCTTGGTGGCCACGAAAGGACGTTCGCCCCCGCGCGCCTTCAAAACCTGCGCGATCAGTTGCTCGGATCGGCCGTCGCCATAGACATCCGCCGTGTCGATGAAGGTCACGCCCTTGTCGAGCGCCTCATTCAGCGCCGCAACGGCGTCATCCGGTTCGACATGGCCCCAATCGGCGCCGATCGCCCAGGCGCCGAAGCCGATGTCGCTGACCATGCGGCCCGTCCGGCCGAAGTCCCGTGTTCGCATTCCGCCCTCTTCACTGATTTGAACCGACCTGCTGGCCGGCAGCTTTGATCGGACTTATCTTACGAACGAACGCAAAAGCGCAAGCTGCTCCAGCGCCATCGCTGCGGGCCGCCGACAATGCAACCTGGGGAGCGAAACGATGAGCCAAGCCGAAGCCGCCACGGTGTCCTACGGCCGGAGCCATCTGCAGCTTCGTCTCCCGAGTCATGCCGCTCTCACCACCATCCGGAAACATCAGCTGCCGAAGCTGCCCGATCCGGACCGTGCCGTCCGCGAGGCCATGATGATGCCGATCGGCTCGGGCTCACTCGACAAGCTCGCGAATGGCAAAGCCAGCGCCTGCATCCTCATCTGCGACATCACCCGGCCGGTGCCCAACCGGCTCTTTCTTCGTCCCATGATCGAGACGATGGTGGCGTCAGGCATCCCGCTCGATCGCATCACCGTTTTGGTCGCGACAGGGCTGCACCGGCCCAACCTTGGTGACGAACTGGCTGAACTCGTCGGCGATCCCTGGGTGCTGGCCGCGGTGCGGGTCGAGAACCATGAGGCGCGCGACGAAACCGCCCATGTGGATTTAGGGTTCACGGATACCCGACACACGCCAATTAAGCTCGACCGGCGCTTCGTGGAGGCAGATCTCCGCATCGCGACCGGGCTGGTCGAACCTCATTTCATGGCCGGCTGGTCCGGCGGCCGCAAGGTCGTCGCGCCCGGCATCGCTCACCACGAGACGATCCGCACCTTTCATTCAGCGCGGTTCATGGAGGACCCGCTTGCGGTCCAGTGCAATCTCATCGGCAACCCCCTGCACGAGGAACAGCTCGAAATCGTGCGGCGGCTCGGCGACGTCTACGCGCTCAACACCGTGTTGGACGAGGATCGCGACCTCGTCTGCGTGACCTTCGGCGAGATTATCGCCAGCCATCAGGCTGCGGTCGACTTCGTCAGCGGCGTGACGCGCGTGGCGGTCGGTCGCCGCTTCAAGACAGTCGTGACGTCGTCGGCCGGCTACCCGCTCGACAAGACCTATTATCAGACCGTCAAATGTATGGTGACGCCACTCGACATTCTCGAGCCCGGCGGAACCCTGATCGTCGCGTCGGAATGTTCGGAAGGCTTCGGCTCGGCGGAGTTCCGCGAGGCCCAGCGGAGGCTGATCACGCTCGGCCCGGAGCGATTCCTGGCGACCCTCATGGCCAAGTCTCTCGCCGAAATCGACGAGTGGCAGACTGAGATGCAGATGAAATCCATGCGGGTCGGCAGGATCCAGCTTTATGCGTCCGGGCTTTCGGCCGAGGATCGCCAAATGACCGGCGTCGACATGATCGACGACATCGACGATGCCATCGCCGGCAGCATGGCGGCGGCGGGCGATGCCGCCGTCGCGATCATCCCAGAAGGCCCCTATGTGGTGCCCTATCTCCAGGCTTGAGCCTTTGGGCTTTGGACGTTACTCGGCCGCGACCGTCACCTGGGTCTGTTCTCCGAGACCCTCGATGCCGAGGCGGATCGTCTGGCCGGGGTGCAGGTAGATGGGCTCGGGCTTGAGGCCGAGGCCGACGCCGGGGGGCGTCCCGGTCGAAATGATGTCGCCCGGCTGCAAGCTCATGAATTGCGACACGTAGGACACCAGCACGGCGACCGGGAAGATCATCGTCTTGGTCGAGCCGTTCTGCCGGCTGACCCCATCGACCGTCAGCCACATCGAAAGGTTCTGCGGATCGGCGACCTCGTCCTTGGTGACGAGCCACGGCCCGATCGGCCCGAAGGAATCGGCCGACTTGCCCTTCGTCCACTGGCCGCCGCGCTCGGCCTGGAATTCACGCTCGGACACATCGTTGATGAGGCAATAGCCGGCCACATGGTTCATGGCATCGGCTTCGGAGACGTAGCGCGCCTCGGCCCCGATCACGACACCGAGTTCGACTTCCCAGTCGGTCTTCTTCGACCGGCGCGGAATGATGACGGGATCGTTCGGGCCGGTAATGGCGCTGGTGGCCTTCATGAACAGGATCGGCTCGGCCGGAATGGGAGCGCCAGTTTCGGCCGCATGATCGGCATAGTTCAACCCAATGCAGATGAACTTGCCGACTCCGGCCACACAAGGGCCGTAACGACCGGGCTCGCTGACGAGCGGCAAGGATTTGACGTCGAGCGAGGCGATCTCCTTCAGACCGTCGGGTGTCAGCCAGCGACCGGCAAGGTCGGGCACATGGGCCGACAGGTCGCGGACATTGCCATCCGCATCGAGCAGACCGGGCTTTTCGGCGCCCTTGGGGCCATGACGCAGCAATTTCATGGAGGCCTCTATGTGGTTCGAGTCAAAAGTTTGGTTGTCGATGGAAACGCTTGGACGACGGGGCGCTTACATATTGGTCCAGCCACCGTCGATGGCGATGGCGGTGCCGGTGATGAGGGAGGATTCGTCGCTGGCGAAGAACACCACGAGGTTCGCGACCTCGTCGGGGGTGCCGAGACGCCCCATCGGCTGGCGGGCCAGGAAGCTGGCGCGTGCCGTATCGTAGTCGCCGAGAGCGCGCATCCGGTCCTGCAACGAAGGGCTTTCGATCGTGCCAGGGCAGATCGCGTTGGCGCGGATTCCCTTGGTGACGAAATCAGCCGCGACGGATTTGGTCATGCCGATGACGGCCGCTTTGGTGGCTCCGTAGATGAACCGGTTTGGGGCCGCGATGATGGTCGAGGCCACGGACGCCATATTGACGATGGATCCGCCGCCCTTGGCCAGCATGCCCGGCAGGAAGGCCCGCATCATCCGGTACATGGCCCGCACGTTGAGATCGACCGAGAACGAAAAGGCATCCTCGTCGCATTCGAGGATCGTGCCGTTATGCACAAATCCCGCGCAGTTGAAGAGAACGTCCGGGGCCGGCACCTCGGCCGCGAAGGCCGTGATGGCGCTCGGATCGAGCACATCGAGACGTCGGGTGGTCACGTTGGCGAGCCCGGCAAGCGTCTCGAGCTTCCCTGCATCGATGTCGGTCGCGATCACCTGCGCGCCTTCACGCGCGCAAGCCAGCACCGATGCGTGTCCGATACCCTGCCCGGCCGCTGTGATGACCGCCGTCTTGCCTTTTAGTCGTTCCGCCATCCCCAGATCCCCGTTTTTCCCCTTGTTGGTCCGCAACGCTGGCCCGACCAAACGCTCGCAAGACCAGGAGGTCGTCTGCCGCAGCCCCGCCGCAGGCAAGATGTCGGGCGACAGCGCGAATGCGCCGGGACCATAGATGATTGCTCGCGTCTTGGGCAACCCAATGCCGCGCTTCGCGCCACGCGACCGCGTCGCCTCGGCCACACCGAATTGATTTTATCGATCGGTCTGGAACAGCCCTCTTGAGGCATCGACGCTCAGCGTCGATGCTGATCGCACCAGAAGCGTCCGAGTCGCGTGATCGTCACGCCCGGTGCAGGACGAAGAAGCCGTCCAAAAATCAGGAACGGCAGGAAACATGACTCTCGACACATGTCGTTCGGTGCGGCTCGCCGCTCTCGCTTCAGCTGTGGCCCTTATTTTTGCTGCTCCGGCGCCCGGCATCGCCCAGACCGCCCCGGCCGCGACGAGGTCGCCGCAATCCGTCGTGCCGCCTCCCGCAGCCCTCAAGCCAGCCGCTAAAACCGCCGTTCGCAGAAGCGCCGCGCGCGACGAGGCGTTGCCCAAACCACAAGGCGCCCGCAAGCCGGCCGCGCCTGTGACGCCGTCGAACCCGACCAAACGCGCCAAGATCTCACATGCTGCGGTCGAGCCCGAACATGCCTTCGGGGACTGGGACGGCTTCCGCACGCGCCTTGCCAAATATGGCGTGAATTATTCGCTGAATTACACGACTGAGAGCGTTGCCAACGTGTCCGGTGGCGTCAAAGCGGGCGCTGCCTACGCGCATCAGATCGCTCTCGCGGTCGACGTAAATTGGCAGACCCTGGCAGGGCTCGATGGATTTTCGACCCACACGATCTTCATCAACCGCGCCGGCAATAATGCGAGCGCGCGTTTCATCGGCGACAACGTCCTGCAGGCGCAGGAAATCTACGGCGCCGGCTTCGGCCAGATCGTCAAACTGGTGTGGTTCTACGGTGAGCAGAAACTGGCCGACGACAAGATCGATATCGCCTTCGGCCGCTTGGCCCCTGGTTCGGATTTCGGCGCCTCCCCGCTCAACTGCAACTTCATGACGCTGACGATCTGCGGGCATAATCGCGCGCTGACGTCGCTGCAGGGCTTCGAGGATTGGCCGACCAGCGTCTGGGGCGCGCGTATCAAGGGCCAGACGACCGACACGACCTACATCATGACCGGACTGTTCCAGTCGCAGCCTTTCCCGGTTCCCGGCGAGAGCTACACGCAGGGCGGCTACAGCGGGTTCGATTGGACCCTGAAAGGAACGACGGGCGTCAGTATCCCGCTCGAACTCGGCTTCGAGCCGCGCCTCGGGCCGGACGAAATGCCGGGCCACTACAAGCTCGGGTTCAATTACGACACGTCCGACTATCCGGACACCTTCTTCGACCGACAGAACCTGCCGCTCGCGCTCACCGGATTGACCGGGCGGCCACATCATGGGCGAGCCCAATTCTGGGTCGAGGGCGACCAGATGATCGCCCGCAACGGGCCAAACGACAACGATGGTCTCATTCTCCTGGCGAGCTACGCCCACGACGACTCCAACACCTCGCTGATCCGGAATTTCCTCTGGGCCGGCGTGCTGGATCGCGGATTCTGGGATGCACGCCCGCAGGATCAGATCGGTTTCGCGGCGACCTATTACGATGTCAGCAACAAGATCACCCGCACCGAGCAACTCGAGCAGAGCCTCGATCTTCCGCTCTACGGCAATGCGCGCGGAGTGCAGCGAAACGGGGCCGTGTTCGAAGCCAATTACGGGATCCATGTCGCGCCTGGCGTGCTGATCCAGCCAGAGCTCGAATATTTCCTCAAACCCGGCGCGACCGCTGCTGTGTCGAACTCGTTCCTGATCGGAGCCAAGACCAACATCGACTTCTAAGGACCCGCAAGCGAGGAGGCGATGGGCCAGGCGTTGTTGGCGGAATTGCCCAACTCTGTTAGGTCCCGCCGACAGCCTCACGCTGGGGCTGCTCCCCGTTTGAGGTCGTCCCATGTTTCCCGATCGGCTCACGCAAGGCTACCGCTCCTTTCTGGGTGGCCGGTTCGCCAGCGAACGCTCCCGCTACGAAATGCTGGCCGATGCCGGACAGCGACCCGAGATCATGGTGGTGGGATGCGTGGACTCGCGCGTGTCGCCCGAGGTGATCTTCGATGCCGCCCCTGGCGAATTGCTGGTCGTCCGCAACGTGGCAAATCTGGTCCCGCCCTACGAACCCGATCGTGACTCCCAACACGGTACGAGCGCGGCGCTCGAATTCGGAGTCCAGGCGCTGAAGGTCAAGCATATCGTCGTGCTTGGGCATGCCTTCTGTGGCGGCATCCGCGCCTTCGCCGACGAACAGAAGCCGCTGTCATCGGGTGATTTCATCGGTCGCTGGATGTCGCAGATCGCCCCCGCGGCTGCCAACATCGGCCCGCGTAAAGCCGATGACGATGCCGATTACCTGCATCGGCTGGAATTTGCATCGGTCGAACTCAGTCTCAAGAATCTGATGACCTTTCCGTGGCTCCGGATCTTAGTCGAAGCCGGTACGCTGCATCTGCATGGCGCTTATTTTGGGGTGGCGACCGGTCGGCTACAGGTGCGCGACCCGGAAACGGGTCGTTTTGAGCCTGTCAGCGACACGGTTCCAGGGCCGCTTGCCATGATCCGCTGCACCTGAACCGGTCGACCAGTGATGGCGCTGGTTTTCGACTGCCGCGTCGATGAAGGCACGTTTGCCACCTCGACATAATAGGGGCTCTCGGACGTGTGGGAGTGGTCAACGCGGCCGAAAACCCCTAGACGATATGGTGAAGAGCCGATGACACGTCACGCTTGCGGAGGCTGTTGCAACCGTACTCGCGTGACGATGATGGGCTGCGCCCCCGCGGCAACCGCCCCCCTGTACTGGGACGGCCGGATCCTCGCTTCGGGACATGTGTTTGTAGCCGAAGGGTAGCGTTTCATGGCCGAACCGCATGGTCCGTCTGACCACAGGACAGCGCAGCGTCATCAGAGTCCGGTCACGCGGAGCGCGCATGGGAGCGCTGTGATCCGCGCAAGCGTCATCGTCCTCGCCCTTGCCTTGAGCCAAACTGCGCGGGCTGCCGATGCGCTTCCGCCGGCTTTGGGGGCCACGACGCAACCGGCACCCGTCGCGACGCCGACGGCCGCCACTCCTGCGCTAAGCACTGCCCCAAGCCCTGCCGCGACCCCTGCCGCAAGCCCTGCCGCGCAAACGAAAGCGGCCGAACCGACCAAAGCCGAGGCGAAGGCCGAGGCTAAAGCTCAGGAGACGGCCGGCACCCCCGCGATCGTGCTCGATGGACCGGAGGTCGAGAGCATTCTCGGCAAGGACGTCCAGAACACCAAGGGCGACGACATGGGCCGCATCGTCGACCTACTGATCGATCGTTCCGGACAGATGCGCGCCGCCGTCATCGATTTCGGCGGGTTCTTCGGCGTCGGGAGCCGCAAGATCGCGGTCGATTGGCGCGCCATTCACATGGCCGACGACGGCAAGACCGATAAATTGGTCATCGACCTACCGCGCAATCAATTACGGGTCGCCCCCGTCTACAAAGAAGGGGAGCCCGTCGTCGTGCTCGGTCGCCCACCGGCGTTGGAAGCTCCGGCGGTGGCTCCTGTGGCTGCGGCGGCCCCCGTGACTGCCACGAATCCAGTGGCTGCCGCAGCACCCGCTGCCATCGCGCCGCCGCCTGTCGCAACGGCACCGATCACCGCCACACCTGCGGCTTCAACTCCCGCGGCCGCGGTACCCGCTGCCACAACGCCGGCCGCACAGGCACCGGCTTCGCCGCCGCAACCCGCCGCTTCTGCGCCAGCACCGGCCCCCACCGTGCCATCAACGCCTGCACCCGCCGCGGCACAACCATCCGCGCTTCAACCCACACCCGCCCCAGCAGCGCCCTAGGGCGTGCGGGAACCCTGAATGACAGTCTCAGATCTGAGCGCGACTCAGCCGGCCAGCGGCGCGAGGCCGCCAGACGTGTCGACGCCGAACGCTTCTCAGCAGAGCCGCAACGGCCTCGATTGGTTCGTCTTTTTCATTGCCGATATTCAAACAGGCTTCGGCCCGTTCGTGGCCGTTTATCTCACGGCACAGAAGTGGACCCAGACCGATATTGGCCTCGTCTTGACGGTGGCGGGTCTAGTGAGCTTGCTCGGCCAGATCCCGGCCGGCGCGGTCGTCGATGCGGTCAAGAACCTGAGGGCCGCGGCCGCCATCGCGGTTTTGGCGATCGGCGGCAGTGCCTTCGCGATGGCGATCTGGCCGGTCTTCCCGCTCGTCATGCTGTCGCGCGTCGTCCATGCGGGAGCGAGCTGTGTCCTCGGCCTCGCCTTGGCGTCGATCAGCCTCAGCCTCGTCGGCCGTCGCGAGATCAGCGGACGGCTTGGCCGCAATGCGTCCTTCGCCTCGATCGGCACCGGACTCGCGGCGGCCGGCATGGGCCTTTGCGGGACGTACCTCTCCCCGAGATCCGTGTTCTTCGTCTCTGGCGCGCTGGTGCTTCCAGCCCTGATCGCCCTTTTCAGGATCAAAAGCGACGAGATCAAAGTGGTCCGCGAGGGCGGTGATCCCGCTGTCAAACGCGGGCGCGGCGCGATCCTCACCGATCTCCGCGATTTGGCGCGCATTCGTCCACTGGTGATCTTTTCGGCCTGCATCGTCATGTTCCACCTGGCCAATGCGGCAATGTTGCCGCTCGCCGCCAGCATGTTGACGCTTCGGTCGAGTAGCGCCGCGACAGCACTCGTGGCCGCCGCCATCGTGGTGCCCCAGGTTATCGTCGCGATCCTGTCGCCCATTGTCGGCCTCAAGGCGCAGAAATGGGGACGCAAGCCGCTGCTGCTGATCGGCTTTGCGGCACTGCCGCTCCGTGGCCTCATCTTCTCTCTGACCAGCGACCCCCGCATTCTCGTCGCGGTTCAAGCGCTCGATGGCGTGTCGGCGGCCGCACTCGGCGTCCTGGTGCCGCTCACCATTGCGGACGTTACCGCCAAAGCCGGACGCTTCAATCTGGCGCAGGGCGCGGTCGGCTGCGCGGTTGGCATCGGCGCCGCGATCAGCACGACGATCGCGGGGTCTCTCTCCGACCATTTCGGAAGCCATCTCGCCTTCGTGACGATGGCGACCGTCGCCGGTTTCGGCTTCTTGGCGGTTTGGCTGTTCATGCCCGAGACCCTGGACCGACCCGCCCCCGCGTCACCCGAGCCAATCCGCGCGGTGTCACCATGAACGTTCTCGCGCCAATGCGGTCTTCTCCGCCTCTTTCACGAGAAAGGTTGTGGCGCGGCACGACATTTGTTTCAGTGACGGCTGAGACAGCCGGCATCGGAACACTGCCCACTCGGAATGCGGGAAGGCTTGCGGTTTGATGGAAAATTACGCGCATCGGCCGTTTGGATTTTTCGCGCGCTACATTCTTAAGCGCCGCCTTGCGCATGCCTGCATCCTGATCGCGGTTCTGGGGGCGGTGACCTGTTCGGTCAGCACACAATTCGGCATCAAAGGCCTCGTCGATGCGCTGGCGGCCGGCCAGGATAGCGGGAAGAGCCCCTGGACTGCCTTTACGGTGCTGGTCTGCTTCATCGCGGCCGATAATTTCCTCTGGCGGATCGCAAGTTGGATCGGCAGTTATGCGTTTGTCGGTGTGACCGGCGATCTCCGCTCCGACCTGTTTCGCCACCTGACAGGCCACGCGCCGGGTTATTTTGCAGACCGCCTCCCAGGTGTCTTGACGAGCCGCATCACCGCGACCTCGAATGCGGTCTTCACGATCGAAAACATGTTCGTCTGGAACGTCCTGCCGCCCTGCGTCGCGACCGTGGGCGCGATCGCGTTTCTGACGCTCGTCAGCCTGCCGATGGCGGGATTTCTGATCTGCGTCGCGCTCGTCGTCATCGTCGTGATGTTCAAGATGGCCGCCATGGGCAAGCCGCTCCATCACGATTTTGCCAACAAGGCCGCGGCCGTCGACGGCGAGATGGTCGACGTCATCGGCAATATGGCGCTCGTCAAAGCGTTCGGCGGCATCGCGCGGGAGCATCGCCGCTTCGATGTAACGGTCGATAAGGAGATGACGGCTCGCCGCCGTAGCCTGCAATATCTCGAAAAGCTACGCCTCGCTCATGCGGTGGTGGTGGTCGTGATGACGCTTGGGCTGCTCGGCTGGGCCATCAAACTCTGGCAGGCCCGGCAGATCACGGCCGGTGACGTCGTGCTGGTCTGCACGCTCGGCCTTTCGGTGCTGAGCGCCACGCGCGATCTTGCGGTCGCGCTGGTGGATGTGACGCAACATATGGCGCGGCTCTCCGAGGCGCTGACGACGCTGCTGTCGCCGCACGATCTCAAGGACATTCCGAATGCCGCGACCCTGGTGCCGGCTGGCGCGCGCGTCAGCTTCCGGGATGTGGCCTTCGCCTATCCGTCCGGCCGCAAGGTGTTCAGCGATTTTACGGTCGAGATCGAGCCGGGGCAACGCGTCGGCCTGGTCGGGCCCTCGGGCGGCGGCAAGTCGACCCTGATCGCGTTGCTGCAGCGCTTCTACGACATCCAGGGCGGCCAGATCCTCATCGACGGCCAGGATATTTCGCGCATTACCGAGCAGAGCCTGCGGGACGCCATCGCGATCGTGCCGCAGGATACGGCCCTGCTGAACCGAACGCTGACCGAAAACATCCGCTACGGCCGGCCCGATGCGACCGATGAAGAGGTCTGGAACGCCGCCATTGCGGCGCGCTGTCGCCCCTTCATCGAGAACCTGCCCGAAGGGCTCGATACGATCGTCGGCGATCGTGGCTTGAAGCTATCGGGTGGGCAGCGTCAGCGCATCGCCATCGCCCGCGCGTTCCTCAAGGATTCGCCGATTCTCCTGCTCGACGAAGCCACCTCGGCCCTTGATAGCGAGGCCGAGGAAGCGATCCGGCTCGCGCTGGAGCGGCTGATGGAAAAGCGCACCGTCATCACCATCGCGCATCGCCTGTCGACCGTTCGCTCGTTCGATCGCATTCTGGTGCTGCAGAACGGCAAAGTGGTGCAGGACGGCGCACCCGACGACCTCCTCGACCGGGAAGGTCCCTATAGCGCACTCATCAAGACCGAGATGAGCCGCCTCGCGCAAAAAGCGGCTTAGTCCGCTCAGGATTGTTATGACAAACCCGATGATTTCCGTTTTTGACGGCCATAACGACACATTGCTGCGCTTCGCCATGCAGACCGCATCGACCCCGGAGGCGCTGTTCGAAAAGGGCGATGGCAAGGGACATTTCGACCTGCCGCGGGCTCGCGCAGGCGGTTTCGCAGGCGGCATGTTCGCCGTGTTTCCGCCGCCACGCGACATGCCCGACATGAGCCGCTCGATGAACGGGGCCGCCTATGACATGCCGTTGCCGCCGCCGCTGCCGCATCATGGCGCGGGTGACTGGACGGCCCGTATGGTGGCGATCCTGCTGCGGCTCGAACGCGCGTTTCCGAACGACCTCGCGATCTGCCGCAGCGCGCCCGACATTCGGGCCGCCATGGCAAGCCACAAGATCGCGGCCGTGCTTCACATCGAAGGCGCCGAGGCGATCGACCGCGATTTGATGATGCTCGACGTCCTCCACGCCGTGGGGCTTCGCTCGCTCGGTCTCGTCTGGAGCCGGCCCAACATCTTCGCGCATGGCGTCCCTTTCCGCTTTCCGAGTTCGCCCGATACCGGAGACGGCTTGACCGAAGCCGGCCGTGACTTGGTGCGCGGCTGCAACCAGCGCCGCATCCTGCTCGACCTGTCGCATCTCAACGAAAAAGGCTTTTGGGACGTCGCCGCCCTGACCGATGCACCGCTGGTCGCGACCCATTCAAACGTTCATGCGCTCTGCCCCTCGGCCCGCAACCTCACCGACAAGCAACTCGACGCCATCGCGGAGAGCAAGGGTGTCGTCGGGCTGAATTTTGCCACTTGCTTCTTGCGGCCCGACGGGCAAATGCGGGCCGATACGAGCCTCGACGACATGGTTCGCCATCTCGACGCACTGCTCGAACGGCTCGGCGAGGATGGGGTCGCGTTCGGATCGGATTTCGATGGCGCCATCGTCCCGGCCGAGGTCGGGAGCGTCGCCGGCCTTCCAAATCTGCTCGATCGGATGCGGCAAGCGGGCTATTCGGAGGCGCTGCTCGCCAAGATCGCCCACGGGAATTGGCTGTCGCTGCTGGAGCGGAGCTGGGCCTGAGCGGCGCGAAAAGGAACCGGACCCGATGTCGACGTTCACGGCCGAAGTCGAAACCGAACACGCCAGCCGCTACCTGCAACAGCTCTGCAAACACTGGAGCCACAAGTTCACGGTGACGTTCGATCCCTCGCGCGGCACGATCGATCTCAACGGCTCGACCTGTAGCTTTGTGGCTGAGCCGCATCGATTGCTGATGAGCCTCGCCAATGAGGACGCTGCGGTTCTGCCGCGGCTCTGCGAGGTGGTGACCGAGCATCTGAAACGCTTCGCCTTTCGCGAAGAGCTCGCGGTCGAATGGGCGGAGGCGGTCTAGCCTCCACCCCTGCCCCGGCGGGCTTATTTGCTGGTCATGCCGTAGAAGACGACGTCCTGCGTCGGGCCGAGGATGAAGTTTTTGACAGTGGCCCGCTCGGCCGTCTGCTTCACTTCCTGGAACATGATGATGAAAGGGCTGTCGTCGAGCAGCTTTTGCTGCAGATCCTTGTACATCTGCTCGCGCTTTCCGAGATCGCGCTCCTCGACGGCGGCTTCGGTCATTTTGCTGATCTCGGGGATCAGCCAGGAGTTGCGCCAAGCCAGCGGCTTGGTTGGCGGATTGTCGGAATTGTCGGTGTTGCGGGCGAAACTATCGGCATTGGTATGCGGGTCCATGTAGTCGGGACCCCAATAGATCAGCAGCATCTGGTGCTGGCGGGCGCGGAACTTGGTGATGACGGATTTCTGCTCCCCCGGAATGATCGTCACGCGGACGCCGCCCTGGGCCATGTTGGCCTGAATGGCCTGCGCGATATTGATGTAGGGGGCCGTGTTGGACGCATCGAGCGTGATGTCGAAGCCGTTGGGGTAACCCGCCTCCGCCAGCAGCGACTTGGCTTTCGCGGGGTCGAAATTAAAGGGATTCTTGTCGAGCGCGGCCCAGAAGCCGGACGGCCAGAATGTCTGGTGAACCTGATACTGCCCCTTCAGGAACGAGCCGGCCATGCCGTCGTAATCGACGAGATAATGCAAGGCGAGCCGCACCTTCGGGTTGTCGAGCGGCGCAGCTTTCACGTTCAGCCCGACATAATGCAGCGTTGCTTGCGGCGAGCGCACGACCGTCACGTCTTTATTGCCGGCGATACTCGCGATTTGGTCGGTCGTGAGGTCACGGGCGATGTCGGCATCACCCTTTTCGATGAGCAGCCGCTGTGCCGCGGCCTCCGGCACGTGACGGATCACGACGCGTTTCAGCGGGGGCGCGCCTTCGCGGTACGTCGGGTTCGCATCGAGCACGACGCTCTCGTTGGCCTTCCAGGACTTCAGCGTGAAGGCACCGCCGCCGGCCGAATGGGTCTTCAGCCACGCGTTGCCGAGGTCGCCACCCTGGTCGTGCTGCATCACGACCGATTTCTCGACCACGGAACCGACGATCGACGAGAGCAGCGCAAGCACCAGCGAGGGCGAGTAATTTGGCCCTATGGTGATCTGCAGCGTCGTCGGGTCGAGCGCCTTGACCATCGCGTCGACATTGTCCTTGGTCCAACCGAGTTGATCGATCAGAAACGCCGGATTCTTATTCAGCTTGATCACACGGGCGAGCGAGAAAGCGGCATCCTCCGCCGTCACGGGGCTCCCCGACGCGAATGTCATGGTGGGCCGCAGCTTGAACGTTAGGGTCTTGCCGTCTGGGCTCACGATCCAGCTTTCGGCTGCCCCACCCACCAGCTTGGTGACGTCATGCGGATCGTTGCGAATGATCCGGTCGTAGATGTTGCTGTCGATCTCGACACCGGTCAGCTCATAGCATTCGGCCGGATCGAGGCTGATCATGTCGTCGATGTTCTTGGCCATAACGAGCGTGTCGGCCGGGGTCGCGGCGACAGCCGACCCCACGGACGGCCAAGCCAAGCCGAGCGCCGTTCCCAGCGTCACGGCCGCCAGCAGCCGCACCCTCAAACGATCCGACATGCTGGTCCCTCCCGAGGCGTCTGATGACGCAGATAGATGACGCGACCCATCAAGCAGACTGGATTTGCGGACGGCGCGCAAGCCAGGCGTGTGAAGCAAGCGCTGGACCACAAGGCCGATATCCCGCACAGATCCCTCTCGTCCTATCGGCTGCGAGCGACACGGAACATCATGGCATCGAGTTTCACCAAAAACGCCATCGTGCTCGGCTTGCTCTCGGCGGTCGGCCCTTTCGCGATCGACATGTATCTGCCGGCGCTGCCGACCATCGCGACCGATCTGCACGCCTCCACGGGCGCGACCCAGATGACCTTGATGGCGTTCTTTCTGGCATTCGGCCTCTGTCAGTTGATCTACGGCCCATGGTCGGACGTCTCCGGCCGCAAGATGCCCTTGTTTATCGGCGTCGCCGTCTTCGCGGCGGGGTCGGTGGGGTGCGGGCTGGCGCCGAGCGTCGGCTGGCTCATCGTTTTCCGGATTATCCAGGGGATCGGTGCCGCCGCCGCCATGGTGATCCCGCGTGCCGTCATCCGCGATCTTCACACCGGCCCGGAAGCGACGCGGCTCATGGCGCTCGTCATGTTGGTGTTCAGCGTGTCGCCGATCCTGGCGCCGCTCTTCGGCAGCGCCCTCATCGTGCCGTTCGGCTGGCGCGCGGTATTCGTGGCCGTCACGATCGCGGCCATCGTGGGGCTCACGCTTATCGTGACCGTCTTGCCCGAGACGCGACCGCAGGAGCAGCGCGTGCAAGCCAGTCTCCGCAACGTGCTGGGCGGCTTCGCGCTGCTGTTCCGCGATTGGCGGTTTCTCGGGCTCACCTTTACGGGTGGGCTCGGCATGGCGAGCTTCTTCGTCTTCCTGGCCAATTCCTCATTCATCTACATCGACCATTTTGGCCTGACGCCGACCCAATATAGCCTCGGCTTCTCGATCAACGCGATCGGCTTCATCGGCTTTTCACAAGTCGCAGCGGCCCTCGGGACGCGCTTCGGCATGGCCAGGATCGTGCTGACAGCCGCCGCCCTCTACACGGCTTTCGCGGTGCTGCTCTTCGTGATCACGGCGCTCGGGGTCGATAGCCTGCCGGTGCTGGTGACGCTCCTGTTCTTCGCCTATGCGTTTCTCGGCCTCATCATCCCGACCACGATGGTGTTGGCGCTCGAGGATCACGGCCCCATCGCCGGTATCGCGTCGGCTCTCGGCGGCACGTTGCAGATGGTGACGGGCGGCCTCATGATCACGATCGCCAGCCTGTTCTTCAACGGCACGGCGCTTCCCATGGTGGCGCTTATCGCGCTCTGCGCCGTCGGCACCCTCACGGTTGCGATCCTGACGCTCGGTCGGTCCGGCCGGACCGTCGCGAGCAGCAGCCTGGCCTCCTGACCGAAGCGCTCGGCGAGGGGTGCGGAAGCGCCAACCTCACGGATGCAGCGAAGCGCCCTTGGTGGCCTTGTCGACATCCTTGCGCGGGCCGCGTAGCGCGAGGCCGACCAGATCAGGCGCGTCGGCGGGTTCCAGCCTGAAGGCCGCGCGATTGGCCTCGTCGTGGCCCGTCGAGAACATGGCCCGCACGTAGACCGCGCGGGTGAGGTCGCGGTCGAGGGCTTGGCGGTAGGCCCGCGCGAGCGTCTCCGGCGTCGCCGCGAAGATCATCATGGGCTGGCCGAGCAGCGCGGCATGCCGACGCCCCGCCGCATCCTCATAGGGTCGGCCCATGGCGTCCGGCGCCGCGCCCGCGATCCCGGTCGCCAGAAAGGCCGTGACGTTCAGCTTCTGCCAGGTCACGAGATCCTCGAGGACCAGGATCGCTACTTTGGTATCGAATATCATGCCGTCAACTCGCTTGCGGTCTCTCCAAACCGCTTGCGTAGACGGCGTACGCCTCCATGTCTGGAACGCCCGTGCAGCAGGCCCGATAGGCCGCCGGGGTCACGCCATAGGCCCGCCGGAACCAGCGGCCGAGATGGCTCTGGTCCGCAAAGCCGCAGGCCGCCGCCACCGCGGCCGGGCGTTCTCCCGCCAACAGCAGGCGCCTCGCCTCGGTCAGGCGGATCTGCACGAGATAGGCATGGGGCGACGTGCCATAGGCGGCTCGGAACGTCCGTGACAGCTGGAACCGATCGGCGGCGCCTGCGGCCCGCGCCAGATCGTCGGCCCCGATCTCGTCGGTCATCCGATCGTGCAGGCGCTCGCGCGCGCGGGCCGCGACCCTCGGCGCGAGCGCCTGCGCCCCTGGTGCCGACCGGCCGAGATGCGGGCGGAGGCGATCCAGGACCGCGTCGAGCCCCGCATCGCGGGCGAGACGGGGCGACGGCTCCGCCAGAAGCGTGCAGGCACGACGGATCGCCGTCGCCAGTCCGTCGTCGTCCGACAAGGTGGCCCTGAAGGCGGGATCGGCATCGGGCGTGTCGGTGAGACCGGCGCGCAGCCATGCGCGGGGCAGGTACAGCATGCGATAGGCGAACCCATCCTCGGCGCCGGCCTGGCCGTCGTGCATCTCTTCGGGTTCGATGAGGATCACGCGACCCGTGGTGCTGCGACGTCGGGCGCCGCGGCAGAAGAACTCCTGTACGCCGAAATCCGTGACGCCGACGAGCCATTCGTCATGCCGGTGCATGTCGTAGGCGTGGCCGCCGAATCGCGCCCTGATGGCTTCGACCCCGCTGCTCGCATCGCGCACGAGGCGAATGCGATCGGCCGTCCGAGGCATGTTCAAGATCCACCGACCACATCGGTCGTCCGGCGGCGGAAACCACGGCTGGCCGCCAGCAGGTCGCGCGTGTAATCCTCCCGCACCTCACCGCTGCGCAAGGCATCGACGCCGACCACCTCGACGATCCGACCCTGCCGCATGATTGCCACGCGGTCGCAGAGATGCGCCACGACCGCGAGATCGTGGCTCACGAGGATGCTGGTCAGCGTGCGGCTGGCGCGGAGACGAACCAAGAGGTTTAGCACCTCCGCCTGCACCGACACGTCGAGCGCGGAGGTGGGCTCGTCGAGCAGCAGGATGCGCGGCTGGAGCATCAAGGCCCGCGCAATGGCGACGCGCTGGCGCTGGCCGCCCGACAATTGATGTGGAAAGCGGAACCGATAAGCGGGGTCGAGATCGACCGCCAGCATGGTGGCCCGGATCACCGCATCGGGTTCGGCGATGCGATGAATCGCCAGGGGCTCACGGAGAATGCGATCGACGGTCTGGCGGGGGTGCAGGGAGCCGTACGGATCCTGAAACACGACCTGCATGGCGCGCCGCTGGGCGAGTGAACGCCGCTTCTCCAACACCGTGCCATCGAGCGTCAACCGGCCCCGCGTCGGCGCCACGAGCCCCGCAATGGCACGCAGCACAGTCGATTTGCCCGAACCCGATTCGCCCACGATGCCGAAGCTCTCGCCCTCGCGCACCGCAAACGACACGTCCTGCACCGCCAGGGCCAATCCACCCGAGACCCTGAACGAGACCGACAGATGCTCGACCCCGATCAACGGCGAGGTGACCACGTCCCTCACGTCAGCCATGCCGGATCACGCGTCACGACGCTGAGGTTGCGAACGGGCCGATCGAGATCGGGCGCCGCCGCCATCAGCGCGCGCGTATAAGGGTGGGTGGCGTGCTGCAACGCATCCGCGCGGCACTCCTCGACGACGCGTCCGCCATACATGACCAGCACGCGGTCACAGAAGCTCGCCACCGCCGTCAGATTGTGGCTGATGAAGATGAGCCCCATGCCGCGCTCGCGCACGAGCCGGTCGAGGATCCCCATGACCTCATTCTGCACCGTGACGTCGAGCGCCGAAATCGCTTCGTCGGCAATCAAGAGATCGGGTTCAGCGATCAGCATGGCGGCGATCATGACGCGCTGGCCCATGCCGCCCGACAATTGATGCGGATAGCGACGCAACACCGATTCTGGATCGTCGATGCTGACGGCCTCCAGCATCGCAAGGGCGCGCCGGCGTGCGGCAGCCGCGCCGACGCGATGATGCAGCCGATAAGCCTCGGTGACCTGACGCTCGACCGTCATGACTGGATTCAGCGAGAATTTTGGATCCTGCATCACCATGGCGATCCGCCTCCCGCGATAGCGGCTCCATTGTCGTGCCGACATTCCACGCAGATCCTCGCCGGAGAGCGCAAGCCTGCTGGCCGCGACGCGGCCGGGAGGAGGCACAAGGCCCAAGATAGCGCGACCAGTGGTGGATTTGCCCGACCCCGACTCGCCGACGACACCGAGCCGTTCCCGCCCGAGGTCGAACGAGACGCCGCGCACCGCATGCGTCGTCACGCCATTGGACGTGAAGGCAACGTCGAGATCGCGCACTTCGAGAAGCGGCTGGATCACGGCGAACCCCTCATGCGCTTCTCGGATCGAACACGTCGCGCAAGCCATCGCCAAGGATGTTGAACGCCAGACTGACGAAGAAAATCGCGAAGCCCGGAATGGTCGCGACCCACCATTGGTCGAGCACGACGCTGCGCCCCGCCGCCACCATGGCGCCCCACTCAGGCGTCGGCGGCTGCGCGCCGAGACCGAGGAAACCAAGACCAGCCGCTGTCAGAATGATGCCGGCCATGTCGAGCGTCAGGCGGATGATGACCGACGAGAGACACAGCGGCACCACATGACGGAAGAGGATGCGGCTCGTCGAAGCGCCTTGCAGCACAACGGCCGCGATGAAGTCGGTGCGCGCGATGGCGGCGGTTTCGGCCCGCGCAAGGCGCGCGTAAGGAGGCCACGCCGTGAGCGAGATCGCGATCACGGCATTGACGATGCCCGGCCCGAGCGCCGCCGCGAAGGCGAGCGCCAGCACGAGGCTCGGGAAAGCCAGGAAGATGTCGGTGATCCGCATCAGCACGGTATCGACCGCGCCGCCTACATACCCCGACAGCGTGCCGATCGCGAGACCGACCGGCACGACGATGACGCCGACAAGCGCCACGATCGCCAGCGTGGCACGTGCACCGTAGACCGTGCGGGCGAAAATATCGCGACCGAGTTCGTCGGTGCCGAACCAATGCGCGGCGCTCGGGGGCTGCAGGCGACCCGCGAGGTTCTGGTCGATCGGCGAGACGCCGCCTGCCACGACCGGGGCCAGCAGCGCCATGAGGATCAGCGCCGCGACGATGACGAGGCCGAACAGAGCCAGCGGGTTGGAGCAGAGCTTGGCGGCAACACTCACAAACCGTTTCAGACGGGCTTGCGCCAGCGAGGTCGGCGTTGGGTCCGTCAACCAGGCCCGGATACCTCGGCTGGACTGCGGCGCGGTGATCTCGGTCATGCGGCCCGCAGTCGCGGATCGACGAGACGGTAAAGCGCGTCACTCAACACATTGATGCCGATGAAGACTACGCCGACCACGATCGTGCCGCCCAAGACGGCATTCATGTCGGCGTTGAAGAGCGATTGCGTGATGTACAGGCCAAGGCCTGGCCACGCAAAGACCGTTTCGGTCAGAACCGCGCCTTCGAGCAGCGTCGCATAACTCAGTCCGATCACCGTGATGAGGGGGACGAGGATGTTTGGAAAGGCATGTCGCCAAACCATAGCCCAATAGGTCAGGCCCTTGATGAGCGCCGTCGTCGTATACTCCTGGGAGAGTTGCGCGATCGTGAAGCTGCGGGTCATCCGCGCGATATAGGCGAGCGACAGATAGCCGAGGATCGAGGCCGGCAGCACAATATGGGCGAGCGCATTGCGGAACACGTCCCAGGCGCCCGCCATGGCGCTGTCGATCAGGATGACGCCCGTGACGGGATCGAGAAGATCCTCGTAGCCGGCGTCGATCCGGCCCGGGCCCGCGACCCAATTGAGCTTGCCGTAGAAGAGAAACAACCCCATCAGGCCCATCCAGAACACCGGCATGGAATAGCCGAACAGGCCGACGATCCGCACGACATGGTCAGGCCAGCGGCCCTTGCAGGCGCCGGCAACGACGCCGGCCGGCACACCCAGCAGAACGCCGAGGATCGTCGCGATGGTGGCGAGTTCAAGCGTGGCCGGAAAGAAATGCATGAGATCGGACAAGACCGGATTCGACGTGATGACCGACGTGCCGAGATCGCCGTGCAGGACCTTGCCGAGATAGATCAGAAACTGCTCCGGGATCGAGCGATCGAGCCCGAGCGCGAGGCGCGTCTGGTCGTAGGTCGAGCGCGTGGCGTGATCGCCGACGATCGCCAGAACCGGGTCGACCGGAATGAACCGACCGATCACGAAAGTGACGCATGTCAGGCCGAGCAGGCTGAGGGCAGCTGAAAGCAGAAAGCCGGATGTCGTCTTGGTGGACCGCCAGACGGCGAGGCTTACGTTCAAGGCGATGTCCAGATGATTAAACGATGACGCAGAGAACGCCCATCCATCATCGTGTCGTCCTCCTCATCAGGAATGCTGTCGAATTGCCCAGGATCGGGCGAGCCCGACCGCAATGCAAGTCGCGATCCAAGTTGCGCTCAAAATCGGATCTCTCGCCATGCTTTAAGTCGGCAGAGAGGCGTCATTCCAGAGGGGTCCGGTTGCTTCGATGGACAAAGCTGACAGGCTAACGATTGTCATAGCCAGCCGTGCGACTAACAACAGCATAAAAGAAATCTTTAATTAACCATATTCCGGCTAGAGTGGTGGTCTTGCTTCCAAGCAGGAAGGGGTCTCCCGATGAAGCGCTACTACTTCGACTTTTCGAGAGGGGCGGAAAACAACGACGATGTCGGATGCTGGCTCCCCAATGTGGAGGCCGCCCGGCTCGAAGCTCTCCATTTGCTGCCGACACTGGTGGCGCATCTCGATCGCCTCGAGGACCATACCGCCCTCCAGGTCACGGTCCGTGACGAGGCGGGTCGCGCCGTCCTGCTCGCCAAACTCTCGCTCGAAGCGCAGTGGCTCGGTTAACGACCGCACAGCGGAAGCGTCACGGCTGCAGGTGATCGCCGCCGGCCTGATCGTCTCTTTAAACCTGCGCCTCGCCGCTCAGGACAGGCACACAAGCACCACCCACGCTGGCCATAATACCGCCCGGCTCCCGCCAGGCCCGGACGTGAAGCAAACTGGGGCGGCCCATGTCGACGCCTTGATGCACGAGATAGGCCGCGTCGTCGTCCTGCGTCATCGAGAGTCGCAAAGCCGCGAGCGGCGCGGCCGCACTGCCGGTCGCCGCATCCTCGATCGTTCCGGTCAGGGGCGAGAACATGCGGGCCTGGATCGTCGCGCCCTCATGCGAATAGAGATAGAGCGCGAACCGTCCCGCGAGCGCCGGGGTCTCGAGCAACACCTGCCGGAACCGAGCCATGTCCGGTACGGCACGGCCCAAGGCGGTCGGCGACACTTCGGCCAGCACGAAGCCGGTGCCGACCGATGCGCGGACAGGCTGATGCGCGGTCGTGACGATGTCGTCCGGCTGCAGGCCAGCGCAAGCCGCGATGGCGTCCGCCTCGAGCGAGATCCCGAGCGACAGCGGCTGCGGAGCCGCAATCGTGGCGCGAACCACCGCCCCGGCGCCGTCGCGCTCAACCTCGACCCGCACCAGCCCCGCGATCTCCTCGAACAGCATGACGCCATCGTGATCGCGGCCGAGCTGAGCCAGCGCAAAGCCGGTGCCGACATTCGGGTGTCCGGCGAACGGCATTTCGGCCGTGCGATTGAAGATGCGGACGCGGGCCGTGTGGGCCGGATCATCCGGCGGCAGCACGAAGGTGGTCTCGCTGAGATTGAACTCCGTCGCCAGCGCCTGCATGTCGGCGTCCGACAGACCTCGCGCATCCGGGAAGACCGCGAGCGGATTGCCGCCGAACCGCCGTTCAGTGAAGACGTCGAACGTGACGAAACGATAAGCGGGCATAGCGAAGCTTCCAAAGGTCGGTGCCCTCTCGGGCCGAACGTCGACTTCTATAGAGCCAACGCCGGGCGGCGTCACGGCGCCTAGGGTCGACCGTGTGGCCGCTCCAGGATCACGTCTCTTCGGCGATCGCCACGGGCTCCGCGAGCTGTGATGCGGCCGCCAGCGTGAGGTGGAATGTCGTGCCGCGATCGACCTCGCTTTCGACCGACAAGCTGCCGCCTTGGCGCTCCATCAGGTCACGGCAGAGCAGCAGACCGAGCCCACTGCCGCGCTCGCCCGCGGTCCCTTTGGTCGAGACCCTTCGGTCGAGCCGAAACAGATCGGCGAGCTTGTCCGGCGACATGCCGACGCCGGTGTCGGCAACACTGATCGTGATGGCTCCGCCGTCGAGCCGGGCCGACACCGCGACGCTGCCGCCGACATGCGTGAACTTGATCGCATTGCCGACCAGATTACGCAGCACCGCGAGCAGCATGTCGCGCTGCGCCTCGACCACGAGGCCCGAACAATCATGGGTCAAGGCGACGGTCTTGGCCGCCGCTGCGGCGGCCGCGCCGGCCAGCGTCTCGCGAGCCACGTCGTCGAGCAGGACAGCGTCGAGATCGACCGCCGTGGTCTCCATCTGCAGGCTTGCCCAGGCGAACAGGCTTTCCATCAACGCATAGGCCTGCCCGGCTGCCTGATGCAGCCCTTGGGCACGACGCTCGACCGCCGCCGTGTCTTTTGTCGTGGCCGCCTTGCTCAGCACTTCGGACAGTCCGAGCAGCGCCTGGAAGGGATTCCGCAGATCATGCGCGATGATCGAGAACAGCAGCGTCTTCTGACGATTCAGCGTGTCGAGCGCGATCGACTTCGTTTCCGCCTCGCGTCGCGCCGTCTCGAGTTCGGCCAAAAACCCGCGGCGCGCCCGCGCATAGCGGATCGCGCGCGCCAGGATCGAAGGCGTTGCCTCGGATTTGGCGAGATAGTCGAGCGCGCCGGCCCGCATCAGACGGAGCGCCAGCTCCTCGTCGGTCTCACCGGTGAGCATGAGAACGGCGTGATTGCCGCCTTCGGGAGACAGTAATGCCTGGAGAACCTCGAATGCATCGATGTCGGGCAGGCGATAGTCGAGCAGCACGCAATCGAAGTTTTGCTGCGCGGCGATCAGCAAGCCGGTCGTTCCGTCCGCAGCCTCGATGAGATCGTGCGACAAGCCGGATTTGTTCAGCGCTCGACGCACGCTGGCCCGGTCCACGGCATCATCGTCGATGAGAAGAATACGAGTCGGGCTGGTCATGTCTTTACTGGGGGAACTCGACGATCTTCCAGAAATGCTCGAGCATCGACACGGCCTGCATGAAGGTATTGGCCGGATCCTGCTTGACGATATAGCCCGCTACATTGTGACCGTAAGCGCGCGCCTTGTCTTCCTCGGCCTTCGACGTCGTGATCATGAAGACGACGGCGGACTTGAGGTCATCGTCTTTGCGTAAGACTTCCAGAAATTCGAGACCATTCATCCGCGGCATGTTCAGGTCGAGCAGGATCAGATGCGGCTTGGGAAGCTTGGTCTTACCGTTTTCACCCCGAAGGATCTCGAGTGCTTCCAAACCATCCCGCGCCACCACGATCGGATTGCCGATCCGGCTCTTGACGAAGGCCCGCTTCAGGCCTTGCACATCAACTTCGTCGTCGTCGACCAGCAGCAGATTAACGGTCGGTGTCATCGTGTTTTCCCAACGCAATTTCGGGCCAGGTGAAATGCACCTTAAGCCCCCGGCCCGCTTCGCCCCCGCTCAGCCAAACCTTACCGCCGCGACGCTCGATCAGCTTCTTTACGATCGCAAGACCCATCCCGCTACCCTCCACCTCATCGCGCGGCTTCAATGTCTGAAACATACCGAAGACGCGGTCGAAAAAGCGATCGGGAATACCCGGTCCATCGTCCGTAACCGTAAATTCCGTGACGCCCTCGCCCGGCGCGGCCGCCACCATGACGTGCCCGACAGATGGGCGGTCATGATGCTTGATCGCATTCCCGATCAGATTTTGAAAGACCTGAGTCAGAGGCGCGCGCGGTGTCTGAAGTTTCGGCAGGGACGGGTCGGCCGTGATCTCGAAGCCCTCCGGCGGACTGACCAGCGCCGCGAGTTCTTCGACCACAAGGCGCGTGTCGACCGCATCGCTCTGATCGTCGGCTCGTCCGGCGCGCGAATAGGCCAAAAGATCGTCGAGCAGACTTTCGAGGCGCCGGACGCGACTTTTCAACAAATCCATGTTGGTCTGCGTGTCGCCCGTCAACACACCTTCGAGATCCTCCTCGATCCAGCTCACGAGATTCTCGATCCCGCGCAGCGGCGCTTTCAGATCATGCGAGGCCACATAGGCGAATTGCTCGAGTTCCTCGTTGGATCGCAGCAGATCGCGCGCCTGTTGCGCCAGCCGCCGTTCCATACGCTTGCGATCGGTGATGTCGGTCAGCAGCGTCACGACGCCGAGGACCGTGCCATTGGGGGCGCGATGCGGGCGGTAGAAAGCTTCGATATCCCGGCTCGGTCGCCCGGGGCGAAACAAGCGTTGCTCGAACCGCGTATCCTTGCCGCCGAGCGCGGTTTCGAGTTCGAGGCGCGCGCCGGGAAACGGGGTTGACCCGAACACGTCGATCAAGGGCTTGCCATAGACTTCGGAGACGTCGCCCTGTCCGAGGTCGAAAGTCCGTGAAAATTCGCCGTTGAGAAAGCCGACGCGACGTTTGTTATCGACATAACCGACCATGGCCGGCAGCGTATCGGCTGTGACGCGCAACAGAGACGTCCGGTCGAGTTCGATCAATCCCTTTTTGAACACCTCGACCGCACGGGCCATCTCGCCCACCTCGTTGCGCTGTTTGATACTCGGGACGACGACGTCGAGGTCGCGATGCGTCAGCCGACGCATCACTTGAGCCAGCAGGACCAGCGGCTGCACGATGAGCCGATTGATCGCGATGCCCATCCCGGCGCAGATCAACAGGGTGATGATTGCGCCGACGACGAGCACGAGCAATGAATTGTGTTTGGCCGCCTCCACCACCGCATTCTGATGGGCGAAGATCTGCTCTTCGCTATCTTGGATCGCCTTCAGTCTCGTCCTGAACTGGTCGAAGAGCCGTTTCCCGTCACCCTTCATCTCGATCCCGACAGCCTCGTCGCGCGTCGCTGACACCGCCATCTGATGAACGGCGGGCTCGCCGATGTCGGTCTGCCAATGGCGCGCCGCATCTTGGGCCTGGACGAGGAGATCGGTCTCGGTCCGGTTTTCCGTCACGAGACGCTGCAGATCGACCAAGGTCTGGTCGAGCTCGATGCGACCGGATCGGTATGGTTCGAGGCTGCTATCGTCGCCGGTCAGAAGATACCCGCGCAGCCCGGTTTCCTGGTTCAGCATGGCGACGCGGAAGGCGTCGAGCGAGGACATGATTTGGCGGGAGCGACCGCGCGCGTCGATCGCCTCGTTCTGTTGGGTTTGAGTCATGTAGAGGGCGAGGCTGCTCAGCAGCGACACCAGCGCGATCGCGCCGATCGCGCCGCCAAGCGAGCGGTTCAGACCAAACGAATTGGGCATGCGGAGTTCGACCCTTCCATCACCAAGGCGGCGTAGCGCATAGCATGGATTGCGCGGCACCGCTTCGGTTGCCGCGCTTCGAAACCGCCGTCGCACAAGCGTGAGGCATTCGGTCGGCGCCTGATGGCGCGGGGCGCCCTATCGGGCCTGATCAGTCGGCTCGCTTGCTGTCCGTCCCGCCGGTCGTGCCGCGTTCCCGCCGGCACCGATCGGAACAATATTTCACCTCGGACCAAACCGCCGCCCAAGCTTTGCGCCACGCGAAGGGACGGCCGCATGTGGCGCAAATCTTTTCGGGCAAATCCCCCTTGCGTCGCATTTTCGGCACGTGATCCCCCATCGACGCAGCGACCCGATGCGGCAAATCGCCAAGTCGCTCGTCTCGGCCCGAACCATCGGGCCCCTCTGGTTATATAGAACACAGACGGAACAGAGACAGGCTGAGGATTGATGGCGCGCGTGAAGGCACCCAGCGAGGGCGGGGCAACAACTCCGATTCCGAAGACGCTTCGCTTCGTCCTCGGCGACCAAGTGAGCCACGATATCTCCAGCCTGTCCGGTCTCGAAGCGCAGCACGACGTGGTCCTGATGGTCGAGGTGGCGGACGAGACGACATATGTGGGCCACCACAAGCAGAAAATCGCGTTCATCTTCGCGGCCATGCGGCATTTCGCGGCCGAACTGACCGCCAGCGGCGTAACGGTCGATTACGTCCGGCTCGACGACGCCGCAAACACGGGGTCGTTCACGGGCGAACTCCGGCGGGCCGTTGCGCGACATGCGCCCCATCGGGTCGTCGTCACCGAGCCCGGCGAGTGGCGCGTGTGGGAGATGATGCGCGCCTGGTCGAGCGAATTGGGCCTGCCGGTCACGATTGAGGATGACGATCGCTATTTCTGCTCGCGGGGGCGCTTCGCGCGCTGGGCCGAGGATCGCAAATCCTACCGGATGGAGTTCTTCTACCGGGAGATGCGGCGCGAAACCGGGCTGCTGATGCGCGGCGACGAGCCGGAGGGCGACCGGTGGAACTTCGATACAGAGAACCGCAAGCGGCTGCCGACGACGGTTCACCAACCGAACCGGCGTCGGTTCGAGCCGGATGCGATGACACGCGAGGTGCTCGACCTCGTCGCCATGCGCTTCTCCCATCATTTCGGCGATCTCGATGGGTTCGGCTGGGCTGTGACGCGAGCCGATGCGCTGGAGGCGCTGGAGCATTTCATCCGCGCGTGCCTGCCGCTCTATGGCGACTATCAGGATGCCATGAAAGCCGATGAGCCGTTCCTGTTCCACGCGGTCGTGTCGCCCTACCTCAATGCTGGATTGTTGACCGCGCGGGAGATCTGCGTTGCGGCCGAACGCGCCTACCAGCGTGGCGAAGCTGGTTTGAACGCTGTGGAAGGGTTCATTCGGCAGATCCTTGGCTGGCGCGAATATATCCGCGGGATCTATTGGCTTCGAATGCCGGGTTATGCGGCCACCAATATGCTTGGCGCGAGCCGTCCGCTGCCATGGTTCTACTGGTCGGGCGAGACCGATCTGAATTGCATCGCGAACGCGGTCGGTGACACCCGCCGCAACGCCTACGCACATCACATCCAAAGACTGATGGTGACCGGCAATTTCGCGCTTCTGGCCGGTATCGACCCGCGCCAGGTCGAGGAGTGGTATCTTGCGGTCTACGCCGATGCTTACGAGTGGGTGGAACTGCCCAACGTGCATGGCATGGCACTCTTCGCCGACGGCGGCCTGTTGGCGTCCAAGCCCTATATCGCGTCCGGCGCCTACATCGATCGGATGTCCGATTATTGTGGCCCGTGTCGCTACGATCCGAAGATCAAAAGCGGCCCGAAAGCTTGCCCGTTCAATGCGCTTTACTGGAATTTTCTGATCGAGAACCAGAACCAGCTCGGCAAAAACGCACGGCTCGCCATGCCCTATCGGACGTTGGCGCAGATGCGGCCGGAGCGGCGCGACGAGATTGTGCGCGAGGCTGGAGCCTTTTTGGCAGGTTTGTCGTCACAACCGGCCGAGCCGAGCGCGATGCCGAAGCAGGCTGCGCTCGAATTTTGACATGTCTCTTTGCTGCGACCAGTCGAAAAAAAGGGCGATGCTGCATCCGGCAGCATCGCCCGGATACCGGGTCGACGAAGACTAACCCTTGGCTTTAGCCTTGGCCGGCTTCTTGGCAGGTGCTTTCCCGCCGTCGTCGGATTTCGCGAGCTTTGCATTGGCTTCGCGATCTTCCGACTTCTCCTTGGACTCGCTCTCGTCGTCTTCCTCGCCTTCGCCCGCAGCCGCATTGGCGATCGTCTCGGCGAGTTGCGACAGCGTCTCGTCGGCAGCTTTCTCTTCCTGCAACGTTTCGTCGAGCAACTTCGCCGCGTTGTCGTGGCCGAGTTGCATCGCCCAGCTCTTCAACGTGCCATAGCGCGCGATCTCGTAATGTTCGACCGCCTGCGCGCAGCCGATCAGAACCGCGTCACCTGCCGGCGTGCCACCGAAATCCTCGAGGTCTTCCTGCATTTCGCTGACGATGCCCTGCATGGCCTCGCAGGTCTTGGCGCGTGCGGCCTTGCCGATAATCTCGAAGACTTGCTCGAGGCGTTCGACGTGGTGACCGCTTTCGTCGCGATGGTGTTCGAAGGCGGCTTTCAGTTCGGGAGCCTTGGCGGCCTTGGCCGATTTCGTGAGCGCGCGAACCGATTGCTTCTCAGCGAAATAAACGTCCTTCAAGGTCTCGTAGAAGGCGTCGGTCAGTGTCTTGTCTTTAGAAGCCATGGTGCACCCCGGTATTCGACCGCGCGGAACTGAGTGGTCGTGCTGCGCGAACGCCACGCGTCGCAACATAGTTTCGTCGTTATGACGTTGACGACAAACAATGCAGCGAGGGCCGCCTCCGCCGGAGCAGGCGGCATCAACCCGCCAGGCTCATGTCGCTCTCGTCCGCCTGCCGCAGCGATCAGCGTTGTCTCGACAATCCAAAACAAGATTTGAAACCGCAACGTCGATGCCGCGTGGATTCGATGTTGTCCGCGTCAAAGTCGTGGAGCCGGTCGTTGAGTGGACCAGCCGCGTTTTGCGATGAGAACTTTTATCACCGTGATGAAGTTGACCTCGGGCGGGTCGTGGAGAGCAATTGTGAAGGTGGGAACATGCTGAATCAAGCGATGATATATACGGGATTGGTCGTTGCTTTGGCTCAGCCGGCTTATGCGGAGATCAGTAAATACAACATAACCGACGCAGAAAAAGCCGCTTGTCACGACGATGTGATGGCCTTTTGCAGCGAAGCCTTTCCGGATGAAGACAAGATACTGGCTTGCATGAAAGTGAATAAAGCAAATCTGACGACAAGTTGCAGAACGGTCTTCAATGCCGGAATGAAGCGCCGCCACCTCGACTAAGTCATGTCAAGCCGTGGCTTGAAGTGGGTCATGTTCGGGAACATTCTCACGACCTGCCACCTTGGATCGCGATGCCGATACACGTGACCTTTCGTTTGGATTTCGACGACGAGCGTCGCCTCGGCCCAGGCAAAATCGCCTTGCTCGAAGCCATTCAAACCTCGGGGTCGATCGCTGCTGCCGGTCGACGTTTCGGGATGGCCTATCGTCGGGCGTGGCTCCTCACGGATGAACTCAACCGCATGTTTGCCGACCCCTTGGTTTTGACGCGAGGCGGCGGCCGGAATGGAGGAGGCGCGATCTTGACGCCCCTCGGCGAAGAGATCGTCGCAGCCTATCGCGAGGCGGAGCGCAAAATCAGGCAAGCAACGACGGTCGAGGTCGATCGCTTCGAACGTGCGCTCGTCAAACGCTCCTGACGCCTCGCGGATCCTCTAATGGCCGGCCGGGCTTGCGACGGTGTAACCCGCCGCCTCGATCGCGGCCGTGATGTCGGCGGGGGGCCGGTCCGTCTCGATCGAAACGATGTGGCTCGATAGGTCGACGACCACGACGGCAGCGGAATCGGTGGCTTTGACGGCCCGCTCGATCGTCGAGACGCAATGATCGCAGCTCATGTCGGGTACGTTCAGCGTCAGCATTGTGGCTCCTGGGTGTTGCGCGCCATCCAGGCACGTGTGGCCTCGATGGTGCGGGGTGCTCAGGGTGGAGAGTCAAGAGGCTCGATCAATCAGGACAACCGAGCCACCCCTTGACCTTCCCATCATGGGAAGCACCATATGGAGCGTGTCGGACACCCTCGCTTCTTGCGGGCGACGGATCGAAGGCCGAGCCATCGGCCGATCAGCCCATGTCCGACACGAAAGGACGCTCATGCGCCTTGCCATCGATGGAATGAGTTGCGCCTCCTGTGTCGGGCGCGTCCAGAAGGCCCTTGCGGCGACGCCAGGGGTTGCATCAGCCGCGGTCAATCTCGCGACCGAGCAGGCTGAGATAACCTTTGTGGCTGATCCTGATCCCGCAGCGCTGCTGGCGGCCGTTAAGCGTGCCGGATATGACGCCCGCGTGCTCGCATCGGGCGAGACGGATGACGTTGGGGAGACCACTCGCAAGGCGGAGCGCGAGGCGCTCGGGCGCCGGCTCGCTATCGCGATCGCCCTCACGCTTCCGGTTTTTCTGGTCGAAATGGGGTCGCATCTGTTCCCGGCGTTTCACCGGTGGATCATGGCAACAATGGGCGACTGGAACTGGCGCATCCAGTTCGTGTTGATCACGGCGCTTTTGGCCGGGCCCGGCCGACATTTCTTCCGCACCGGCCTGTCGGCCTTGCTGCGCGGCGCGCCTGACATGAACGCGCTGGTGGCGATCGGCGCCGGGGCCGCCTGGGCCTTTTCGACGGTTGCGACCTTTGCGCCGGGAGCGCTGCCGGCCGGAACCGCCCATGTCTATTTCGAGGCCGCGGGCGTTATCGTCACGCTGATCCTGCTTGGCCGCTCTCTCGAAGCCCGCGCCAAGGGGCAAACCGGCACCGCCATCCGGAAATTGGTGGGGCTGCAGGTCAAGACCGCGCATGTCATGCGGAACGGCATCGCCACCGATGTCGCAATCGCGGACGTGCGGGTCGGCGATATCGTGATGGTCCGCCCCGGCGAGCGCCTTCCGGTCGATGGCGAGGTCGTTGAAGGCTCGTCCTCGATCGATCAATCCGCCATCACGGGTGAACCCACCCTGGTCCGGAAACGCGTCGGCGATGCGGTGGTTGGCGGCACGATCAACAAGGCCGGATCGCTCACGTTCCGTGTCACCCATGTCGGTCGCGATACCGTTCTGGCCGGCATCGTCCGCATGGTGCAGAACGCGCAGGGATCACGGCTGCCGATCGAGGCGACGGTGGATCGCGTGACCGCCTGGTTCGTGCCCGCCGTGCTCGTCGCCGCGCTCGTGACCTTCGCGATCTGGATGGTGGTCGGCCCGGCTCCTGCCCTGCCGCTGGCGCTCGTCAACGCCGTCGCGGTGCTGATCATCGCCTGCCCATGCGCCATGGGCCTTGCCACCCCGACCTCCATCACGGTGGCGATCGGCCGAGCGGCCGGATTGGGCGTGCTGTTCCGCCGTGGCGACGTGCTGCAAACGTTGCGCGACGTCACGATCGTGGCGTTCGACAAGACTGGAACGCTGACGGTCGGGCGATCGACGCTGACCGACCTGACGGTTGCGCCGGGGTTCGAGGAGAATGACGTGCTGACGCTCGCGGCATCCGTGGAAGCCCGGTCCGAACATGCGACGGCAGGCGCGGTCGTGGCAGCCGCCGTCGACCGGCATCTCGCCCTGGAGCCTGTCGAGGATTTCGAAGTCGCGACGGGCGCGGGCGTGTCGGCGATCTGCCGTGGCCACCGCATCGACATTGGTTCGGCTCGCCACATGATCGCGCTCGGGATCGAGACCGGAAGCTTTGCAACGGCGGCAGAACGGCTCAGCCGGAACGGTCGATCACCCCTGTTCTTCGCGATCGATGGGCGCGGCGCGGCGGTCGGCGCGATTGCCGACGAGATCAAGCCGACCTCAGCGGCGGCGGTGTCGGCGCTGCAGACCTTGGGTCTCGAGGTCGTGATGATCACGGGCGACAATCGCCAGACCGCCGAGGCCGTCGGGGGTTGGCTCGGCCTTGCGCGCGTGGTGGCCGAGGTCCTCCCGGCCGGCAAGGTGGACGCCATTGCGGCGATGAAACGCGACGGCGGTCGCGTCTGCTTCGTCGGAGACGGCATCAATGACGCGCCCGCCCTCGCCACGGCGGATGTCGGGATCGCGATCGGAACCGGAACCGATATCGCGATCGAGAGCGCCGATATCGTGTTGATGTCCGGCAATCTGCAGGGGGTCGTCAACGCGATCGCGCTGTCCAAGGCCACGATGACGAACATCCACCAGAATCTCTTCTGGGCGTTCGCCTATAATATCGTGCTGATCCCGATCGCGGCCGGTGCGCTCTACGGAATCGATGGAACCTTGCTGTCACCCATGCTGGCGGCCGGCGCGATGGCGATGTCGAGCCTCTTCGTGCTCGGGAATGCGCTGCGGCTTCGGCGGTTCAAGCCACCGGTGCCAAAGCCAGCGACCGCGTCGGCGCAACAGCGGGCAGTGCAGGAAAGGAGCCTCGCATGAATATCGGAGAAGCCTCCAAAGCATCCGGCGTGTCGGCCAAGATGATCCGGTACTATGAGTCGATCGGTCTCATTCCAGGCATCATGCGAACGCATGCGGGTTATCGGGTCTATGGCGAGAGCGACGTTCATACGCTTCGGTTCATTCGTCGATCGCGCGATCTTGGATTTTCAGTCCCGGATATGACGCGGCTGCTGAAGCTGTGGAGCGACGGCTCCCGCGCCAGTTCCGACGTCAAGCAGATCGCGCTTCAGCACATCGCGACGATCGAGGCCAAAATGCGCGAGCTGCAGGAGATGGCCGACACGTTGCGCCATCTGGCAGACCATTGCCATGGCGATGACCGCCCAAACTGCCCGATCATCGACGGGCTCGCGGCGGGTTTGACGTCGCCGCCCCGCCCAACGACCCCGCGTCGTCGGGCGGAGCATCGCGGTGTTTAAACCGCGGTGGCGTGTTTCGATCTCTTAGTGGTGGCGGTGATGGCGGTGGTGGCGCATGGGCTTCATGCCGCGCGACCCCGTTGTACTCGTGCCGACGCCTGACCCGCTCATCCCCTTAGCGACCGCACCTGGGACGCCTGTGCCGCTGCCGGGCGCACCCGAACCACCCTGTTCCGCGCCACCGCCCGATCCGCCGCCCGAGGCGGGCTGCTGAGCCATGAGCGGCGTTGCCACGAAGAGAAGGCCGATCGAAGCGGCACCGAGTATTGTCGCGAAAGATTTCATTCAATTATCCTTTGATTGCCTTCGTCCTGCCTCGCCAGACGGCAAGCCAGAGCAGCGGTGGGGGCTAACGCAACACATCGATCTTCGTTGCCTGCTCGCACCGCGCGCGATGACGCATCGTCGCTGCGAACGCGGCTTGACAGGCCTTCCGGGCTAGCTTCCACTCAGGTTTGCCGGACGCAAAGATCCTGGCGCAAGCACAAGCCGACAGGCTTGCGCGGGAGGTCAGCCTTGGTCGCAAGCACGATGCTGCGGTTCGACAACGTCATGAAAGCGTTTGGGGGAACCCAAGCGCTGAAGGGCGTGAGCTTCGGCGTCGGTCGCGGCGAGATCGTGGCGCTGCTCGGCGAGAACGGCGCCGGTAAATCGACCCTCATCAAGATTTTGGGCGGCATCTACAAGGCCGATGCGGGTGGCATCAGCATCGGCGATCAACCCTATGCCCATCGTCCCGCTGCGCGGGGCGGTCGCCAGCCGGTCGCCTTCATTCATCAGGATCTCGGCCTCATCGAATGGATGACCGTGTCCGAAAATGTGGGTCTTGCGCAAGGCTACGCGCGCCGAACGGGGTTCGCGCGCTTCGGCGCGATCGATTGGGCCGCGAGCGGGCGCGTCGCGCAGCGCGCCCTGGCTCTGGTCGGATGCGATATCGACCCCGAGCGCCGGGTTCAAAGCCTCAGCCGCACCGAGAAATCTCTGGTTGCGATTGCCCGGGCGCTGGTGAGCGATTGCGACTTCCTCGTGCTCGATGAACCGACCGCCAGCCTTCCGGCCGATGAGGTCGAGCGCTTGTTCGCCGCGATCCGGAGCCTTCGCGCCCGCGGCGTCGGCATGATCTACGTGTCGCACCGGCTGGATGAGATCTTCCGGGTTGCCGACCGGGTGGTGGTGATGCGCGATGGTCGCCTCGTCGGCGAAAAGTCGGTCGCCGAAACCGATCCCGACGACCTCGTGCGGCTGATCGTCGGACGCTCCACCTTCGATGCCTTCGATAAAGGCGCCTTCCGGGCCGGCACAGCGCGGGTCACCGTCTCGAATCTCTCGACCGACGCCGCCGGCCCCGTCGATTTCGACATTCGCGAAGGCGAATTGCTCGGCCTCGTCGGCTTACGCGGCGCGGGTCAGGAAGAAGTCGGACGCGCCTTGTTCGGCGCCCTTCCGCATCGCGGACGCGTCACGATCGATGGCGGCCTTGTGGACCTCACCTCCCCCCGCAGTGCCCTACGGCACGGCGTCGGGTTGATGGCGCGTGACCGAACGGAAGAATCAGTCGCGCCGTCGCTGAGCGTCCGCGAGAACGCGTTTTTGAACCCGAGCGCTTGCCAGCGCAGCCTGCTGTCCATCCTGTCGCCCCGCGCCGAGGCGGCCCGTGCCCTCGATCTTGGCCGCAGCGTCGACCTTCGGCCCAATAGCCCGGAATTGCCGATCGAGCGTTTGTCCGGCGGCAATCAGCAGAAGGTCGTGGTAGGCCGCTGGCTGGCAACCGCCCGTAAGCTCCTGATCGCCGAGGATCCGACCGCCGGTGTCGATGTCGGGGCCAAGGCAGAAATCTATCGCCTCATCGCGCGCGCCTTGGGCGAGGGCCTCGCCGTTGTGGTGGTGTCGACCGACTTCGAGGAAGTCGCCCATATCTGCCACCGCGCCCTGGTGTTCAACCGGGGGCGGATCATCGCCGAACTGGCAGGGCCTGCCCTGACCATGGAGGCGGTGGTGCTTAGCGCCTCCGCGTCCGAAGCCGCATGAGCGAAGGGACCCCGGATGGCGCTTAACTCGGTCAAATCGAATGCGCTCGAGCCGACGCGCTTCGAGCTCGACCAACTCTCACCGATGGGCCGAGTGGTTCGCCTGTTGCCGGTCTATGGGTTGGTGATTCTCGCGGTCGTCCTGGCCGTGTTCTTCTCGTTGATTCTGCCGTCGACGTTCCCGACGCTCCTTAATCTCCGCTCGATCGTCTCCGACAAAGCCATCATCGCGATTCTGTCGCTTGCCGTGATGATCCCGATGGTGACCGGCAAAATCGATCTCACGGTCGGCTACGGCATCGTGCTGTGGCACATTCTCGCGATCAGCCTGCAGGTCTGGTTCGGCGTGCCCTGGCCGCTCGCCGCCATCATCGTGCTGCTGCTCGGGGCGGCCGTGGGTTTTCTTAACGGCGTCCTGGTCGAAGTCGCGCAGATCGATAGTTTTATCGCAACACTCGGCACCGGCACGGTGCTCTATGCCATCGCGATGTGGCATTCGAAGGGGCGCCAGATCATCGGGACACTGCCGGAGGGGTTCTTTACGCTCAACGGCGCGCGGTTTCTGGGCTTGCCCATCACCGGCTTCTACGTTCTCGCGCTGGCCGTGGTGCTCTGGTTCGTGCTCGAATATCTGCCGATCGGCCGGTATTTCTATGCCATCGGGGCCAACCCCAAGGCGGCGGCCCTCAACGGCATCCCGGTCCGGCGCTATACGATCGCGGCTTTCGTCACCTCCGGCACGCTGACGGCGGCCGCCGGCGTCATCCTGGCCTCGAAACTCCGGATCGGCCAGGCGAGCGTCGGGCTCGAATTTCTGCTGCCGGCGCTGGTCGGCGCCTTCCTCGGCTCGACCACGATCAAACCGGGCCGCGTCAATGTCTGGGGCACGCTGATTGGCGTCGCGATCCTGGCGATCGGCATTTCCGGCATTCAGCAGCTCGGCGGCTCCTTCTGGGTCGAGCCGATGTTCAACGGATTGACGTTGCTGGTGGCGATCGGGATCGCCGGCTACGCTCAACGCAAACGCGGCGCGGCCGCAAGTCCACCCAAAGCGGTGGTCCTGCGCGACCCACAAGCCGTGCCAACACCACGGGAGGACACACAACCATGACCAGACACCTGTTTCGACGCGGCGCAGCTTTGCTGGCCGGCACCGCATTTTTGACCGGCTTGGCCTTGAGCGCGGCGCAAGCCGATGCTCTCGTCGATGCCGCCAAGGCGAAAGTCGCTGCCGCAACGCAAAAAGCCGGCAAGTGGGACGGCCCGACGACGGGCCCGAAGGCCGCGACCGGCAAGACCATCATCTATGTCGCCGGCGATCTCAAAAACGGAGGCACCGAAGGTGTGTCACGTGGCGTCGACGAAGCCGCCAAAGCGATCGGCTGGACCCTGCGGATCATCGACGGCCAGGGCGAAATCTCCGGTCGCACGGCGGCGCTCAACCAAGCCATGGCGCTCAAGCCCGACGGCATCATCGTGGGCGGCTTCGACGCCATCGAGCAAAATGCCGCGCTCGGTGCCGTGAAAGATGCCGGTATTCCGTTTGTCGGCTGGCACGCGACGGTGGCGCCCGGCCCGGACCCGAAGACCGGCATGTTTGCCAACGTGAATACCAGGATCGCCGACGTGGCCGAGACAGCGGCCGATCTCGCGATCGCGGATTCGGACGGCAAGGCCGGCGTCGTGATCTTCGGCGACTCGCAATATGAGATGGCGATCACCAAAGCCCGCATGATGGAGGCCGCCATGAAGAAATGCAGCGGCTGCACCGTGCTGACGCTCGAAGACGCGCCGATGAGCGAAGCCTCGACCCGTATGCCGCAGCTCACCACCTCGCTGCTGCAGCGCTTCGGCGACAAGTGGACTTATTCGCTCGCGGTGAACGACCTCTATTACGACTTCATGGGACCTGCGCTTGGGGCCGCCGGCAAGTCGGGAACCGACACGCCCAAGAACATTTCGGCGGGAGACGGGTCCGAGTCGGCGTTCCAGCGCATCCGGTCGAAGCAATATCAGATCGCCACGGTGCCGGAGCCGTTGCACGAACAGGGCTGGCAGCTCGTGGATGAACTGAACCGTGCCTTCGCCAAGCAGCCTTGGTCCGGCTATGTCTCGGGCATTCATCTCGTGACCGCCGACAACATCGGCTTCGACGGCGGCCCCGACAACGTCTACGACCCGGCCAACGGCTATCGCGACGTCTATAAGTCGATCTGGAACGTCAAGTAACGGTCGCAACCGATTCGACGGCTTTCGCGGCGGGTCGCTCGATCCGCAAACAACTGACGATCGCGGCCGCCAGCGCCATGGCGGCCGCGACACCAAGCCCGATCCGAGGCGCGTTGGCGGCGAAGAGCGAAAATAGGATCGCCATGATGACCGCGCCAGACGTCTGGCCGAACTGCCGCGCGGTCGCCTGCATGCCGCCCGCCGCGCCGCTCCGCGCTTTCGGGGCCGAAAGCAACATGTTGCGATTATTCGGAGTCTGAAAGAAGCCGAACCCGAGCCCACCGATCACCATGAAGGCGATCAGAGGCGCGATGCTTGACGAAAGCGGCCATACCGCTGCCAGGGTCAAGCCGACCGCCATGCAGGCGGCCCCCAGCGCACAAAGGATCGCGGTGGAGACACGATCCGACAAGCGGCCGGCCAAAGGAGCCGCGATCGCCACCGTGAGCGGCCAAGGCGTCATATAAAGCCCGCTCATGAAAGGATCGAACCCGAGCCCATGCTGCAGATAAAAGGGGAGCGCCACGAAGGACAGCATCTGCGCGCCAAACATACAGACCGACGAAATGACCGAGTAGCGGAACGTCCCGCCGCGCAAGAGATCGAGCGGGATGAGGGGCGCGACCTGCCTCGTCTCGCGCCGCACCAGCATCATGAGGCTGACCGCCGCGACCGCCAGCAGCAGACCCGCGATCAACGGCCGGCTCAGCAGCCAGTCGGCACCAATGACGAGCGGGGCCAGAAACGCGATGTTGAGCCCGACGCTGATGAGATCGACGCGACGACCATGCGCCTCCGTGATCGGCAGCGCCCGCGCCGCAACCAAGACGATCAGACCGAGCGGAATGTTGATGGCGAAGAGCCAAGGCCAGCTCGCCAGAGAGAGAATGCCGGCCCCGAGCGTCGGGCCCGCGGCCGAGGATAGGCCCACCACAAGGGCGTTCATGCCGATGGCGCTGCCGAGCAGGCGATACGGAAAGGTGAACCGCAGCAAGGCCGCGATCATAGACATGATAGCGGCTGATCCCAGGCCCTGCAGAACACGCGAGGCGATAAGGATGGGGAGATTGGGAGAGAACGCACAGCAGGCGGATGCCAGCGTGAAGAGCAGCACGCCCCCGATGAAAACGCGTCGAAAGCCGATGCTTTCGCCCAAAGCCGCAAAGGGCAAAAGCGCGGCAACCAAGGCGACCTGATAGCCGGTGACGATCCACACGGATGCCGCCGCCGAGACCTGCAGCGTGGTCGCGATGGTCGGCAGCGCCACATTGGCGATGGCGCCGTCGAGAACCGCGAGAACAATCGCGGTCAGGATCGCGAAGGTCGCAACGTAACGTTGTGGCGTGGGGAGCCCGTCCGTGGGGATGGCGGCTTGGGGTGCGGACGGAGCATGCATGGACGACGTTGTAGAGCAAGACGCACGGGGATCAACCGGTTCCGTCTTGCCACGGTCGACCCCAATTCCGCGTCACAAACTCAGGGTCGAGACATCGCTCGACGGCTGCCGCTCAATGCCGTTTGTGGCGCCGGTGTTGCTCCCAAAGAGCGCCGGCACCGTCGCCGCCATAGATACAGATCAAGACGACCAGCGGGACTGCGGCAAAGACCATCAGCAAAGCATTGAATGAAGTCATCGAGACCGACATCATGGTCATGTCCTCCGATCCACACCGTGTTGTTCCGGCGCGTGACCTCCTAATATTACTCCTAACTCTATTCTGGCCGATATCACATTTGTGTGAAGTCGTACCGCCTCAGAATGTGGCCGCGACCCTGAACAGATCACGCAGATCCCGACCACGCGAGGGAGGCCATAATTCTGTTTCAGACCGGCCATCGCTTGTTGAGCGACTTGCCATCTCGGGCCGCCGAAATCACTCCGGATCGCAGTGATCGCGTCTTTGACGGCATCTGGATCGTCGTATGAAACTCGGTACGCGTGATCCGCGCCAAGGTGGAGAGATGCTTCCGCGTCGGCTTGATCGACGATGATCACCGCTTCGCTATAGGCGGCTATCAAACTCTTGGTAAACGGCTTGAACCCATCGAACCCGTGACGGTGTCGGAGCGCAAAGTGGCAAGCGCCTTTTTAAGTCTGATCTCTAGTAACGTAAGATCGGCTTTCTGACGCTAACGGTTCAGATAAGCGTCGATGACATCCAAGTAATGATCCCAGATATCTGATCCAATCGGCGCAGACTGGTCCCAGATTTCCCGATATGTGCTGAACATCCCGCCCCCGCCGGTTCCAGCCGGTCCCATCATCGGCACCGATTCTGCTCTCGCGTCGATATCAGCGCACCGGGTTAGCGGAAAGGCAGGCGGGCTTTTCCCACGTCACTCCCATTCTTTTAGGCCGGAGCAGTCTCTTGCCTCACAAGCACCACAAACTTTTGAGTAATGAGTTAATAAAAAATTAATATTACGAAACGGCACATGATAAAAAGTTGAATCAAATATTGACGAATCAGCCGTTCGCTCCCCTTTTATCGTCACCAGCAGCAAGGCGGTTACGGCGTCTCTGAGTTAGGAAGCTAGCCTGACAACATTGACGGCTGCCTTAACAGCAGAGAATTAGCCATGATCAAAACAATGACTTTTCTCATCTGGGGCATCGCCGCTGTTGTCACATTCGTCGCGGCTGGATTACCCCTCGGGGTCGAAGCACAGATCGCACTTGCGTGCTCGGCTTTGGTCGTCATGGTTGCGATCAAGCTCCTGAAGCTTTCGGGTGCCTGGCGTCCAGTGTTCCTGGCACTCGGGACGTTCGTGGTCTTGCGTTATGTGCTCTGGCGCTTGACCAGCACGGTGCCCTCGATCGACTCGCCGTTGGATTTCACCGCAGGAATGATCCTGGTCTGCGCGGAATGCTACTGCGTCACTATGCTGTTTCTCAGTCTCTTCACGGTTGCTGACCCGATCGACCGCCCCAAGGCGCCGCAATTGAGCGCGGCCGACGCTCCTGTCGTCGACGTCTTCGTGCCGTCCTATAACGAGAGCATCGACATCGTGGCGCCGACCCTCGCGGCGGCCAAGCGAATGACCTACCCGGCCGGCAAGCTCAACGTCTTCCTGCTCGACGACGGCGGTACCGAAGAGAAGGTGCAATCTGACAATCCCGGCATTGCCGCGAAAGCCCAGGCCCGCCGCGAAAGCATGCAGGCGCTCTGCCGCGAGCTCGGGGTCACCTATCTGACCCGCGATCATAATTCGCATGCGAAGGCCGGCAATCTCAACAACGGCTTGGCCCATAGCGACGGCGAGATCGTCGCTGTGTTTGACGCTGATCACGTGCCCGCAGTCGATTTCCTGACCGAGACGGTCGGGTTCTTCAGCACGGACGACAAGCTGTTTCTGGTGCAGACACCACATTTCTTCCTCAACAAGGATCCGATCGAGAAGAACATCTCGGCGGCCCACATGCCATCCGAAAACGAGATGTTTTACGGCATGGTCCAGAAGGGCCTCGACAAGTGGAACGCGGCGTTCTTCTGCGGTTCGGCAGCGCTATTGCGCCGGCAGGCTCTCGAACAAGTGGGTGGTTTCCAGGGATCCTCGATCACCGAGGATGCCGAAAGCGCGCTCGAACTGCACTCGCGCGGCTGGAACAGTCTCTATGTTGAAAAGCCGCTCGTGGCCGGCCTGCAGCCCGAGACGTTCGACGCCTTCATCACCCAGCGGTCGCGTTGGTGCCGCGGCATGGTGCAGATCATGCTGCTGAAAAACCCACTGTTCAAGAGCGGCCTTAGCTTGCCGCAGCGGCTCTGTTATCTATCGAGCAGCATGTTCTGGCTGTTCCCACTGTCCCGCATGGTCTTTATCTTTGCGCCAATGCTCTACATCTTCTTCGGCATGAAGATCTATATCGCGAATGGGCAGGAATTCTTGGCCTATACGCTGACCTACATGCTCGCCGCGCTCATGATTCAAAGCTATGTCTTCGGCCAGTTCCGTTGGCCATGGGCGTCCGACATCTATGAATATATTCAATCCGTCATGCTATTCCGCGCCGTCATCAGCGTCTTCATCAACCCGCGTCGTCCCAAATTCGACGTGACCGCCAAAGGACAGACGCTGGACGAAAGCCGCCTATCGGGCCTCGCCACACCTTATTTCGTCATCTTCTTCCTCGTGTTGGCCAGCATGATCGTGCTCGGCTTCCGATTTGCCAATGAGCCGAACACCCGCGACCTCATCACCGTGGTGGGCGTGTGGAGCGCCCTGAACCTGTTCCTGACCGGCATCTCGCTGGGCGCCGTCTGCGAGCTGCAGGAACGTCGCAGCGTTCCCCGCGTCAGCAGCAATCTCAAGGCAAGTCTCGTGTTCGGAACCGAGATTCTGCCGGTCGTGATCGAGGATATGTCCTTCGGTGGCCTGCGGGTGCGTCTGCTCGGAACCGCTCAGCTGCCGCCTCGCACCCCCGGCATTCTCCGCATCGTGAGCGGCGATGCACTTGGGACCGTACTCGAAACACCCGTGACGAGCGTCGGTCGCCGCTCCTTCGACGAGGGGCGGGGCGCCGGCCTCAAATTCTACGGCGTCAATGCGGATCGCTTCAAGATCATCGCCAAGGTCGTGTTCGCCGACATCACGCCGGTCCACCAAGGGCGGGTCGATAATTACAAACAGGTCGGCGTGCTTCGTGGCACCGCCATCATCGTGACCTGGTGGTTCGCCCAGACCACGCGCGGCCTCTATTACGCCGTGTTCCGTCGCGGCCAAGTCAGCGCCGGCCGAACCGACGCCTCGACCGAGACGACCACGAGCTGAGCCTCGATCCGATCCGCCGCCGAAGCATCCGCCCTTTAAGCGGGTGCCTCGAAGCCCCTGCACCCTGATCTCCCGTTCGAGAGCCGCCACCATGCTGGTCCCGTCGCCCCCCCTTCTGTCGACCCTGCTTCGTTCAACTGCCTTCGCGGCCTCCGTCCTCCTGGCGCTTGCCGGGCCGACGCAAGCGCAGTCGGCGGCTCAATTCCTGACAATCGGCAAACCGGGCACTCCGAGCGTCGATCAGGCCAATGCAGTCATCAAGCACCTGCCCGCCGGCCGCCTCGAACTCATGTTCAATGGCGAGAATACCACCAAGACCTGGCAGATCTCCCTTGGCCGCCTCGAAGCCGCCCGTACCCAAACGTTTCAACTGGCCTTGCTCAATGCGGTGTCGCTGCTGCCCGAGCGCTCGACCGTGAAACTGTCGATTAACGGCGTCACCTTGGCCACGATCCCGGCCTCGTCGCATGAAGAGGTCACCGCCTTTCCGGTGAAGATCCCGAACGGCCTCTTGGTGCCGGGCCTCAACACCGTTCAGGTCAGCGTGGCGCTGACCCATCGCGTCGATTGCTCGGTCAAGGCCACATACGAGCTCTGGGCCTCGCTTGATCCGGCCAAAACCGGGTTCATCGTGCCGAAGGACGCGGCTTTTTCGGTGCGCTCGCTCGGCGATCTCGCAGCCGAACCGCTCGCCGATGACGGCACGACGCGCATCCACATGCGCCTGCCCCAGGGCGCCGGTGAGGCCAGCATCGGCCAAGCCGGGCGCTTCATCGGTGCGATCGTCCGTCACGCCGGCCTTGCTCGCCCGATCGTCGACAGCGGCCCCGACCTTGGTCGCGGACCGGGCTTTGACGTCTTGATCAACAAGGGCGCGCTGCAGGACGACAGCATCAAAGCGCTGCATCTGCTGGCGCGTGACGAGACCCTGACGATCGGCCGCGACCCGGCGACCAACCGTCTCGTGCTGGTGCTATCGGGCAACGACGATGCCGACATCGAACGGCAGATCGACAGCCTTGGCAGGAGCGGGCTTGGATCGGTGGCGCGCAGCGGCGGATCCGTCATCAACAGTGGCAGCCGCCGCAGCTTCGCCGAACTCGGCTTCGCGACCGAGAATTTCGCCGGCCGTCATTACATGTCGAGCCTCGACATCACGCTGCCGTCCGACTTCTACCCGGCCAACGACCGGGCCCGCCTGCTGCTCGATGGCGCGCATTCGGGCGCCCTCGACGACAACAGCGCGCTCGTGTTCCGTGTCAACGGCACCCTGGTCTCGACCATGCCGCTGGCTGGCGGAAAACCCGAACGGCTGCAGCATGCCATCGTGGAACTGCCGTTACGGTTCTTCCACCCGGGCCACAACGAAATCGCGATCGAGGGCATGACCAGTTCGCCGCTCGACCAGCAATGCGACCATTCCACCATGTCGCATGACCCACGCCTGATGATCGCCGGATCGTCCGAGCTCGAATTTCCCGACTTCGCGCGGCTCGTGACCCTGCCGCAGATTCCCTCCGCGCTCTCGTCAAGGACGGTCGCGGACGGTCAGCACCTGAACCTCTACCTCCCGAACGCGGATAGCGGCTCAGTCGGCGCCGGGCTCACCCTGTTGGCCAATATGGCAGCGAGCCGGATCGACGTCGGATCTCCTGCCGTGCACGTCGGCTCCGTCGCGAGCAGCGATGCGCCTGGCATCGTGATCGGCACCCCCGATCAACTGCCCGAGACCCTCGCCTCCGGCTTGCACGATATCGCGAAGCCAGCCTCGAACGAACTGCCTGTGGTGGCCGAAACAGGCGAGGCGCGCAGGGCCGAGCCGAACCCGATGAGCACCGACATGCCGCTCGATGCAGCCGCAACGGACAACAGCGTCATGGTCAAGTCCGGCGTCCAAGCGGTCGTGAACGGGGCGGAGCAACTTCTGCGAAGCCGGGGGTTCTTCTTCTCGGGCAATCAGAGCCGGTTCGATCGGCTGCCCGCCACCAGCACCACGATGCTGATCGCCGCTATCGCGCCCGATGTCGGGTCTGCGTCGATCGGGGGTCTCGAACTCCCGCATTTCACGCGGAACCCGTCTCAATGGTTGGTCGTGACCGCACCGACGGCCGACCTGTACCAAAACGGGATCGCCCATCTCGTCGCCAACGGGCAATGGTCTGATCTCGCAGGCCAAGCCATCAGCCTCAACGTCAAGACCGACGCGCTGCAATCGATCCAACCCGCCCGAGTCACCTATGTGATGCCCGAGCGGCTGGTCCTGTCCGACATTCGACCAATTTTCGGCGGCGTCTTGTCGAACAACATCATGCTGAGCATCGCGCTTCTCATGCTGCTCATGACGATCCTCGGCGTTTCGACCCACATCCTCATTCGCCGCACGGGATCGAAGTAACGCCACACCGCGTCTCGATCCGTCGTTCTTCAGGAAAGCCTCCGCCATGCCCATTCGCCATCCCGTCCTACTCTCGGTTCTTCTGCTCGGCGCCTCGACCGTGGTCCACTCGCAGGCGGTGCGAAGCGCGGCGGAGGTTCCGCTTTCCGCCTCGCTGTTCAGCGCGCCCTCGACGACTACCCCCGCCGAGGCGACGCGCGTCCCTGGCGGCCCCTCGACACTCTCGCCCGAGCAGCAGGCCGCGCTTGGCGGCACCCTGCCCCGCGGTGCGAAGTTCGACACGCCAAGCGCCTTCGTGCTCCAACGGCCCAAGCCGCCTGGATCGAGCCAGGATGGCACAGCCTCCGACAAGGCCGCGGCCATCGATCTCGGTCCGCTGCGGTATTACGCGGCCCAGAACGATCTTGCGCGCGTCGCGGCCGAGATCCGTCTGCTCCGGTCGAGCTATGCGGGTTGGGAGCCGCCGGAGGATCTCTTCGCCGAGGTGCGGAGCGGCGTCTCCGAACAGCCGCTCTGGGATCTGTTCGGCAAGCATGACATCGTCGGCGTTCATGCCGCGATGGACGACATGCGCGCGCGTATTCCCGGATGGCAGCCGTCGAGCGATCTCAGCGGCAAGCTGGCCCTGGCCGAAGCCTATGACACGCTCGTCAAGGCGTCGGACACGCAGCAATGGGGCACCGTAATCGACATCGCGACCGCGAGCCCAGGGCTGCTGACCTGCGGCAACGTCGACGCAATCTGGCGCACCGCCGAAGCGCTGGCACAATCCAATGACGAGCAACATGCGGCCGATGCTTATCGTTTCGTCATCGCCTCGTGTCCCAAACCCGAGGACCGCCTTGCGACGGTGCAAAAGGCGAACGGAATCCTTAAATCACCCGAATTGATTGAGAACCTCATTCAGAGTGGTAAGCGCGTCGGCGGCCACGGAGAATTCGATCAGGTGCGCTTCGATGTCCTCCGCCAGAAGATCGGCGAGGCGGCGGCTGGGAAATCCATAGATACTCCGGCCCAGTCCGACATCGACGCGCTCGCCGCAAACGCGCGGGCCAGTGGCGGCAAGACCGATGCCCAGTTGCTCGGTTGGTATGCTTATTCGCACAAGGACTATGCCAAGGCCGAGACGTGGTTCACCATGGCGCTGCAGAATGGCGCAAATCCGAAGAGCGCCGAGGGGCTGGTGCTGACCCTGCGCGATGGCGGCAAGCTTGCGGACGCCCAAAAGGCGGCGATCCAATATGCCGATCTCGACCATCCCAATCGCAAGCTGATGATCGAGATCCTGAGCGCAAACCTCGGTGCCCCGGGCGCGACACCGTTGAACCCCGCCGATCTCGCCATGCTGGGGCGGGCCATCGACACCGAGGCGTCGGCCGATGGCGCGCAGGCCTATGGCTGGTCTCTCTATAAGGCCGACGACCTCGCCGGAGCCGACGCCTGGTTCCACAAATCCGCGGCGTGGCAGCCGAGCGAATCCGCCGCCATCGGCTTGATGGTCACGGCCAAGCGCCTCAAGCATAACGCCGAATATGCCGCGCTCGTGGCGCAATATCGCACTGTCTATTCGCGCGTCGCCGATCTCGACAAGCTGATGCATGGCAGCACTAACATCGCCATGACGTCGACCCGCAAACAGCCTCGTCTGGCGCGTAACAACAAGGGAACCCACGCCCGCGTCGCTCAATCGGAGGACGGTGGCTGGGATCAGAGCGCGACCGCGATCGTCAAAACGTTCGAGAGCGGCCAATACGACCAGGCGGTCGCGATGCTTGAACAGCGGAAGAGCCAGGGCCGATCCGAGCCGCGTGGCCTCTCTGTAGTGCGTGGCTGGGCCATGTATCACAAGGGCGACTGGACCGGCGCCCAGCAGGTCTTCGCCGATCTCAAAAATGGCATGCCGCGGGAAAGCCAGGAGGGGCTCCGCGTCATTCAGCAAGGCTACACCAACCCGCGCTATCGCTGAGGTCGTCGCCCTCTCGGGCAATGGCCTCGTGACGCTCGAAACTCGGCATGGCATGGTTTTGTCAAAGGGTCGATGCGACGACACGGGGCGCCATGCCCGATGAGGGTCAAATGGGTCCAGAGGTCGATCGGGTCATTCCCGATACAGAGATGCCGCGTCATGCCGAAGTCGTCATCATCGGGGGCGGCATCATCGGTGCCAGCGCGGCCCTGACGCTGGCACGGCGGGGCATCTCGGTCGTACTCTGCGAAAAAGGGCTCGTGGCGGGCGAGCAATCCAGCCGGAACTGGGGATGGGTTCGCAAGGCGCGGCGCGATCCGCGCGAGATCCCGCTGGTGATCGAAAGCCTGCGCCTCTGGACCGATATGAACGAAACCGTGGGGGCCGAGACCGGCTTTCGCACCACCGGTATCGTCTTCGCGGCCGACAACGACAGCGACGTCGCGCGTTTCGAGACATGGCTCGATCATGCGCGGCCGTATCAGATCGACGCGCGCCTCATTTCCGGGAGCGAACTCGATCGCCACTTGCCAGACGGCGGATCGCGCTACAAGGCCGCGCTCTATTGCGCCAGCGACGGCTGCGCCGAGCCCCAGGCCGCCACACCCGCGATCGCGAGAGCGGCGCAGCGCGACGGAGCCGTGATCCTCACCGATTGCGCCGTGCGGGGGCTGGATCGAGCGGGTGGGCGCGTGATCGCCGCCGTCACCGAACGAGGCCGCATCGGGTGCAATGCCGTCGTGCTGGCAGGTGGCGCGTGGTCGCGCCGCTTCCTTCGAGACCTCGATGTGACGTTGCCACAGCTCAAAGTGCGGTCCAGCGTGCTGCGAACCGCACCGCTCGACGGCGCGCCCACGACCGCCTTCTGGGGTGATCACGCGGCCTATCGCAAGCGGCTCGATGGCGGTTACACGATCGCCAACGGCAGCGTGAACGTCGTGCCGATCGTGCCGGACAGCTTCCGCTTCCTCAAGCACTTCCTCCCGCCGTTCTGGGACGACCGAAAAAGTCTGAGGCTCCGCGCGGATCACCGCTTCGCCGAGGAATGGCGCGAGGAACGCCTGGTTCCGCTCGATGAGGTGTCGCCCTACGAGACAACGCGCGTGCTCGATCCCGAGCCGGACCGGCGCTACAACCGCGAGGCGCTGGCGCATCTCGTCAAAACCGTTCCGGCTTTCGCCGGCGCCCGCGTCGTGCAGGAATGGGCCGGCATGATCGACGTCATGCCGGATGCGGTGCCGGTCATCTCACCGGTCGATAGCATTGCCGGATTGGTGGTCGCAACGGGCTTTTCCGGCCATGGTTTCGGCATCGGCCCTGCCGCGGGTCGGCTCGCCGCGGATCTGGCGACCGGTGCCGCGCCTCTGGTCGATCCGCGTGAGTTCCGTTTGTCGCGCTACAGCGATGGCTCCAACCCGCGCGCCGCCGTCGGCATCTGAGCGACGGACGACGGCACGGGCGGGAGCAGCCGCGTCAGATTTTGCGAACTGCGCCCTTGGCGGCACTCGTCGTCATCGACGCATAAGCCCGCAGGGCTCCCGACACCTTGCGCTTCCGCACCTCGGTCGGGTGCCATCCGGCCTCCTCCTGCGCCTGCCGACGGTCGGCAAGCTCGGCATCGCTCACGGCGAGATGGATCGAGCGCTTCGGGATATCGATCTCGATCCGGTCGCCTTCCCGTACGAGCGCGATGGTGCCGCCTTCAGCGGCTTCCGGCGAGACATGACCGATCGACAGGCCGGACGAGCCGCCCGAGAACCGTCCATCCGTCACAAGGGCGCAGACTTTGCCCATTCCCTTGGATTTCAGATAGCTGGTCGGGTAGAGCATTTCCTGCATGCCGGGGCCGCCGCGCGGCCCCTCGTAGCGGATCAGCACCACGTCGCCCGGCTTGACGCCGCCGTTGAGAATACCGAGCACCGCCGTATCCTGGCTCTCGAAGATCCGCGCCGTTCCGTGAAACGTCAGGATCGAGGCATCGACGCCCGCCGTCTTCACGATACAGCCGTCTTCCGCGAGGTTGCCGTACAGCACCGCGAGGCCGCCATCCGTCGAATAGGCGTGTTCGAGATTGCGGATCACGCCCGTCTCGCGGTTCGTGTCGACATCCTCGTATCGGCTGTCCTGGCTAAACGCGACCTGCGTCGGCACACCACCGGGGGCCGCTCTGAAGAAGTGATGGACGCTCTCGCTTGTGGTGCGCTTGACGTCCCAGCGATCGAGCGCCGCCCCCAGGCTTTCGGCGTGGATCGAGCCGACGCTGCTATCGAGCAAGCCGGCGCGATCGAGTTCACCCAAAATCCCCATGATGCCACCGGCGTGATGGACATCCTCCATGTGAACGTCGGCGATGGCGGGCGCGACCTTGCACAAGACCGGAACCCGTCGAGATAAGCGGTCGATATCCGCCATGGTGAAGTCGATCTCGCCTTCATGGGCAGCGGCCAGCAGATGCAGCACCGTATTGGTCGAGCCGCCCATCGCGATATCGAGCGTCATGGCGTTTTCGAAGGCCGCGAAACTCGCAATGGCACGCGGCAGCACCGACGCGTCATTCTGCTCGTAATGGCGGCGGGCGAGATCGACGATCAAATGCCCCGCCTCGACGAACAGACGCCGACGGTCGGCATGAGTCGCCAGCGTCGAGCCGTTGCCCGGCAGCGACAAGCCGAGCGCCTCGGTCAGGCAGTTCATCGAATTGGCCGTGAACATGCCCGAGCAGGAACCGCAGGTCGGGCAAGCCGAGCGCTCGATTGCCTGCACATCCTCGTCGCTGACGCGGTCGTCAGCGGCCGCCACCATCGCGTCGACGAGGTCGAGTGTCTTGACGACACCGTTTTTCAACGTGACCTTCCCGGCCTCCATCGGGCCACCCGACACGAACACGACCGGGATGTTGATCCGCAGGGCCGCCATCAACATGCCGGGCGTGATCTTGTCGCAATTGGAGATGCAGACCATGGCGTCCGCACAATGAGCGTTGACCATATATTCGACGCTGTCGGCGATGAGTTCGCGCGAGGGCAACGAATAGAGCATGCCGTCGTGGCCCATCGCGATGCCGTCATCGACCGCGATCGTGTTGAATTCCTTGGCGACACCGCCGGCCGCCTCGATCTCGCGCGCCACCAACTGGCCGAGATCCTTGAGGTGGACGTGACCGGGGACGAACTGGGTGAACGAGTTCACGACCGCGATGATCGGCTTGCCGAAATCGCTGTCCTTCATGCCGGTGGCGCGCCAGAGGCCGCGTGCGCCGGCCATGTTGCGACCGTGGGTGGTGGTGCGTGAACGATAGGGAGGCATGAGATCGGACCTTCGATGTTTTACGACTTTACTTCGGCCTATTCCCCTCGGCGGCCGCAAGCAATCTTTTCGACGTCCGATCTCGACTTTTAGCTCCCAGCTTTGCGTCTCCCGACATGACGACACCTCCTGTTCGGCCGGCCGGACCCGATGGACGCGGCAGTGCCTTCAACGGTCTGTTGCGTGATCCGATGGAACTCAACCCACCCCCGATGCGATGTCACTCCACGATCGGCCGGAGAGCAAAAATGCAGCGGTATCACTTCAACGTTTATGACGGCGTCGCGTCGATCGACAACGAAGGCACGGAACTCGTCAGCATTGATGAGGCTCGACGCCACGCGCTCGAATTGGCCGGAGAACTTCTGAAGGAAGAGGCTCGTCAGCGGCGCTTCGGAGACGATTGGCGCGTCGAGGTCACCGATCACCGCGGGCTCATCCTGTTTCGCATGGATATCAATGTTGCGGAGACAGCGGCGTCCTTACAGCGCAACGGCCCGCCGGAGTGCCGGTAGATCGACCCATCGCCAAACGGCGTCCGCAAAGACGGTTAGGCCGTTTCGGTCGCGGCGGTGAAGCAGGCCGCCAGCGCCTGTGCGGGCCAAGCCGGTAGCGATCGGAGCCCTGCGCCCGCCGATTCAGTCGAGAAGGTCGATCCAGACGGGCGCATGATCGCTCGCGTTGTCGACGCCCCGCACGGCTCGATCCACCCCTCCTGCGACGAGACGCGACACGAGCGCGGGGCTGACCAGCAGATGGTCGAGCCGTAAACCGGCGTCCCGCGTCCACGATTGGCGCAGATAGGCCCAGAACGTGTAGACGCGCCCGTCTGGGTGAAGGTCGGCGATCGCGTCCGTCCAGCCCGCCCGCAATAAGGCCGCGAAGGCGGCGCGTGGGGCCGGCTGCACGAGAGCATTGTCCAGCCAAGACCGCATCGCATAGATATCGTGGTCTGTGGGCACGACATTATAGTCGCCGGCGAGGACAGCTGGGACATCGTCGCGTCGAAGGCTTGCCGCATGGGCCAGCAATCTCTCGAACCAAGCCATTTTATAGCTGAATTTTGGCCCTGGCTGCGGGTTACCATTGGGCAGATATAAGCAGCCGATCAGCACGCCATCGACGGCGGCCTCGATGTAGCGGGCCTCGTGATCGAGCGGGTCGCCCGGCAAGGCGCGGCGCGTTTCGATCGGGTCGAGGTCGCGGGCCAGGATGGCGACGCCGTGATTGGCGCCCTGCCCGCTCCATACGGCCCGATATCCCGCCTTGGCGAGAGTCTCATGCGGGAAGGCAGCGTTGGTGCATTTAATCTCCTGAAGACACGCCACATCCGGCCGCGCCTCCTCCAACCACGCCAGCAAGTTGGCGATCCGCTGGTTGATTCCGTTGATGTTGAAGGTCGCGATTTTCATACCGTCGTCGAGCGCTTCCGACCGTTTCAGTGACGCTCGACTGTCGGGCGTCCTCGATACGGTGTACAGCACCGGCGTGATCGTAACGGTGCGACACCTCCGGATTTTCCGCCATGTTCACGCTTCGTGAAAAAGAAATCTTCGACGTCACCACCCTCACCTGGGTGCACAAGCTCGATGCAGAATATTTCGTCCGGTTTCCCGTCGAGGGCGGCACGTTCAAGCTCGGGCTCAAGATCTACGAACTCGACATCGGTGGCTTCGACTTCGCGCAGAGCCACTTCATTCGCGAGCCGTTCCGTCTGTCGGACCAGATCCACGAGCCGGCTGTGTCAAACAGCTCTGATTCAGCGCTCGAGCGTGCCGTCGACGCCATCACGGCTCGGTATGAAGCTGCGGTTCAGGCGGGCGAGCAGCCGCAGGCCGCCTGGTTTGTGACCAATCCCGATTATTAAAGCGGCATCGTGAGGCCGAACCGCTCATGAACGCGTTGTGAACCCGACCAGCACGGGACGTTCATGATGTCCCTGCTACGGAAGCGTAACGGCCAGGGCATGTGAAGCCTGGCCAAGGGAGAAAACCAATGCTCAAGACCAATTTCAAGCTCGGCGCCATCGCGCTTGTGCTCGCATGTTCGGCTTTCGCCAACGGCACTGCCTCCGCGCAGGGCTATGACGGTGGTCGGGACGACGGTTATCACGGTGGGTATCATCACCATCACGATGGCTATGGCGACCGTGAGATGCATCACCGTATGATGCGCCACGAAATGATGCGCCATGAGATGATGCGTCACGAGATGATGCGTCATGAAATGCGTCGTCACGAGATGCACCGCATGATGCGAAACGACATGAACGACTAAGCTTTTCATCACCAGCGTTAAAAAAAATGGCTCCGAAAGGGGCCATTTCTATTGGGGTACAATCAGGAGATGATGCCTTATGGCTTGACCGACGCTGCTGGGGCAGCGGCCGCGATGGGCTTGTCAGTCGTCACAGCGGGTTGAGCCTGGTCCTCGAAATCGACCGGGACGCCCTTGCCAACCATCGAGGCGAGATCCTCGACATCCCAATTGGTCAACCGGATGCAGCCATGCGACTGAGTCTTACCGACGAGATCGGGCTCCGGCGTGCCATGGATGCCGTAGCCCTCGTCCGACAGGTCGATCCACACGGACCCGACCGGATTGTTAGGGCCCGGCGCGATCCTGAACGGCTTCGTCGATTTCACGCCCTTGAAGGCATATTTCGGATTGTAGGTGTAGTCCGGATTATGGGTCACGTGCACGACCGAGAATTGGCCGCTCGGTGCGGGCTTCTCCTCGCTGCCGATCGACGCGGGGTAGAAAGCCAAAAGGGCGCCATCGGCCGCGAAGGCGCGGACAGCGTGATCGGCTTTGTCGACGACGATGCGGGCGACCTTGGCCGGAGCACCGCGCTGAACGACGACTTGAGGGACCACGATTTTCACCCCAGCCTCGAGCGTGTCATGCGGATTGAGCGCTTTCAGCAAGCTCGGGCTGACATGAACCTCTTCCGACAGCATCTCGGCGATGTTGCGGTAGCCCATCCGGTCCAGCTTGGACTGCTGTTCCATCTTGGCCGGGATGCGTTTGACGAAGGGGCCCTTCGCTTCTGCAGCCGAGATGGGGCGTTCGGTCAGCACGGGCGCCGCATCGTCGCCGACGAGCTTATTCCATGTCGCTTGATCGAGGTGCCCGCTCACCGGCAATTTCATTTGTGCCTGATAGGCCGCGATGGCCTTACGGAAGTTATCGCCGTCGATCCCGTCGATCGCGCCGGGAGAGAACCGCGCCCGATCGAGCAGGACTTCGGCCTTGACGACCTCCGGGACGGGCCGTACCGACGGTTTGTCCGAAAGCGGCGAAAACGTCGCGGCATTGACGGAGTCGAGCGACACGGTCGCGGCTTTCTCAGACACGGCTGCCAGCGCCGTGGTCGAGACGAGAGTGAGACAAAACAGCAAGGATGCCGCGGAGGCTTGACGACGCATATGGATAGACCTTGCTGGTTTCGCTATGAACGCGGCGGGCGGCAGCGAAGTTGCCCGAGCGTGCTACGTCTTTGTAGCGGCCGATGTGTCAACGAAAGACCGTTCCCTTGAAGATCACGCAGCTGACCCATCACGACCTCGACGGCTATGGGGCGTCGACCGTCGTCGCCTCCTATGCGGAGGTCAGCCGCGTCGTGCATGTGCCGCGCTACTCCGATGTCGGCGGCGTGGTCGATATCGAACTGCAGCGCCTCACCCGCGCCAAAGAGCCCGAATTGCTGATCATGACCGATCTCGGTCTCGAACCGGTTGCGGTCACGTTCATCAAGGCTTTCGCGGCCATGAACCAGAAGCGGACCACGGACCAGCATCATCGGTTGATCGTGCTCGACCACCATGCCTCCTCGATCGACCAATTGGGCGCGCAGGGGCTGTTGCCGATGCCGACCCCGATGGAGGGATGGCCGAGCCTGAAGCGATTCTCACTCGACGACGAAGCGATCGTCGTCATGATCGACGACACCCGCTGCGCCACCCGCATGGCGCAGGATCACCACGCCCTCTACGCCACGACGACGCCGGAGCCCCAGGTCGCCACGGCGCTCGCGACGCTGGTCGAGGCGATCGACGCGGTCGATCTCTGGCGCAAGGATCGACCGATCTTCCGTCAAGCCCTCGTGCTCGACGAGGTGTTCTGGGACAATGTGTCGGGATTCATTCCGCTCGACCACCCCGGCCATGACGGGTTCATCGCCCATTTGCTGCTCGGCATGGCGACCCGCCTCGGTGGCGGCGCGACCCCGGCCGAGATCGAGCGGGAATCGGGCAGCCTTCGCGCGAGCGTGATCGACGCCATGGTGGCGGGGCAGCCCGGCGATGATCCGAGCCTGACGACCCGGATGCGGATCGCTCCTTTGCTGGCACGCTCGCCCGCTCTGTTCCGACGGCTGAAGAATGGCGCAAAGCTATCGTTCGGCCTTGATGCCGGAACGTTTCAGCGGGTTTCAGATGCCATCATGGTGAGCGGCGATGCGCCGCTGGTCATCAACGTGCAACGGTCGGGCTCGATGTCGTTCCGCTCCAACAACGAGACGGCGCTGGAGGCGGCCCGCTTGTTTCGCGGCGGCGGCCACAAGGATGCGTCGGGCGGGCGGCTGATCAGCGGGGCGGTCTCGTCGCTGGCGGATGCGGTGGCGCAGGTGGAGCCCGTGCTCGATCCGCCAAAGCCGGATCTATCCAGCAACCCGTTCGCGGCGTTGCAGAAACTAAAGACCTGACCCGCTACATCCTCGGCTTCATCGAACATTTGGACTAGAACCGCAGCCGGAGCCGCGACACGGTCCCGCCCTGCTCCACGCCCCGCGATTGGAACGCCACTCATGCTGCACAGCGCTATCGGCCAGCTCGAACAGATCGATGGCGAGGATTATCTCATCACCAACGAAGGCGATGAGGGCTATGTGCTGTTCGGGCCTTACGAGGTTCTTGATCCGGGCAGCTATCAGGTCGAATTTTTCGCCATGCCCGGCGAGATCGATGGCAGAACCTGCTGCGTCGTCGATATCCTGAGGCGAGGCCGGACCGTGGCGGCCGAAAAGGATTTTACGGCGGCGGACCTCATCCAGCGCAACGGCCTCATCCAGCTGCGCTTCGAGGTGATCGCGCGCGACAGCTACGAATACCGGCTGATGGCCACCGGCAGTTCGGCCCTGCGGGTCCGCTATCACCGACCGATCCGTCGCTTGCCGGATCTGGACGTCGCACCGACCTGACCGACGAGACGCCGCTTACTCGGCCTCTTTCAGCGGATCGTGGACACTGACGCCCGGATCCTCGAACAGGATCGAGATCGGCGACTGACCCTGCTTCACCCTGACAACCTCGTTCGGCCCGATCGTCAACTCGACTTCGGCACCGTCCCCGAATGAAATTTTCAGGCGGCTAACTTCGCTTTCGGCCCGAATATCGGTTTGTTCGCCGGGCTGAAGCTCGAGAAGGCGGGTTTCACCGATACCGAACACGTCGCGATTGGCCATGGTGGGGCTCCATTTGTCGGATGCGAATGCCGATGGCACCCGCAAGGGTCAAACCTGTTAGGACGCCGCAGGGTTGGACTCAACGCCTTTTCGGCAATGGTCCCGGCGTCGATGGAACGCCCGTGTCGGGCACGCGGTTCATGACAGGTCTTGGAGGCTTCCATGTTCGGCATATCAGATCGCCCGCACGGCCTGATCGTTCACTCGCAGGCGCCGTTCAATGCCGAGCCGCGCCTTGATCGCCTGCGACGATCCTTCATCACGGCGACGGATGATTTCTACGTTCGATCGCACGGGCTTGTGCCGCATCTCGATCCGGCCTCGCATGACATCACGATCGACGGGAAGGTGGATCACCCCTTACGTCTGACAGTTGCCGACCTCAAAGCGCAGTTCAGCCCACGCTCGGTGGTGGCGACGATGCAATGCGCGGGAAACCGCCGCGCCGATCTCCAACAGGTTCGGCCGACGTCGGGCGATCCATGGTCCGCCGGCGCGATCGGCAACGCTGAATGGACAGGCGTGTCGCTGGCGGATGTGCTGCGGGCCGCCGGAGCCGGGTCTGATGCGGCTTGGCATGTCGCGTTCGAGGCAGCCGATCTTGCCGATAACGAGGGCGCCGAGCCCGCGCCTTATGGCGTCTCGATCCCGATGCCGAAGGCGATGTCGAACGAGGTCCTGCTCGCCTGGGGCATGAATGGTGAGCCCCTCCGGTCCGAACATGGGGCGCCGCTTCGTGTGGTCGTGCCGGGGTATGCGGGCGTGCGAAGCCCCAAATGGCTGACCTCTATTCGGGTTCAGCCCAGCCCGTCCGACGCGGTCCAGCAACGCCTCGATTATCGTCTGTTTCCGTCGCACATGCAGAAAGGCGATGACGACATCGCGTGCGGGACACCGATCAACCAGATGCCGCTCAACGCAGCCCTCTGCGAGCCAAGCGACGGAGCCGTACTGAAGCGCGGGCCAACGATGCTTCGGGGTTATGCGATCGCGACCGAACGAGCCGTCACGCGGGTCGAGCTTTCGATCGATGACGGCGCCACATGGTACCAGGCTACGATCGAACCGCACGACAGGCAGCCGTGGAGTTGGACCTTCTGGAGCGCTGAAGTGACTTTAAACCCCGGTCGCTACCAGCTTACGCTTCGGGCGTGGGACGCTGCGGGCCAGACCCAACCGTCACGGCCACATGACGTTTGGAACCACAAAGGTTATCTCAGCGCGGCATGGCATCAGGTGCGTGTCTCGGTCGAGTGACCCCGCGTTTGGCTGGGCGACGTTCATTGCGATAACGGATCGTCTTGAGCTGTCATCGCCGCTCGTCTGCTCTGCAGAACTTAACCTAAAGCAGACGCGTTGAGGGGTATGACAGACAGCGACGCGCGACCGGCTTTTGGGTCGAGTTCTGAAATCACTCGGCTTCTCGAAGCCGCTGCCCATGTCGCGGGCTGCCCAATCGCGATTTATGCCGAGCGGAGCCCCAGTGGTTTTCGACTTACGGTCCATCCTGGCCTTGATCGTCATGATGTCGAGTTGCTCGCTTTGATCGAAGAGGCGGCCGAAAACCTCTCGAATATCTTTATCGTCGACGATCTCCATGCCGACGTTGATCGTGATCCCGCCTGTTTCGACGACCCTGCCGTCCGATTTTTCGCCGCGATCCGCCTGCTCGATCGACAAGGCGAGTGCCTCGGTGTGTTGGCGATCGCGGACGAGCGACCCCACGCCGGCCTTAGCCCCGCGCAGAGTTACGCGCTCGCGACGCTTTCGGCGCATTTGCTCGGCTTGGTTCAACTGCGGCGACCCGATCAACGGGTTGCACCAGAACGGGCGACACGGGAGCGGTGGTCGACATCTGAGCGGCTGAGACTGCTCGAATCCGTCGTGGTCCATGCCAATGATGCGGTATTGATCACCGAAGCCAGTCCGATCGATCGTCCCGGTCCGCGGATCGTCTACTGCAATGCCGCTTTTGAGCGAACCACCGGCTACTCAGAGGCCGAGGTTCTGGGGCTGACGCCGCGCATCCTGCAATCCGATCAGACGGATCGGGCGTCGCTCGATCGCCTCAGACTTGCACTGCACCAATGGAAACCTGTCGAAGTCGAGCTTCTCAACACCCGGAAGGACGGAACCGTCTTTTGGGTCGAATTGAGCATCGTGCCGGTTGCCGACGAGGCCGGTTGGTTCACACACTGGATTTCTGTCCAGCGTGACGTCACCGACCGCAAGAGGGCTGAGGAAATTGCGGTCCGGGCTCGCTTGACCGAAGCTGAAAACGAAGCCTTCGAAAAAGAGATTCTGAGCCGAAAAAACGCGGAAAGAAAGCTGCGCTTCGATGCGTTTCACGACGATCTGACCAAGCTTCGCAATCGTGCGTTTTTCATGGACAGATTGACGACCGTTCTCGGACGTAAGACCAATCCTCGATCGACCTATTGTACTGTTCTGTTTCTCGATCTCAATGGCTTTAAACTTGTCAACGATAGTCTTGGCCATCGCGCCGGAGACGTGTTGCTGATCGAAACTGCCTTGCGCTTGCGAAGCTGCATTCGACCGGGCGACACGCTATCGCGGATCGGCGGGGACGAATTTGCGATCCTGATCGAGGATACGATCGACGCCACGAGCGGCATCAGTGTGGCTCAGCGGGTGTTGAATGCCTTGAGCCGACCGGTCAAAATCGGGCACCAGGACGTCTTTTCATCGGCCAGTATCGGCATTGCGCAGTCATCGGAGCTGTTCCTGCATGCCGAAGAGCTGCTTCGAAACGCCGACATCGCGATGTATACGGCGAAGAGGGGTGGAACCGCCGGCTATGCGCTGTTTACGCGTTCCATGCATGTGGCGGCCGTCGCGGCTCTCGAAATGCAAACCGACCTCAGACAAGCCATTGGGCGTGACGAGTTCGTGCTGTTGTTTCAGCCGATCGTCGATCCTGCCTCGGCTCGCATCACGGGCATGGAAGCGCTTGTCCGATGGCAGCATCCCGAGCGTGGGTTGATCGGGCCCGCCCAGTTCATTCCACTGGCTGAGGAAATCGGCGTGATCCGGGATCTGACCCGGTGGGTCTTGCGGGGCGCCTGCGCGCAGATGAAGGCGCTGGATGCGCGTCATGCGGGGCGAATGTTACGATTGAGCGTCAACGTGTCTGGAAATGAGCTTCTCGAGAAAGAGTTCATCCCAGAAATTCAGCAACTCCTCGACGAGACGGGCCTCGAAGCCCATCGACTTCAGCTCGAAATCACGGAAAGCGTGTTTATTTCACGTCCGGCGGCTGTTGGACAGGTTCTCGAAAATCTCCGATCGCTTGGCATTCGCATCGCGTTGGATGATTTCGGCACCGGCTTTTCGTCGCTGAGTTACCTCGATCGCTACCCCATCGACACGATCAAGATCGATCAAAGCTTCATCGTTCGAATGCTCGCACGGGAGCGTACCCTCGCGATCGTGGAAACCATCATCGATCTTGGGAAGACATTGAAACTCGATGTCGTCGCCGAGGGTGTCGAAAACGAAGAACAACTCGGAAGGCTCCTCGAACTCGGGTGCAGCTCCGTCCAAGGCTTCTTGTTTGCGCCCCCGATGTCCGGCTCCGCCATCGACGCATTGTTGATGGGAACGCCGTAGAACGATTGGTCGATCGACACCCGGCGGCGACCCCTCGCGGCCGCCTCTCGTGTTTTTTGGCGGCAGATCAGGTTCTCTGGAACGTGAGCAGGTCAAAGCCGTTGGCATGCAAAGCCGACGATTCTCGCGGCTGCTCGGAGCGTCCTCCCATGACAGACCCGCAAACCGCCGCCCAGAAACCGACCGAGGCAGCAGCATTCGACAGTGGCCGCTTACCGAAGGCGCCCTACCATCCCGTCTTGACAGGACAACCGGCCCTGGTCACGGGCGCAAATTCTGGCATTGGGCGAGCCGTCGCGATCGGTCTGGCGCGAGCCGGAGCAGATGTGGTCGTCAACTACGTGACTCACCCGGAGACCGCCGACGAGGTCGTGCATGAGATCGAGGCCATGGGGCGGCGCGCGATCGCGTTGAAGGCGGACGTCAGCAAAGAAGACGAGGTCGAGCGGATGTTCGCCGACGCCATCGCGCATTTCGGCACGCTCCATATCGTGGTCAGCAATGCCGGCCTCCAGCGAGACGCGGCTTTCGACGAGATGACGTTGGATCAGTGGAACACGGTCATCGGCGTCAACCTGACGGGTCAATTTCTCGTCACGCGAGCGGCGGCACGCGAGTTCAAGAAGCGCGGCGTTATCCAAGCCGTGTCTCAAGCGGCCGGCAAAATCATTTGCATGAGCTCCGTTCATCAGGTCATTCCCTGGGCGGGTCATGTCAATTACGCGGCCTCGAAGGGTGGCGTCATGCTGCTGATGAAAAGCATCGCGCAAGAATTGGCGCCGCATTTCATTCGCGTCAACAGCATCGCGCCAGGTGCGATCCGCACCCCTATCAACACGGAGGCTTGGAACACGCCAGCAGCCTACGAGTCGCTGATGACGCTCGTGCCTTACAAGAGGATCGGTGAACCCGACGATATCGCCCAGGCGGCCGTTTGGCTGGCCTCGGATGCCGCGGATTACGTGACAGGCGCGACTTTGTTCGTCGATGGCGGCATGACGCTTTATCCAGGATTTGCGACCGGAGGCTGAAGCCTTTCATCAGCGCCACGCCGATCAACAATCGGCTCCATTACCCCTTCATCTTTGGGAAGAACCGATGTCCGACACCCATTACGACGTGATCATCATCGGTTCTGGCCCGGGAGGCGGCTCGGTCGCGCACCGTCTGGCGCCGACCGGGAAGCGCATTCTCATTCTCGAACGTGGCGACTACTTGCCGCGTGAGCAGGAGAATTGGAGTTCCAAGACGGTCTTCGTGGATGCCAAATATCAGACAACAGATATTTGGCATGGCCGGACCGGAGAGACGTTCCACCCGGGACTCCACTATTTCGTCGGCGGCAACTCGAAGGTCTATGGCGCGGCCTTATTCCGGCTACGCGAGCGGGACTTCGAGGAAATTCAGCATAGCGAGGGCATCTCGCCGGCTTGGCCTCTCTCCTATGCTGATTTCGCGCCCTACTACGATCAGGCCGAAACCCTGTTTCATGTCCATGGACAGGGCGGAGTCGATCCCAACGAGCCGCCGCGAACGCAACATTATGCCTATCCGCCGGTGTCTCACGAGCCGATGATCCAAAAGCTCAGCGATGGCTTTGAACGGCAGGGCTTGCATCCGTTCCACTTGCCGCTCGGCATTTTGTTGGACGAGCGCGACGGCAAGGCGACCCCGACCAGCATCTGTATACGCTGCGATGCATTTGACGGCTTTCCCTGCCTGCTCAACGGCAAGGCTGATGCCCAAGTCATCTGTATCGATCCGACTCTTGCCCGCTACAACAATGTAAGCCTCCTGACCAACGCCTATGTGACCCGCCTCGACACCGACGCTACCGGCAAGGTCGTGGACAAGGTGCGGGTCACCCGGAATGGGACCGAAGAGACTTATTCGTCCGATCTGGTCGTGGTGGCCTGCGGGGCCTTATCGTCGGCACTGTTGCTGCTGCGCTCCGCAAACGAGGCGCATCCGGCGGGGTTGGCCAACAGTTCGGATCAGGTCGGCCGCAACTATATGCGCCACAACCAGTCCATTCTGATGGCACTTCTCAAGAATAAGAATACGACGGTCTTTCAAAAGACGCTGGCCGTGAGTGACTTCTACTTCAAGTCCGATGATTGGGAGTTTCCGCTCGGCTTGATTCAAATGTGCGCCAAGGCTCACGGCGAGCAGGTGCGGGGCGAGGAAGTGTCCGGCTGGCTGAGCGACTGGCTGCCCGAAACGCCATTCGATGTCCTGGCCGATCATGCGCTCGACTTCTGGCTCTCGAGCGAGGATCTACCGCTCGCGGAAAATCGCATTTTCTACGATGGTGATCGCGTGGTGCTCGATGTGCATGAGACCAACATGGAGGCGCATCGCCGCCTGCGCGACAAACTCAAGGAGATCATGCGAAAGGAGGGAGCGGCTCCGGTCCTGCTGGAACGCAAGCTGTATTTCGGGAAAGACATTCCGATCGGCGGAACCGCGCATCAGGCCGGGACGCTGCGGTTTGGCACAGATCCGGCCACATCGGTGCTGGATCTCGACTGCAAAGCGCACGACCTCGATAATCTTTATGTGACGGATGCGAGCTTCTTTCCCTCGATCGGCGCCGTCAATCCGACCCTGACCATCATCGCCAATGCGCTGCGGGTGGCCGACATTCTCAAGCGACGACTTGGTGCATCCGAAACGCCGGTCGATGAGCCCGCTTTTGGGAATAGTCGCGTTCTAGGAGAGCAGAATCAGAAAGCCGCTGCATGACTTGGCTCAATCTCGTCGGTATTCCGTTCCTGATCCGGTTTTGCCTTGTTGTGCTGTTTCCGTTCAGCGCCTTGGACAAGATTTTCGATTGGAAGGGCGCGATGAAGCAGGCGACGTCCTCCGTCCTGCCGGGCGGTCCCGTGCTGCTCGTCGTCGCGATCGTGGTCGAGCTCGTCTGCCCGATCATGGTGGTGGTCGGCTGGCACGACCGACTGGCGGCATTTCTAATCGCCGGGTTCTGCGTCGTGACGGCGGTGCTCTATCACGAATTCTGGCGTTACGGCGATTTCTGGGCCAAAGGCAACAGCCAGGGTCGGTCTCACTTTTGGGATTTCCTGAAGAATTTCGGTCTGGTCGGCGGCTTGATGCTGCTCGTCTTTTCGAGCGCGCTCTCGCCTGTGCAGGATGTCGTGGCCCATCCGCTGTCGTCGTCCCCCTATGGCATGACACAACCTTGACACCGACAGGAGCCGAACATGGCTGACCCGAGTAGCCGCCCCGAGGCAACACCCACGGTGCCGTATTGGCATGCCTATGTGGATCAGGATGGCGTGAGCCGACAGAAGCGTTGCGCCCTCACCGCGTTCGAACAAAAAAGCATGAGCGGCGCAGCCCCTCAATGGAACGATACGCTCAGCATGGCGCCGTCAGGCGTGACCATCTGTGTCTTGCCGGTGGGCTGGGTCGGCGATTGGCACGAAAACCCAAAGCCGCAATGGATTATTCCGCTCTCGGGCCGGTGGTTCGTGGAGACGATGGACGGCACGCGGGTCGAAATGGGGGTCGGCGAAATCTCGTTTGGCGAGGATCAGGATTGCACGGCCGATCACGAGGGCCATGTGGGACATCGCTCCGGGACGCTGGGCGACGTCCCCTGTGTGCAGATGATCGTGCAACTCGACATCACCCCAACGGTGAACGAGCCCGGCCATTGGATCTGATCGGAGCCGCATCATGGAGCAGCCGTTCGCGGTCATCGATCCTCGCTTCAAGAGTTTCGTCCTCCCAAACGCGCCGTTGCTTCGTATCGGCGAGGGCTTTGGCTGGACCGAAGGCCCCGTCTGGTTCGGCGACCAGCAATGCCTGCTGTTCAGTGATGTTCCCAACGACCGGGTGATGCGCTGGACGCCAACGGGCGGCGTGTCGGTGTTTCGCCAGCCCTGTGGCTTCGAGAACGGACATGCGCGAGACCGCGAGGGCCGGTTGATCTCGTGTTCACACCATGATCGCTGCATTCGTCGAACGGAGCTCGACGGAAGCCTCACGATCCTTGCCGATCATTATCGCGGCAAGCGGCTGAACTCGCCGAACGACGTCGCCGTGATGGCGGACGGGTCGGTGTGGTTCAGCGATCCGCCCTACGGCATCCAAACCGACTACGAGGGCGGCAAACAAGAGCCTGAAGTGCCGCCGAGATTGTACCGACTCGATCCAAGCGGCGATCTCGACATCGCGGCCGACGATTTCGACGGCCCGAATGGCTTATGCTTCTCACCCGACGAAAGCCGGCTCTATGTGACCGAAACCGGCAAGCAGTTCGACAGCGATCCGGTCCAGCATATCCGCGTGTTCGATGTCGGGGCCGATGGCAGACGACTGCTGAATGGCCGCGTATTCCATAAGATCCACCCCGGCAACGCGGATGGGATCAGATGCGACAGCGATGGGAATCTCTGGAGCGGCGCGGCCGACGGTGTGCATTGTCTGGACCCCGACGGCACATTGCTGGGCAAAATCCTCGTCCCATCGCTGGTCTCTAACCTTGAGTTTGGCGGCCGCAACAAGAGCCAACTCTTCCTCTGCGCGGGCCAAAGCCTCTACACGATCGCGGTCAACCGACGCGGAGCGCGTTGGCCATGACGCCTGTACTTGGACAGACCGCCATCACGACGGTGAGCCTCACGGTCCCCGATCTCCGAAAGGCCGAAGTCTTCTATCGCGACGCTCTCGGCTTCGAGGTCATCGACCGTGTCGACAAAGTCGATCGCGGAATGGCGAAGGCTCTGGGCGCGCCTGACGCGGCAATCGCACGCGTGACCATGCGGCTCGGCCACCAGCGGATGGATCTTTTGGCTTTCGATCCACCTGGGCGATCTTATCCGGCTGGTAGCACCTCGAGCGATCTTTGGTTTCAGCATTGCGCGATCGTGGTGCGCGACATGGCGGCCGCTCACGCTCATGTCAGTGCTTTTGCGATCACGCCGATCACCATGGGCGGCCCACAGACCTTGCCGCCGAACACCGGCTCCGTTTCGGCGTTCAAATTCCGAGATCCGTTCGGGCATCCGTTCGAATTGCTGCACTTTCCAGAGGGGATCGGAGATCCGAGCTGGCATCGACCGGGGCGCGACGCCTTGTTTCTCGGCATCGATCATACGGCTATCGCGGTCAGCGATGCCGCTCAAAGCATCGCATTCTACGAGAAGCTCGGCTTCACACTATCGTCCCGGTCGTTCAACTCCGGTGCGGAACAATCCAAGCTCGATGCAGTCGCGGACGCGTCGGTGGTGGTCGTCGCTCTCTCGCCCACCGAAAGCCCACCCCATCTCGAGTTGTTGGCTTATCGGACAGGCACGCGGCGGCCTATCCCGCCTCACGAAAGCGCCGGCGATATCGCGCTGAGCCGCACGGTGATCGAGGTCGACGATCTCGCGTCGCTGGTCGCATTCTCAAATGACGGCAGTCACCCACTCTCGGCGACTGCATCTTGGGATCGCCGCGCAGCTTACTCTCTCTCGGATCCGGACGGCCATCGTCTGATCCTTCGCGAGCGCGTGTCAGTGGAGGAGGATTAAACCAACCCCTGCTTCAGCGCACGGAGGGACGTGATGGCGGCATCGCGCCATTCGGTCCGCTCCCCGATCTGATCGAGCGGCAGTTGATCGCGCGTGTAAGCCTCGAGCATTGCAACCGCTTCCGGCGTGACGATGGGACCGGCGTGACCGTTCTGTTTGGCCATATCGTCGAAGATGAAACCAAACCGATCGAGATAGTCGCGAATTCCGCCCGCCGCGTTGAGATCGACACCCTCGAACGGCCCGAGGAACGCCCAGCGCAGTCCGAAGCCCTGGCTGATGATCTTGTCGATGTCGCCGGGTGAAATGATGCCGCTGTTCAGGCATCGCAGCATTTCGACCACGAGGGCAGCCTGCAAGCGGTTGAGCACGAAGCTCGATTGCTCGAAGCGGATCAGCACCGGCACCTGCCCGCATCGCGTCATGAACGCGAATGTCGCGTCGGTGATGGCCTGGTTGGTGAACGGCGCCGGGCAGATCTCCGTCACGGGCAGGAGATGCGGCGGGGTTGCTGGATGCACCACGATGCAACGCGCACGGCCGGGCAAATCCGAGGCGAAAGTCGAAACTGGAAAACTCGAGGTCGTCGTCGCCAAAATGGCCGTAGGCTTCGCGAGTGTCTCGAGTTCGCGGAAGATCGCCTGCTTGCTCGCGAGTTTCTCGTCGATACATTCATGCACGAAATCCGCATCGTCGACGGCTTCGGCAAGCGTGTCGGCGACCGTGATACGCTCGAGAACCGCCTGGCGGGCCGCAGCATCACCGACCAGGGCTGCCGATTTCTCAAGCGCTTCGGCGATCCGCTCGAGCGCCTTCGCCCGATTGTCGTCGAGGCTGTCATAGAGGCGCACAGGAACGCCCGCTCGGGCGAACACGATCGCCCAGGAGCGCCCGATGATACCGCTGCCGACGATGGCGGTTCGTTCGATCTGCATAGTGGTTCTCAACGCAAGGGGGAAAAAGAAACGGGTGAGAGGATACGGGTCGTCTGAAGCTGCAAAAGATCGCCGACCAGCGCGAGATAAGCCTGCCAGCGTGGGTCCGACAACATCTTGGCGCGACGCAGCTGCCGATCGTCAAGGCTTGAAAAGGACCACCAGGCGATCACGTGGTTCAGTTCACCGATTTCGGTGGTGAAATAGCCGTGAAAGGTCCCGAGATAGTCGAGCTGCAACTGCAAGCCATAGTCCCGATAAGTCTCGACGAAGATCGCGAGCTTCCCCGGCTTCAGCGTGTAGTCGCGTTCTTCGACGATCATCGATCCGTCCTTTCGTGACGCTTCATGTTGGGCGAGAGGGCGTGAGCCGGCTCGGCATCACTGGTGATCCATCTTGCACGTGATGCTCCAGAGACGCGACCCGCGACCGTGAAAGCCGGACATCACGCGACGCCGTGCTGGTCGAGAAAGGCCGCGACACGTGTCGCGAAGGGGGCCGGGTCCGTTCGCGGGTGAAAATGCGCGCCCGCGAGTTCGCAAAACTCGGCGTGCGGGATCAGCGATCGAAGCCGATGAGCATGGTGGATCGGAATGAGACCATCGTCGCGCGCGCCGACGATCAGCGTCGGCTGAGCAATGCGGTGAAGCTCTGCCGAGCGATCGAAATCGAGCAGCATGCGGACCCGCGCCGCCGTGACGGCGAACGGCGCGAGCGCGGTGGCGGCGCTCGCGACCGCCTTGTCCAGTTCCGCCTCATGAGCATCGATAAACGCGGGATCGTAACCGAACACGTGGGTGAGTTGCTGATAGGCATCGGCCAGTCCCGCGTCGAGCAGCGCAGCCCTTGCGCCGAACGCCGCCCGGAAACGCGCATCGGAGCGGTCCCAACCGCCACTGATCACCAGGGATCGGGCGCGCTCGGGCGCATCCAGCGCAATCGTCTGGACGATGGCGCCGCCGGTCGAATGACCGACCAGATGCGCCGCGCCGCAGCCTTCCGCATCGAGGATCGCCAGAACGTCGCGCGCGATCCCGTCGATGCGATAAGGTCCAGCGGGCCGTCCACTCCGGCCCGCGCCGCGATGATCGACGACCAAGAGATCGAAACGACTGGCCAGGAGCGCGACGACGCCGTTCCAGAAGCGACCGTCGCCTCCGAGCCCGGGTATCAGGACGACGGGCGGGCCGGAGCCGACACGCTCGTAATAGATGGCGCAACCATCGGCTGCCGTGATGGTCGTCATGCCGCACTCCCCGGTTCAGGCCGATCCCGGCCGGACGTCGTGCTGCCGAACGCCGAGCCAAGCCCGACGATGTCGGCGCCAATCACCACGAGACGATGCAGGGCGCTCAAACGACGACTCGCTCGGCAAGGCGGCGCACCGCAGCCGCCAGACTGGCGGCCGTCAAGGCCGACGTCTTCGGATTGTCGGGCGACGGCCGATTGGCAAACCGCATAAAGGCACAGCCGAGTTCACTGTCGGCCTCGATTTCATGCGTGTTGAGCGACACAGACGGGTCAGCCACCACGCGAACCGAAACCGGCGAGGGTGCCGCGGCGAGCGCAACCGTCAAGCCAGCGTTGAGATTGCGTGGATAGAGCGTCGCGGCTTCAGCCGCCGTTCCTTCGAAGAGGGTGATCTCTCCGGTGAGCGCGTCCGCGTCATAGCCCCGAGCCGCAAGCTCCTGACGCCAAGCTGCCGGCGGCTTGCGGGACGTATAGCGGACCCGTGCATCGACGGTTCCGCGGAGCGCTGCCAGATAATCGAGACCGCCGAGCGCGCCGGACGGGATGACGAGGCGGCTTCCGCCAGCCGAGGCCGCCGTCTCGAGCCGCGCGAAGAGTTTGGGGTCGGCGAGCGCTCCGGTCGAGGCGGCCACGACCGTGATGCCGGCCGAGAGCAAGTCAGGCCCATAGGTCTCGAGCGCTCCCTGCCCTGCGGCTTCGACCACGATCGATGGGCGTACCGCCAGCAGATCGCCCAACGTTTCGACCACACGCACGGAGGTTGGAACGATGCGCCGCGATGCCGAGTCCGGCCGAAGCAAAATGGTCATCTCGTCGCTCTCTCGACGCAAACGGGACAGGAGATCACGGCCGATCGCCCCGAAACCGATGATGCCGATCGAAAGCGGCTTGGTTTGTGAAGTCATAACCACTCTTGTCACAGATCCAGATGCTGAATGAGCCCGCAAGGCGGTGACGCGGATCGCCACCGGCGACCTGCATCGCATTCTAAACGGCTGTTTGGCTGAAGAAACCGTCTTGTGGCAATTGAGGCTCGCGAAACGCCCAGATTTGCGACATCTATCTGCCAAGCGTCGCCCAAACCGCGATCGATCGCAACGATCGAACTAAGTGCCGAAGGTCAACATCATGGACATTATCGACCACGCCAACACCCCGCTCGAACAATGGCGCGAAGGCGTCATGACGCAGATGAGGATGTCTTTCATGCTGGGCGGGCGTCAGCTTTGCATCTTCGATCAGTTTTGCGACCCCGGACTCGGTGCGCCGACGCATATTCATGCGGTCGAAGAAGTCCTCGAAGTCATTTCCGGCAGCGCCGATATCTGGGTCGATGGCACCACGACGGCCGTCCGCCCCGACCAGTCTGTGCTGATTCCGGCCGGTGCCTCGCATGGGTTTCGCAATACGGGAACCGATACGTTGCACGTGCGCGCGACTTTGGCGGCGTCGATCTTCGAGGCGCAATATGAAAGCACCAAGGAAACCAGTCGTCGCTGGAGCCCGGCAATTAAGTCGGTCGGATAAGCGGCCTCTCCACGGCAGGAAGTCAAGGCCTTACGGTTGCGGGGTCTGCGGCCCTTTTGACGTCAGATAGGCGATGACGGCGGCGCGATCGTCGGCATCGGCGAGACCCGCGAACGGCATACTGGTGCCCGGCGCAAATCGCTGCGGATCGGTCAGCCACGCATCGAGCCTGGCGCGATCCCACACGCCGCCGACCGCTCGCAAAGCTGCCGTATAGGCGAAGCGGCCACGGCGCCGGGCAACCGGACCATCCACGACACCATAAAGATTCGGACCATCGAGATCCGGGCCGTTGCGCCCAATCGAATGGCAGGCGGCACATTGGCGAAAGACGGTGGCGCCTCGATCGAGCAAGGCCGCTTCGCCGGGAGCCGCAACCGCGGTTCCCTCGGTCTCGGAGCCGAGCCAAGCGTGACCGGCCATGACACCGCCGATCAGGAGAACGCCGATCAAGGCGGCCGCCGCCGTTTTGCTGATCCTGACCACGGCCGAGCTGTTCTCCAATGATGGTTTTACCGACCGACGAGAGGGCTTTCGCGGCGACGCTTGTCAAGCCGACCGATTGTCCTCCCGAGCGTGCGGCAATCGGGGCGTCGATGCTGACCCCTTGCCAGCATGACGGTTCGCTCGATCGAAAACCGGCTCAGGCGTGACGCGGACGGAGCAACCCAGCCCACACGCCGCCCGCTGCCTCCGCGATACTGGCCTTCAGCCGTCGCTTCGCCCGCGACCGGATCCGATGGATCGCCTTGATGAGGGTCAGAGACTTGTGTTGCAGCGGGACCGTGATGGTGAAAAATCCGTCTTTGGGCTCGCTGGCACCGAGAGACGTCAAGAACTCATCGTAATTGCGTCTCAGCGACGCTTCGACGGTCTGGCTGTAGCAAACCTGGTTGCAGGCGGTCGTCGCCATGATCATGTCGACGCCGCTTCTCTCGGCCAGTCCGGACAGCACAACGAACAGCAGCGCCTGCGGCGTGATCTCGCCGAGCAACTTCGTGACGTGGCGACTGAGGTCTTTCGTGCCTCCGATCCCTTGCATCCGCGAAATCAACACCACCCAGTCGCGATCGACGTGGAGCATCTCCCCTCTGACGAAGGTGAATGAGGTGACGTAGAGCGGTTGTCCTTGGAAGCGCGCGATCAGCGAAATCTCCCCCTCGATAAAAACGTCGCGGGAGAAATGGACGACGACCTCGCAATCCTGCGTGGCATAAAGAACAATTTCGCCATGCAACAGGCGCTCGAAGGCCGTGGCGGTCAGCAACGATCGCAAGAAGCGCATGTTGTCGAGGAAGTAGATCGTCCGGTCGTCCCGTTGGATATTCCGGGCCAGATACTCCGCGCGAAAACACTTCGTGATCGATAGCGAGCTCCCGACATCCTCTTTTAGCTTGCGCTCTTCCGTGTCGAGGAACGTCTGAATAAGAGACCAGACATCGATTCCGTTCGACAAATGGAAATCAACCACCTTATCGCTTTCGGCATCGCGGCCGAGGATGCGTTTGTAACATTCGATCACATCATGGCGGGTTGCAAGCATATTGATCGCTAGGGTAATTCTCTGAAAGCCGATTCCATGTGACTATAAGGAAAACAGCCGCGTGACCATGGCCAAATTTTTAATAGACGTTATAGCCGGAGCAGGTTTTTAGTATAGTAGGCCTAACGAGCGATTTTATTGACGATCATCGATTAATTTTAGTGCCGTCGTGGGATTGCTACCCACGAATGACTTTTCAACCGGTCGATTATAGCTGCGCGAATTTCAGCGCTCGCTTCGGGCGCGCTCCTGCCGAGGATAGGAGCGAGCTACCGATAGCTGTTCGACCTGGGTGTAGCGGGGCGGCCGCCGGGATCGAGCGACGCAGACCTTTGCGCGGCCCCGGCTCTATGCGAGGACGTGGAGCCTCGTATCATCAAGGAGAACATGATGGTCACCGAAGAAGCCGTGCTTAAAGCGTTGGACAAGCCACGCTCGATCTACTCGATCCTTCAGGCCGTCAACCCGTCGGGGTCACAGGAAGAATTGCAGATTCTGCTGATGAAAATGCGGGATCAAGGCAAGCTGAAATTCGATATCAAGAAAGGAAGTTGGCGACCGGCTTAGCTCGGGCTTGAAGCGGCAAGCCTTATCGCGTCGACCGGGGTCCTGAGCACTTCAGCTCGGATCGTCGCTGTGTCGATCCGGCGAGGTCTCAAGCGGCAAGGTCTCGATCGGCGTGACCAGCAGCGTCGTCCCATCCAGCCCGACAACCCGGAGGCTCGCGCCAGCTTCTGGGGTCGCGCCCGAGCTAATTCGGGCCAGCCATGTGCCATCGCCCAAGCTCACGCGGCCGTCCGTCCCGTCGAACGCGAGCGCACGACAGGGTTTTCCGATGAGGCCGACCGATGGGGCATTGATGCCACCATCGGCCGCACCGCGTTGCCGACGCCGCAGGACCGGAATGCTGAGCGACGCCACAAGACAGATCAAGAAGGCGCCGACCTGCCATTGGAAGTCGAGATGAAGCGCCAGGGTCGCTGCTCCACCGGCCATGGCCCCGAGCCCGATCCAGAGTAGAAAGACGCCGGGATGCAGCAGTTCGGCCCCGCAGAGCACGATCCCGACCATGATCCAGACGCCACCATCGGTCACTTGACCGGACTACCCATCTGCATCGCCGCAAGCGCCTGGGTGATGCCGCCTGCGAGCCCGCTGCTCTCGATCGGGATCACCAGCGTCCGGCCTGAGGGATTGCCCGCAAGTTGACCGATGGCGTCGATGTATTTCGTCGCCACGAAGTAGCGCAAGGCTTCACCGCCCGCTCCCTGCGCGGCATCCGCGACGACAAGCGTTGCCTTGGCTTCGGCTTCGGCCAGCGCCACGCGCGCTTCAGCGTCCTTCAGCGCGGCCGCGAGACGGCCTTCCGCCTCGAGAACGCGGGCCTGTTTGGCGCCCTCGGCGCGCGCCACCTCGGCTTCCCGCTCGCCGTTGGCCCGAGCGACCGTCGCACGTCGCTCCCGCTCGGCCGTCATCTGCAGGTTCATGGCCGCGACGAGATTGGCCGGCGGCTCGATCTTCCGCAGCTCGACGCGGCTCACCTTGACGCCCCATGGCGCCGTCGCATGGTCAAGCGTTTCGAGGAGCCGGGCATTGATCTCCTCACGTCCCGAAAGCGCACCATCAAGATCGAGGGCGCCGATCACTGAACGGATATTCGTCATGGCCATCGAGGTGAGGGCCTGCACGAGGTTCTGCGCCCCATAGGCCGCTTTCCCGGCATCGAGGACGCGGTAATACATGATGCCATCCACGACGACGGCAGCATTGTCGCGCGTGATGACGGCCTGTTCGGGAATTTCGAGGACGATTTCCTGGACGTTCATGCGGCGTCCGACGCGTTCCACGAAGGGCGTCATGAGATTGAGGCCAGGGTTCAATTGGCGCGTAAACCGCCCAAAGCGTTCGACCGTCCAGACTTGGCCCTGCGGCACCGTGCGGATGCCGAGCGAGACGGCGAGAACGATCAAGACAGCGAGCGCAACTAGAACATAAACCATGCATGATCCTTGTGAGCGTTCGACGCAGCGGTCAAGCAAGGCGCTTCAGTTTAGCGCCCCGCGACCACCAACCGGCACGCATGATCTTTAGGGACCAGATGTGACGTAGCGAAACCCTAGTCTGAACTCTCGTCCGCCGTTTTTCCCGCATCGCACAATTGTCATGTTGCGGTGCAATATTGCTTACATGTCGACCGAATCGTTCAAATCGGAATGCGTGGTCCTTGTGGCTCGCCACCATAAAGCGCCGTTCGGCTTTCGCTGGGAGGTTCGTCGCTTCGGCATTGGCGCGAGCCTCGAGCGATCGACGCGCAGTTACCCGACCGAGACGGCTGCCCGGGCGGCGGGCGATGCCGCGCGCGCTGTCATCGAGGGATTGCAGAAGGCCGGTTGATCGCGCCACCGTGGCGCTCGATGCCGACCGTCCTTCGGCTCTTCTGTCATTTAAACCCGGTCTGACGATCGGCAGGGCTCGGGTCGGTGAGGCCATTGGGTTCTGCAGCCGTTTCCGTCACACCGTCGACGACAAACCGATAGCCTTTTTCGGCAATACCGCGTGCGACATCCGGGCTTGCTTGATACGGACCCTCGAGCGTCCAATCGCGGTTGCCGAGATTGGACGGCATTGTCCCGCCAACCGCAATGACAAGCCGTACGGACGGCTCCTGCTTGCAGATCCAGGCCTCGAACCCTGATGTGTTGTGCTGACTCGGTGGCGCCACCGCCGAGCCATGCTCCACCCTGCCGACCCGGATATTCTGCCGTTCGACCAGATAGGTCTCGAGATCGCCGTTGGCGGCTTGTTTCAGATCGGCGATCGGAATGCCGGCAGCCGCCGCGTCGTTCGCACAGGCTTTCGCCTGATCGTGCATCTCGGCCTTTTCCCGAACCGGCTCAGGCGCATCGAGATGATCCTCGACCCATTGTTCAAGCCATTGCTCGACGTCCACCATGTCGAATGCCCTTTCGTCCGCGTCGATGATCGGTCCGCCACACCGGCGGCCCACGATCGCTGCAGGTGAACGAGATCGCGCCCGCACGGTTCCGCCGGGGCCGGCAAGCGAGATCAGCAAAGACCCTCCACCGATCAACCGCGTCGGGAGCAGGACGCGTTTGTCCTGAGTACCAGACGCTAAGTCAGACCGATCCGAGCATCGCCGTGAGACGGAGGACGATCGCCACCGATGACGGCGGCGGGGCCATGCTGACGCATGATGCCCAAGCGCCGATGCCGCGCCCGGAGATCGTCGAGATCGGCCGCCGTCGCGATGCTGCGCTCGCCATCGCCGAGGACGAGATCCGCATGTCGCTGCAGAGCGTCGACGCGGCTCACCTGATGCTCGCAACTCACGACCGCGGTCAGCACTTCCACCATCCGGATCAGGACGGCGGCGCTCCCGGCCGCGTTTTGTCTGATCATGTGAAACATCGTGTCGGTCAGGCCGTCGTAATCGACCCGCGGCACCACGAGCACCGGCCGCCCACCCTTTACGGAGACGCCGCTCGGCAGATAACGCGGGGCCAATTCGCAGAGTGCGGCACCCAGCCGTTCCAGCACGCTCATGGCTGTATGCGGATCGTTGATGCCGGGCGACAAGGCGCGGACCGCGACCTCGACCAATTGCCGAACGGCGAATTCGAGGTCGGCGGAACTGATCCGCTGCGGCCCAAGCGCGGTTGCGTCGCGGATGGCCTCGCCGACCCCCTCGACCATTGGAGACACGAGCGCGATCGGCGCACCGGGAAACAGGTAGTCGCCCGGCCGCGCGAGCAACCGAATGCTGGTCTCGTGCTCCGCCGCCCAAGTCGCCAATCCCTCATGGTCGAGCTGCTGGAGATAGCCGCGTCGGGCATCGACGACCGGCTCTGCGCCGCGCCACATGTCGGGCGCGGGTGGGGCGGGATCCGCTTGATCGTTGCCGAGACGCGCCAGCGCTGCCGAGACGTCGCGGCTCACCAATTCGATGACCGTATCGACGTTGATGCGCCCAGCCATGTGGTTCACGAAGAACACCAGCGTGGCGACGCAGACGAAGGCGAGCAGAATGCCGACGCTGAGCGACACATGGGGGACGAACTCGCCTTCACTCTGGGTGCGGACAGTTCGCAGCACCATCAAGGCATAGGAAAACGTGCCCAGATACGTGCCGAGCGTGATCTGATTGCCGCGATCCTTCGTGAAGTTGCGGAGGAGGCGTGGGCCCATCTGACCCGCCGCGAGCGACAGAGCCGCGATCGTGATGGAGAAGACCGTTCCGGCGACGCCGATCGTCGAGGAGGCCACGGCGCCGAGCAGGGTCCGGGCGCCCGTGCCGCCGCCATTGTAGAGCCACGGGCTGTCCAGAAGCGCGGTCGGCACCAGGCCGCTCCGATCGAGGCTGACCAGCCCGACGGCTAGAAACACGCCGAACAGGACCATCAGCCCCGGCACGATCCAGAATGTTTCGCCGAGGATACCGAGAAAATTACGAAGCCGGGCCTTCATGCGGCCGACCGCATGGCCGGCGCAGCGGGGAACGGGTCGGATCGGCTGGAAAGAAGCATCATGCCCTGAGGTGTGACGCATGATGGCATGGGACGCTAGTCGTGTCGTCGTTCCTGCGCGTGGCCGATGCGGCTCGTCGCGTGGGGAGTCGCCGCGGTGACCCTCCCCACGCGCTTAGAGCGTGGCACGTCCATCGGTCTCTCGACGACGCCATCGCAGACGTGACTTATTTGGGAAGCTGCGCGCCAGCCTGCTTGATGGCTGTCGACATGGCCTGACACAGCTTCTCGACGGACGAGCCTTGCGTCTTCGCGGCTGCCTCGAGATCCTGCTTGATCCCCATCGCGGCGATCATGCCCTTGCGGCCCGTCGCCTCGGCCTCGTCACCACTACTTTTATCGGTCGACGGAATCATGCCCAACAATTTCTGCTGCACCGCAATGGTCTCTGCATCCGAAAAACCCTTGTCCTGGCAAAATTCCAAGACACCGAGCTGATTTCGGCCGGCCTGATACATGACTTTCATCTGATCGGCTTGGCTTTGTGCTTGAGCCGACGCGGCTCCGATCACGCAAGACGCAAGCGTCACGACCATCATGCCTTTGGACACCCGCATATTTTCTCTCCCTACTTTGATTGACCGTTTTGGCCGGGGAGAGACATACAGATCCGGATGCAACACGCCAATGACGTTCCCGTGAGGCTGGGCCCGTCAGCCTTGCAGCATGTGCTCGCTCATCTCCCAGAGCCGCCGAGCGGAAGCCGGGTCGAGGGTGTGTGACATGGCGTCGGACGGGATATGATCGGCGGACAGAGACATCAGCTCGTCGTTCAGCGGAGCGATGTCGTTGTCCTTGAGATAAACCCCGCCAATTGCCGCTAGCAGCGGGCTTGTGGCCGCAAACACGATCGTGCTGGCGCCCTGCTGTGGCGTTTTCTTTCCGGCCAAGGGGTCGATGATGGGGCGACCGGTCTCGTCGATCAGCCCCATAGCGCGGAGGGCATCGGGCCCGGCCGACGCGTTGAGCTTTGTCCCCACGACGACGCCTGGGTGGACCGCGTAAGCCCGGATGCCGTCGGCGGCGCATCGGCGATCCAGCTCGACTGTGAAGAGCACGTTGGCGGCCTTTGATTGGGCGTAGGCGGCCCGGCGATCATGCCCCGTCACGAAGTTGGGATCGTCCCATCGGATTTTGCCGAAGCGATGCGCGCCGGAGGTGACGTTCACGACGCGGGCGCCATGAGCGGCCCGCAGCGCCGGCAGCAAGGCCCGAGTGAGCTGAAAATGCCCGAGATGGTTGGTCGCGAACTGAGTGTCGAAGCCCCGCGCGTCGTGTGTCGGCCCGCCGGAGGCGCCGGCACAGTTGATCAGGACGTGAAGCGGCCGGCCCGTTGCCAGCCAGCGCGCCGTGAAGGCATCGATCGAGGTTGGATCGGTAAGGTCGAGCTGACCGACCTCGACGTCATCCAGCCCGGATAAGGCGGCTCGTGCCCGGTCAACGTCGCGCGCCGCCACCGTGACGGAGGCTCCGGCTCTGCTCAGCGTCCGGGTCGTCTCGAGGCCGAGGCCGGCGTGGCCGCCCGTCACGATGACGCTCTTGCCTCTGAGGTCGAGACCCGCGACGACGTCGTCCGCGGTCGACGCGGCCTGGAAGCCGGTCCCGATTGGGTGCTGCTTGTGGGTGGTCATAACAAAATCCTGGAGATGGTCGGTCGAGAGTGCCGGAGAACGGCGGTGAGCCGGGCGTCTGTCGTAATCAGGCGGCCCGTCGCTCGATAAGCGGACGGCGGCGGAGGGTCGCGTCCAGCACGGCGGGTGGTTCGTAGGCCCCGCCAACCGGTGCAACGTTGGTCCCTGGCGCCACGATGGTATCGATACGGTCCAACGTCTCGTCATCGAGCCGGACCTCGGCGCCGGCGAGCAGGTCGTCCAACTGCGGCATCGTGCGTGGCCCGAGGATGGCCGAGGTCACGCCGGGATGCGCCATGACGAAGGCCATGGCCAAGTGGGTCAGTGACAGTCCCGCCGCCTGGGCGACCGGAATGAGCCGCTCGACCGCGTCGAGGTTGCGCTCGTCGGACATCTGCTTAGCGAAGACCTTGACGCGCAGGCTGTCGGGCATCGCCTCGCCCTTGCGGTAGCGTCCCGTCAGCAGGCCCTTTGCCAGCGGGCTCCACACCAGGGCGCCCATACCGTATGTCTGGCAGAGCGGGAGCACCTCCCCTTCGATGCTGCGGTTGAGGATCGAATAGGGCGGCTGCTCCGTGCGGAAGCGCGCGAGACCACGTCGTTCCGCCACCCACTGGGCTTCCACGATCTCGGAGGCGGGAAAGGTCGACGACCCAATGGCACGCACTTTCCCGGCCCGCATCAGGTCGGTCAGCACCGACAGAGTTTCCTCGACGTCGGTGTCCGGCGACGGTCGGTGTATCTGGTATAGATCGATATGATCGGTCTGCAGGCGACGGAGCGACCCCTCCACGGCCTGCGTGATCCAGCGCCGCGAACTGCCCTGCTGGTTTTGCTCTTGCCCCATCGGGCCGTGCACCTTGGTGGCCAGAACGACCTTATCGCGGCGGCCTTTCAGCGCCTTGCCGACGATCTCCTCGGACTCGCCCTGGCTGTATCGATCGGCCGTGTCGAGAATGTTGATGCCGGCATCCAGCGCCTTGTGAATGATGCGGACACAATCGTCGTGGTCGGAATTGGCAATGCCACCGAACATCATTGCGCCGAGGCAATAGGGGCTGACCTTGATGCCGGTGCGGCCCAGATTGCGGTACTGCATGCTCGTCTCCTTCGTAACTGGCGCCGTCGGTCGCATCGCGCTATACCGACGAACCGGAACGTTGTTCATCTTTATACGGAACGTTGTTCCGTTTTGCAATGAGGTTGGGCGTGAACGACGAGCCATATGCCGTGTCGGTTGAGCAATCTCGTATCGACGGTCGCCAGGAGCGGCCTGCTCGGGCCGATGCGCGACGCAACATGGATGCGCTGCTGCGTGCCGCGATGGCGGTGTTCGCGACGTCGGGCGTCGACGCGCCGGTGCGGGAAATCGCGGAAAAAGCCGGTGTGGGTGTGGGGACCGTCTACCGCCATTTTCCGCAGCGGTCGGACCTGATCAAAGCCATCGTCCGTCAGGAGGTGGAGACCGGCGTCGGGATGGCGGCTACCCTTGCGGCAGACCTCGGGCCTCTCGACGCCCTCTCGGCGTGGATGCTCGGGCTGGTCGATTTCGCCCTGAAAAAGCGTGGTTTGGCATCGGCACTCCATTCCGGCGACAAGGCCTACGAGGCGTTACCGGCCTATCTCGAAGGGCGATGGGGCCCCGCGCTTCAGGGGCTGCTCGACGCCGCCTCGAGGGCGGGCGCGGTACGGGACGACGTCGATGCAGGCGAATTGCTGATGGCCGGCATGCGGCTCGCGATGCCAGCGGGCGACGGCGATGTCGGGCAGGCCCGTCGTATGGTGGCCCTGCTGGTCGATGGCCTCCGCCATGGCGCTCGGCCATGAACGGCACGCGCTCTGCCACGCGGCAGCAGCGACCCTCGGCCGACGACGCCCGCAGAAGGTGCGGCGCACGCGGGGATTTAAGAGAGCGGCGACGTCAAAGCGCGATTTAAGCCGCTCTGACATCTTTGATTGGACGGATCCAGACTGGCTCGGCCTCAGCGTTCATTTCGTCGAGCAGACACACGGTGTCCTCGGCATCGCTGACGGGCCGAGCGTTCGTGACCGCCTTGGCTTTGTCGATCGCCTCGAGAAGGCTGTCGGCGAAGATCGCTTCAGAATGGATGAGAGTTGTGATGTCGGACCCTGTTCCGCCGCCAATTTGATATGTGTAAGCTCGCAAGGTTGGCCTCCTATCCTGATGGAATTGGAGCTACGCGTTTATCGCAACTTTGGTCAACCTGAGCGCGGGCCGGACTTTTCGGATGGATCGTTCCCACATTTGCTCTTTCGGGCAAGACTATCTTCGATGGCAGATGGAGACTCGCGCCCTATAATCCGATTGGGGATCACGCAACACCAATTCGAAGTCAGTTTGGCGTTGATGATCTGCAAGGCGGTAAGGCGCGGACCTCAGTAGGAATTGCGGACTATGTTGAATGCAGCCGTCCCGGCCATCATGTGCGCGCTCGCAGCTTTCGGCGTCGGTTGCTATCTGTTTCGGCGGGGATGAGCGTTCGGCCAAGACACCGTTTCGCGTTCACCACGGCCGATAATTTGATCGTCGCTCGACCTCGACAAGCACACGCGTCCACGAGCCGCGTTTGCCCGATTCGCCGGCTCTAAACACAGCGTGTCGCGCCATGAAGAGAGCTCCGTTTCCGTGGCAACGGATCAGCCGTTCGCACCCGCGTGACGCAGAGTAATCCAAGACCAAGAAGATGAGGCGACGAAGCGTGTTGGCGGCCATAGACCCCCCTTCGGATCTTCAGCACCTCAATCGCTTACTCAACCAAGACATTCAAAGCGCGGATCGTCACAGGCGGACACGGCAAAGTCGAAGGGCTTTGTCACGACGCAGAACATGCATCTGCAGCGCGGGTTGATCGGCCCCCATCGGGTGGTCCGGGTTGATTGTTAGTTCATGGTCGGCCTGGGCGCCACCCTGAGCATGGCCGGCGGAGATGGTCGGGGTTTCGCAGCCGGCCATGCGGCGAAGGCGGGCACGAAGACCTCCGGCGCCGGGGGCTTGTAGCCGATTGATCCGTGCGGGCGCACAGTATTGTAATGCCTTCTCCAGCTTTCGATGATGACCTGAGCTTCCTTGAGCGAGTAGAAGATCTCTCCGTCGAGCAGCTCGTCTCGGAAGCGAGCGTTGAACGACTCGACGTAGCCGTTCTCCCACGGGCTGCCTGGGGCAATATAGGCGGTCTTTGCTCCAACCGCCGTGATCCAGTCTTGCACAGCCTGGGCGATGAACTCGGGGCCGTTGTCCGAACGGATGTGACCAGGCACGCCGCGCAGGATGAACAGGTCGGACAGAACGTCAATGACGTCGGTCGAGTTGAGCTTGCGCGCGACCCGGATGGCCAGGCACTCCCGGGTGAACTCGTCGACGACATTGAGGGTCCTGAACTTGCGGCCGTCATGCGTGCGATCCTCGACAAAGTCGTACGACCAGACGTGATCGCGGTGCTCGGGCCGGAGGCGAATGCAGGAGCCGTCGTTGAGCCAGAGACGTCCCTTCTTCGGCTGCTTGGCCGGCACCTTCAGCCCTTCGCATCGCCAGATGCGCTCGACCCGCTTGTCGTTTACCAGCCACCCGGCATCGCGCAGCAACGCCGCGATCTTGCGATAGCCGTAGCGGCCGTACTGCCGCGCCAGCTCGATGATGTCGCCCGTCAACGCCTCTTCGTCGTCAAAGCCCCGCGGCGCCTTGCGCTGCGTCGAGCGGTGCTGACCGAGCGCCGCACAGACGCGGCGCTCGGAGACAGGCAAATGCTGTCGCACATGCTCGATGCAGACGCGCCGGCGCGCGGGGCTCAGAAGTTTCCCGAGGCCGCCTCCTTCAGAATCAGCTTGTCGAGCGTGAGGTCGGCGATCGCCTTGCGAAGCCGCATGTTCTCCGTCTCCAGCTCCTTCAGGCGCTTGACCTGGTCAAGCTTCAAGCCGCCGAACTCCTTCCGCCACCGGTAGTAGGTGACCTCGTTCACCCCGATCGAGCGAACCGAGTCCGCAACGGTCTTCCCCTGTGAGACCAACACGTCGACCTGACGCAGCTTGCTCACGATCTCTTCAGGCTTCGGTCGTCTTCCCATCGATCCATCCTCCAGGCTCGAAAGCCATACATCGGGATGGACCACTTCAAGGGGGGACGATCAGGGTCCAACGATGACGTGGCCGAATACGCAGTCTTAGGATACTGACTGTGCTTCACTTCAACATCGGCCGAGCACTGCCACCTAGATGCCGAATCCGAAGGCAGCGTCGGACGGTCGAGTGGCGGGCCCAAACTGATGCGGGAACGGGCTAAAACTGGACACCTTCAAGAACCTCGCGGTTTTGGCCGGACTATGATTCTCTGTCGATGATGGGGTTGGAGGCGGGGCGGGACTCAGAGCCCGGTCGCTCACATGTTCGCTCGGCAGGTGGCGCAGATCCCGAGCGAGCTGCAATCTCGATAAAAGTTAACTCGTCATCTTCCGTTTATTGTCCCCGGACTGCTCCCTCAAAAGCCCGCACTTTTTCTACAGTCCAAGCCGGTTCGTCGGCATCCTTAGTCGCACGTTCGCGCGCCTGCACCGCCATCCAGCGACGATATCTCGGTTCGGGATGTTCCGCCTCAAGAGCTTTGATCGCTTGATAGGCCTCGGAGCCTGGAACTTCCACGAGCATATTAAACAGCATACTACGCGCTTCCTGCGCATCATCCCGCAGCGTAGGCGAATAGCTACCCTTACCCGCGCGTTCTATATCCTCAGCAACCCGAATGAAACGATGCATAAGGATGTACAAAGTTTTCAAATATTTCGCATTTCGGTAGGCGCCAACTCTCATTCCAGTGCCGTGCCGATCGCTGTGAAGTTCAATGATAAAGTCCTGCGCGAAATCCGAAGCAATTTTAGGGGAGAGCCTCCCAAGCACCAGATCAAGCTGGGGAATGGCAGAGGCGGGATCGGTATTCACCCAAAGCGCAAACCAACTTGGACGCTGTTCAATGCACGTCGTGTTCTCCACTTTTGCGGCCGCCAATTTCGCTAGCGCTTGAGGTGAAGTTTCACCGCTCGTAAGAATGTTAAGACAATATCGCAGCCGGTCCGCGTTTTTTACCTCATTATTAGTAAGCCATTCAATTATCACAAGCGAAACATCTCTGTGAAGCCAGGGTGCGTAGTAAAAAATGTCGTGGATGATACTGTGGGCGGCACGATCAGCCGCACCATGTTGTAACTCCCACCTCAGTTCTAGCTCTACCGCCTTCCGACCAACTTCAGGAAAGACGCGATATAACTGTTCGAACCAGGGAGGAAAGCCGTTAAGCTCCCATGTAATATAACGGAACGCCAGCCGCGCCTCGTCCTGCGTCAAGCGCAGGGCGAACGCGCTATCTTCACTAGCTTCGATAGCCAAGCCCGTTATCGCAAAGATCAGCGCGTAGGGGGTAGAGCTGCTATTGGCACCCTCGGAACGCAACTCGGGACGATAGGCGCGCCAATGTGCAACCGAGGCATCCCGATATGCTCTTGCAACAGGCATTCCGAATTCCGGAATGAGCCCCTGCCAGTCGGCAGACCCGTGACGGTTCGTCGAGGTTGTGGTGGTGCTCATGCTGCTGACAAGCAGATGATATTGATCGCTGCTTAACTCTCCGGGCTTAATTCCGGAGGGATGAAGGATCCGATCGGGGTTCGCCTCTAGAGCGCGTATCCAGCCTGCACGGCCCTTTTTTTGCCTGCGCTCCAACAGTTCGTGCTTCCGCTTCCATCGACTGTCCTCCGCATCCAAGTCATACCAATCGGGCGAAAGCTTTGGATTGAGTCGAGTATAAAGAATCGTCTCAAGATGCTTGTCATCGCCGACTGCGCCTGTAAGCGCTGTAAACCAAGCTGCCGGGCGATCCCTATCGATGTATATTCGTACGCATAGGGAGAAAGCCACAAACCTGTCATCGCCTTTTTTCGAACCCACCCATTCGAGACAGCGCTCGAAGTCTTCCGGCCCAAAGCCCCAAAAATGTCCTAGGTAAGACACTTGCCAGTCATCTACTAGAGGCTGATTTTGACGCGCTAACAGAGCTCGTTTATCTGCAATGCTGGCCCAATAGAGAAGGTCGTTGAGAACAGGCCAACGCGGTACATTTTTCGAGAGTGCGTTTTCATATTCTCCGACAAATCTGTTCCTGTACTTGAGCGTGGACGCCATGAGCAAGACAGAGATCGCCGCTGGAGAAAGCGCCGGGAACGAACGAGCAGCCACTAGTCGGTCTACAGCATGGAGCGCTGGGGGGAGTAGCCAAGCGAACTCTTCGGATACATGACGCTCGCCGTACTCAATCAAGGAGTTACGCTCAAGGATGCTGCTCAGACCCTCAACTAAGCATCCCAATGGATGATGCGGCGCCTTGTCGGACATAAGCGGTAAACGAATGATGAGCCCTTGAAACCGAAAATCTACCCCGCGCGTGTTGAACTGCTGTAATGGCGCGGCATGCTCAATCGCGCGAAGCAGCATTTCAATCCCACGTAAGGTCGGCGCCACCCAATCAAACAACTCAGCGAGAACAGCGCGATGAAGCGGCCCCGAATCGGCGGCGATCGTTTCCCACAACCTTTCCTTCTGTCCGGCATCGCCGACAGCCATTACGCCTCGTATCGCGGCAATGCGTGCGTGTTCTCTTCTGGACGGATCTCCCGCGATCAAGGCGAGAGCCGGTGCGCAGTCCACCATCGCGCCTTGACACACCAGACGGCCGAGGAAGAAAATAACATCGTCATTCGTGCTGTAGGCTTCGATAAGTGCAAGGGCGTCGCTCGTAAGATCGGGGGTAGCGATTCTTTCGATTGCGCTGCTGTCCAGAACGCTCATTCTTCCCGTTCCTTCGCCATCCGCTCAACGAGTTCTCTAAGCATCGTCCGCCGTACCTCCAGCGGGAGCTGGGAAGGGTCACCTCCTTCGCTTGCGACCTCCGGCGCTAATGCAAGCGCCTTATCCCGCACCGCGTCGTCGAGCAGGATCAGCCACGTTAGCGTTGGTCGCATGCGCGGCACGATGATCTCTTCACCGTAGCTGTTGCGGAAGAAGAGGTGCTCAACCCTACTCCTTCCGTCCGGATAGCAAAGCAAGCCGTTCGCCCACTCCGCGCTTAATAGCTCGCGGATCTCACGGTGGCGGAACCGAACGGTCGTATAGACAATATCGTCGAACAGACCAGTGCGCAGCAGAACGTCAATCTCTGACTCAGTCCAGTCCGGCAACAGCACACGAGGGTCGATACGATCAGGGCTTTGCACGCCGTTTGGCAGGCAAATTACGGCCTTCCCGGTGAGCATAACCGCGCCTGCAAGTGTTCGAGCACCGTCTCGCGCTTTCGCCGGATCAATCCGCAACTGCGCTCTCGCGCCTGACATCGGCTCTAACTGAAGAGTAATCATCCTCTGCAAGACCTCGAAGCGGCTGCCGAGCTGGTGGTCGGCAATCCAGACACCAATGAGTGCCTTGAGGTCAAAGGGACGTTCGGCGAGCATCAACAAATTGCAGCGCTTTACGGTGTCGACAAAGCTGCCGACATCGCTGATGCCGTATTGACTAGCGAATAGCGCAATCTCATCCTCGGTAAGGCCGGCAAGCCGGAACAGCTTGAGCATGGGGTCGCGTTTACGGGCTATATCGGTTTCGTCTTCAGCAGGCAGGGGCTCGCCGAATGGCAGATGCTGTTCAATCAGCGTCTGATCGGGAAGGGCGCGCCAGGCGTCCTCGCGGCTGGTTATGAAGATGTGCGTTCGTTCAAGCGCGCTATGAATCCTTGCCCCGAAGACGCGCACGGCATTTTCTAGAGCCCGAGGGGTTTCCAGCTGCGCCTCATCGACGGAGTCGAGGAAAAACCAACCTTCTTCGGTTGAGCCTAGCCACGTGGAAAATTCTTCCGCTGTGCCGATTTCGAAGGCCCGGTCAAAGTCGATGTCAATTTTCTCGATCCGTATAAAGAAAGCCTTTTTGCCACGGGTCCGCATCTTTCCGGCGTGGGTCTTTGCCTCGAATGTTTTGCCCGCGCCGGGATCGGCGATGATCAATACTCGGTGCTCGTCCTTGATCTCTTCCCACCACTGCGACTGTCCGGTCCCTGGCGCGAGAAAATCCCACTCCCAGGAGCGCGACGACAGCGGCTTAAACCGGCGAATGAGTTCGACCGTCTCCTCTACCATGGTCGCAATCCGATGTTGGCAGGGTAGAGATTGGGGAACCAGCGCTCAGCAACGTCGGCAGGGAAGGCAAGGCGCAGCGGCGCGCGGTGGGTTGCTGCCGTTAGCATTCGGCGATCGACCAGCGCCGAGGTTACATTACGCGCGGTTCGTTCCCCGAAACCTATGAGCGCAGGAACCTTTGAGCGTTCGATCTCACCGCTCATGACGGCCTCACGCAGAACAGCGAAGCTTCCACGCAGTAAGCGTTTGGTCCGGACTTCTTCTTCGATATGGATTTCTATCCGTGTCAGCAACGTCGCGGGTTCCAGCAGATGGCTCATGAAGCGTATCTGGTCCACAGACTGCTTGATGAAGAACTTGCAGAACTCGATCAGTCCGCGTTCGGTAAGATTACCGCGACCATCGCGATCACCGTCGCGCGGTCCATCTGCCTGAGCAAGCAGCGCCTTGTAGCGAACCTCATCGCGGGCTAGCCCGCGAGCGACCGACCATAAACTCGTGCCGATGTCTAGCCGCTTAAAAAGAGCATGCGACATAAGCCGCGCCACTCGCCCGTTGCCATCAAGGAAGGGATGTATCCACAAAAAGCGATGATGAACTGCGCCCACGGTTTGAATCTGACGAGTCTTGCTTAGCGGCGGAGACCCGTAGGCGGTATTGAAGCGCGCCATGAAACGCGGAAGCTGGTCGTATTCCGGAGGAAAGTGCCGGCCGACCTGAACATCCCGCTTTCGCCACTCGCCAGGGACGATTTCAATCCGTTGTCTCGTTTTTTCGTCGGTGACAAATAGCATCTCAGGCGGAAGGCGTGAGCAGAATTCTTTGTGCAGCCAGGAGGCATAAGCTGCCGAGGCGGGCCATGCGTCCGGATCCCGACCGGCATCGATTAATTGCTGTACATGTATGTGGGCAACTGCTTCCTTCTGCAAGTCGCGCATTGTTGGCTCGGAGGAGAAGTCGTTGGCCAATGCGCGGTCAATGTCACGCGGGTGCGTATCGTGACCTTCGATCAGATTGGAGTAGTAACAATTCATCGATCGCACGAGATCGCCTATCGACTCGCGCACGATAGGATGCATTCTAGCTGCTAGTGCACTCGCATCGGCCACAAGAGCGAGGAAATCGTCGTCAAGCGCGCGTGACGCTTCGTCCGGGACCATCGGTTCCATGCTGCCAATATCCATCACCCGCTTATACCGGATGTTTTTCCGTTTCGAAAGTCACCTAGCTGACGCAAATTGCAGAAGATTCTGACTTCGTCGCTCAACTAAATTCCGGTTGTCTTGCCGGTTGACGATTGAAGTTAGGTGGTCGAGCGTTGCCGGGAGCGCGTCAATCAACACGTCTGCCGATTGCCTTGCGTTTTTCGACTCACTCCTGATGCCCGCGGCCAGTATACAGTCGTTCGCGGCAAGCGTGATCTGAACAAACGTCGCGGCCCGCATCGCAGCAGACTGTATGAGGCGCTCGACGGCCGGTGCCGACCATCTTGCCGTAATGATTGCTCGACTTTGCGCGCGTGGGCGGCAAACTTGTAACGCCGCTGCGAGCCCGATCGACGAGGGTGCTCATCTTGGTCTCCTTAGTCTCCAAAACGCCGCCTGTGACGCCAGATGGTCGATATTTCGTGGTTCGTGGACGCTTTTGGCGCACTTCAAACCCGGACCTGTCCGCCGCCGATCGCACACGCTTGGTCGCAGCTCTGATGTCGGCCCGACGAGCGGTCGCAGCCGCAAGACGAGACGCGGACGTCGATCAAGAGGCCCGAGCACACGCGGCGGTCGATCAAGCAAAGCACGAACTCGGCGAGCGAGGACCGGTTTGGTGGACGGACGGCGCACCCGATCTCAACCGCCACATGGTGCGGACGACGATCTATGCCGACTGGTTCGCAACGATGGCATGATCGGCTGTCGCTGATGCCTCCGAAACCAGGAAGGCAGAACAACGATTTCAGCAACGAGATACAAAATAGGGCTTGGGAAGCCGACTACTTCGCTGAAACTATCTGGTGCGCCCAAGGGGAATCGAACCCCTGTTTTCGCCGTGAGAGAGGGGAAACATGGGCTTTCTTGATCTATGGCGAACACCCGCGAACACCTGAACGCTTTGTAATATTTTGCTTATCCGTTCTTGATCGTTCGCAGGCATTCGCGTACATCCATTCCGTACATTTTCCGTACGCTCTGATTGGTAGCCAGTGGCCCGCACCGTCAAGAACCCAAAAACCGACTCTCGATCGGCCCGCACTAAGCTACCCGAGCGTCGCGAGCCGTATTGGACGGTCGTTTCCGCTGGCTGTGCTTTGGGATACCGGCGTGGCGCAAACGGCGGGACGTGGCTCACCCGATTCCGCGATGAAACCGGCAAGCAGCACCATGGCTCGCTCGGCGCTGCCGATGATGGTCGCGACCCTGACGGCGTCACGGTCTTTTCGTTTGCTCAGGCTCAGGAGCGCGCTCGTGACTTCTTCGGCCGAAAGGCGCGTGAACTGGCCGGCCACACAGAACCCGATGAGGGACCCTATGCCGTCGCCGCGGCTCTGGCTGACTACTTCGCTGAGCGGGAGCGTAAAGGGTCCAAGGGGGTCAGAGCGGATCGGTATGCGGCAGATGCTCGAATCTTGCCACCGCTCGGGACTGTCGAGGTTGACAGGCTAACCACCAAAGCCATCCGGGCTTGGCTGCTCAGCGTCGAGAAGGCGCCAAAGCTGCTCCGCACCAAACAGGGATCCGCGGTGCGCAAGACTGCGGATATTGACATCAACGACCCGGATGCCGGCCGCGCACGTAAGGCGACGGCAAACCGGCTCCTCACGGTGCTGAAGGCGGCACTCAACTTTGCCTTTCACGAGGGCAAGGTTGCCTCCGACGAGCCCTGGCGCAAGGTAAAACCTTACCGGGAAGCAGACGCGCCGGTGATCGCCTTTCTAAGTTCGTCGGAATGCGTGAGGCTCGTTTACGCCTGCCAGGGATCATTTCGAGATCTGGTTCGCGGCGCTCTTGTGACCGGCTGCCGTTATGGCGAGCTCACCCGCATGCACGTCGCCGACTTCAATCCAGACGCCGGCATGATCACCGTCCGGCTTTCCAAATCCGGCAAGTCACGACACGTCGCGTTGGCTGATGAGGGGCGCCAGATCTTCAACAGCCTCACTGTAGGGCGCAAAGGCCGTGACCTGATCTTCAAGCGGAATGACGGCAGGGCTTGGGGAGCGTCGCACCAACAGCGACCGCTCGAGGAAGCGGCTAAAGCAGCCCGGCTCGATCCGGCGCCGACGTTCCATGTTTTGAGACACACCTACGCGTCGTCTCTTGCCATGAAGGGCGTCTCGATGCGCGTGATAGCAGACCAACTCGGGCATGCCGACACGCGGGTCACGGAACGCCACTATGCCCGATTGGCGCCGTCATATGTCGCTGATGTCGTTCGGGCTGCCCTGCCCTCTATCGGAATCGCTGAAATGTTGGCAGCCGGCGGTGACGTCACGAGGATGAAACTGGAGTGAGGCCATTAGGACCTAAATGCGGCGCGGCTGATCGCTGTTTGATCTCTGAGGTCGTCATCGCGCCACACCGGCATGAGAGTGTGTCTGCCGATCGTTCATGTGTAAGATCGGCTTGAAGCTCTTATTTGGTTCCATCATCGCCGGTTGCTCAACATGACCACCATGCAATCGCTTTGGCTGGCCGGGCAGGCAGGGCTGGTGGGTTGGCTAACATAGCATGCAGCGACCGATCCGGATCCTCCGTACTCCCGTCCAGTCGCGATCATCGTCGGCTTCATCATCGCCTGGAGCGAAGGAGCATTGGCCTGTCCTACGGTTGGTGGTAGGAAGAGGGATGCGCAACGGCATTATGCGGCTGGCTCAGCGAGCCTTTTGGATCGTGTTTCAGACGTTTTTCACGGTTGAAGGGTTTATGGCTGGGTGGAACGGGACGCTCATAAAAGGATGGTCCCGCCCAGCCTGTCTTATCCTCGAAACAGCAACAGGCTTCTTTATGGGGCTTGCCCTCACGGTGGCCTGGGTCCTGCTTTACGAACTATTCCGCTTTACGCTTCCCCGCCTGTTGTGCAGCGGTGTTCAAAAGATACGCGCTGGCCATGTTTCGCGCCTGCGTGCTGGAAGGCCCCATGTGAGCGATCTTCGCAAAGACCTTAGCGGCATCGGGCCGGGTGAGAGCGGCGGCTAACTCGGCTGTGTTCTTACCGTAGCGCCAATTATCGTAAAGCTCTTGCGCTTTCCCCATCATTTTCGATGGCGATGCAATGGTCGCAGCAATCTCGCCCACGGGCGTGCCTTTTTGAAGCTCTTTCGCGATCTGCCTGTTCGGCTCCGTCATGGACCCTGGCGCTTGTCGACGCCCCATAGCCTCGAACACGTCAAGCGTCTTCTGGAAATTCGCCCATGTACCTGGACCTTGAAGGGCCTCAACGGCAGATTTCAGGTTGTCGGCCTGCTGGCTGTTCCCGCGCACGACCGCGTTAAACTTCGCGCCACCCCATTGGTTCGGGCCGCCCATGTTAGTTTGCGTCGCTTCATTGAAGATCTGGCGAATACGCTGTCCGGTCGTGCTGTTGAGCACGTTTGACGCGTTCGTAGCACCTTGCGAAATGTTGTTCTGCGCGATTTGGCCGTAGCCGGTCAGCGTCCCGTCGTTCGCCGTGCCGACCGCCTGAGAATAGCCGTTGGCCTAAGAAGTAGCGGCATTCTGCTGCGCGTTCGAGTTAAGGCCGAGCAGTGAGTCGAGAAAGCTCACGGTCAGGCCCCTACGGCGGAGATTGCCGGGCGGCTTCAAGATAGCAGTGACGCGCGCCTCAATAGCTTGACGGATCAGATCGGCCGACGTGGTGCGCTCGGCCTCGGCAGCTTGGCGAAGGCGCGTGCGCAGGCCGATCGGGGCCGCGACCGTGATTTTATCGGGAAAGCGAGGCGGCTCTGGATTGGGAAGGTTCAGCAAGTATGACATGCGATCTCCATGCATCTGGCATTAGAAAATCGCGGTTTTTGCCGATCATGAAAGGCCGAAACTGTCAGTTCTGTCAGCTCTGTCAAAGTTGTCGATTTTGACGGTGGATGCTTCAGGCCGCCGCCTCAGGGTCGTTATCTTCTATCGACTTCGAAACAGGCTTTGTCATGCGGTCGAAAAGGCTTCCATCAGCCAAACGAGCCGTCGACCTTTCTTGGGCAGCCTCATCAGCTATCGCCATTTCTTCAACGGAAATTGCCCATTTCTGGCGAGCCTTGTCTCTCATTTCGTCGATTGGGTCGACTCCCATAATGCGAGCCATCAGGATAACCGCGCGCCGATATACGTAGCGCGCAGCCCCCGTGCTTTTCGGCCAAGGCTTGCCGGTGATTGTCTGATTCACGGCGATCGAGATCCCGATCAAGTCGGCTAGCTGCTGTGTGTCCCGATCTATCAACTCATGACGAAATGACTGCTCAAGCCGGTGCTCTACTTCTTGCCCCAACGAGCGTCCCGAATCAGCAGCAGCCTGCTCTAGCTGCATGCGCAGCGCCGGTGTTGTGCGGCTGAGAAGAGCGATGCGCTTCCCCTCGCCCGTAGGCTTAGCTCTCCGTGCCACTCGTGCCTCTCCCGTTTTTCTGGTGAAGCGTTTCGCATATCATTCGCTTTCCTTGACCACAAGAACCGTCATGTGCTCTAACGAAGCGAATGACAGGAGATACGCTCGTCATGGATAACGATTTGAAACAAGATCTACTCAATAACCGGCCGGTAAGGGTAAAGCCGCTGGCAAGGGCTCTCAATCGCTCGGCTAACGCGATCTATCTCGCGATAAACCGAGGTGAAATTGCCTCGAGCCGCATCGGTAAGTCAGTCCGTGTCCCGCACCATGAAGCTGAGCGTCTGCTTGGCATGCAGGAAACATCAACGTCTAAGGCCGCCGCGTGAGCGCGACAGTCCCTGATACGGGGAACCTAACGTTAGCCGAGTTTCTCGCCTGGGCTCGTATTGGCAGAACGGCCACTTACCAAGAGATCCGAGCGGGCCGTCTCATCGCGATCAAGTGCGCCAAGCGAACCCTAATCCGACGCGAAGACGCTGAGGCTTGGCGATCTAGCCTTCCCCGCGTCGCTCCACGACCCTGAAACGAAACAACCTCCCAACGCGTGGCGTCAGAAGGCTGCTGTAATATCTCGTCTCGGCAAACTCGGGATATCAACATACGGCAGAACATTCAAGCGCCGCGCTCTAAAAAAGGCGCACCGCATGTCCGTCGTAACCTCATCTCCCCGCATCACCGAACCCCTTCATGTCGCAAGTCTTTGCGTTGCTGCACTGCGCCGTCGCATCGCCGCGTCCGAAGCAGTTGAGCGCCTGCTCGTCGAGCTCTGTTTCGGCACCCGCGGAGAAGCCCATGCAGCTCGTGCCGAGATGATGGGAGGCCGCTGATGAGCGAGATCAATCACATTGCTCGGCTTAATCGTGAAGTCGAGAAACTGCTCGCCGAGGCTGTCGCGCAGCGATCTGTGCGGCTGTGCCAGGACGGGGGTCGCAGGATCGGGCAGCTCGTCTGCAGGATCCTTAGTCAGCATAGGATGACAGCCGACACCCTCGACGGTGTCAGCGACACGATCGAGTTGTCGAAATCGTTCGTTGAGGCACGGTGCGCAGCGGAGCAAGTGCCGGAGAGCCTAGCTCGGGACTTCGCCGACGCCCCAGGCTCGGGGTTCTGGCGCATTGTCTCCCCTGCTATCGCTGCGTCTGTTCCGACAGGTGGCACAGCATGACCGCCACCCTTCACGCTCTCCCGTCGCGAAACTCGCGTGGCGAGCTGCTGGTCTACCCGTGTGAGGATGCCGGCGGCTCATGGGCCATCGACCATGTCTCGCGCACCGGCCGAACGTACCGCATAGGCGAGTGGCTGGCTCTTGACGCTGCAATTAAGGCAGCAAAGGCCGCCGCCGCCAAGCTCGGGGCCGACTTCATCGAAGGGGTGACACTATGAGCGACGCGGCCGCATCAGGCGGCGTCGTTCAAACCTTCTTCGCCAACATCCATGCGCCGACGCAGAGCCAGCTCGACATGCTGACAAAAAAGCTCGGCATCCCGATTATGGCGTTGGCACACGACCGCGATAGTGGCGGCACCTGCATGGGCATGATCCGGGTCGAGCGTTCCGGGCAGCGCTTCGCTTTCAGTGACGATCCTGTGCTTCGACCCATCTGCGGCTTCATCGCGTGGAACCGCTGGGACGAGCCGGAGGACATCGTGGGCTGGTCGCCCCGCGATGATTGGACCGGGAGCTGGCAAGGTCGAGCCGTGCTGTTGGGCGAACACGAATTGCAGTTGCCCCGGCTTGGAACACCGATGCCGGTCCACATCAATGTTGTATCGTGGCTACGCTCTCATCGCGAAGGTGTGGTCGCCATTGACCGCAAGCGGGCTTGGCGCACGCTGGACGGCTTCACTTTAGCCGCCGAGACAGTCGACGCCAGCCTACAGCTTCGCAAGCTTCTGACCCGTCCCGAGCCCCGCATCGTCGTGCGAGCACAGGCGATCGAAAGGGCGGCGGCGTGAGCAAAAACTTCATAGAGCTCACCGGGGCAAGGCGACAGCGAGCGAAAGCAAAGCCGGCCGCCGCTCCGCCGCGCGCCTTCTGGCTGAAAGAGATGATTTTGGACTGCAAAGGCCGGCCTTTACCGGTCCTGGCAAACGCCATGACAGCGCTTCGCGCGGCGCCGGAATTGAAGGAGGCTGTCGCCTTCGATGACATGCTGAAGGCTCCCTTGCTGATGAGCGCCTTGCCGATCGTGGAAGGGTCTGAGGCGGATTGGAACGACACCCTTGGGCGACCGGTTCGCGACACCGACGTGAGCCAGTTGCAGGAGTGGCTGCAGCACGCCGGCATCGAGAAGATCAGTCGCGAGGTCTGCCATCAAGCGGTTGACCTCCGGGCCAAGGAAAAGGCGTTCCATCCCGTTCGATCATGGTTGAACGGGCTGCGGTGGGACGGGAAGCGCCGGCTCGATCGCTGGCTATCTTGTTACCTTGGCGCGGAGTTGACGCCGTATCATGCCGGCATCGGTCGCCTGTTTATGATCGCCATGGTGGCGCGCATTCTCGATCCGGGCTGCAAATGCGACTACATGCTCGTTCTCGAGGGTGCGCAGGGCGCTCGGAAATCAACGGCATGCGCCATCCTTGGCGGAGAGTGGTTCTCCGACAACCTGCCGGACGTGACCGAGGGCAAGGATGTTGCCCAGCACCTGCAAGGCAAGTGGCTGATCGAAATCGCGGAAATGTCGGCCATGAACCGAGCCGAGGACGCCGCGCTCAAGGCGTTCGTCAGTCGCCCGGTCGAGCGCTACCGACCACCCTATGGGCGGAAGGAAGTCATCGAGCCGCGCCAGTGCGTGTTCATCGGCACCACGAACAAGGCAGCCTACCTGCGTGACGTAACAGGTGGGCGCCGCTTCTGGCCGGTGAAGGTCACCACTGTGGATACTGACGCCCTGTCCCATGACCGTGACCAGCTTTTCGCCGAGTCCGTCGATGCCTTCCGCAAGGGTGCGAAATGGTGGCCTGACGACGTCTTCGAGCGCGAGCACATCCGGCCGGAGCAGGACGCTCGGTTTGAAGCCGACGTTTGGGAAGAAGCCATACGCAAGTTCCTCGCGGGTCGAACCGTCACGACCGTAAGCGAGGTCGCGAAAGAGGGGCTGCTGATCGAGACAGCCCGTGTCGGCACGGCTGATCAGAGACGCATCACAGCAATCATGGAGCGTATTCGATGGCATCGTTTGCCGAAGGACTGTCGCGGGAACCGGCCTTGGGGGCCTGTGCAATGACCACGGCTCACGGCACACCACGGCTGACTTACTCAACTGACCCTATGTGTGCGCGCGCATATAGGACCTCTATGGAAAATGCGCCGAAAGCGCCGTGGTGCGCCGTGTGTGCCGTGGTGTCAGATCGAGGGCGGCTCGCATGAACATACTCGCGATCGACATCGGTAAGACTGGCGCCCTTGCGCTGCTGAGCCCGGCCGGCGACCTGATCGATATAGCCGACATGCCGACGCTCTATGGTGACGGCCCCGCTGATCGGCCTGGCATCAACGCTGCCTTGCTGGCCGGTATCGTCCGACGCTGGAACCCGACAAGCGCAATTGCCGAATATGTCTCGGCACGTCCCAAGGAAGCCCCGTCAGGCGCATTCTCGTTCGGCCGAAGCAAAGGCGTGATCGAAGGCGTGCTTGGCTCTCAGGCTGTCCCGGTGCGGTTCGTGACGCCAGCCTGGTGGAAACGCCGTGTCGGCATCCCGCCCGGCGCCGGCATGAAAGATCTCGCCCGCTCAAAGGCCATCGCGCATTGGCCTGCTCACGCCGATCTGTTCGCCCGCGTCATGGATCACGATCGCGCCGAGGCGGCGCTGATTGGGCTCGCCTCGCTTAAGGAAAGGAAAGCCGTATGAAGCTCTCAGTTTGCTTTCCCTTCAGAGCCTTGCGGCAATGGTTCGGCAATCAACAGAGCGCCTTCGATAGCAGCTTGCAGCGCTCGCAACCCATGCAGATTGGTGCGGAGGTAAGCTGTGACCTGCTCATCACTCTTGACCGTTCCATTCTGACCACGCCGCATCAAAATTGCCGACAGCGTGATGTGCCCAATGCCGTTGTAGGCACCGAACGTTCCGGCTTGATCAAAAAAGATGATCGGAGCGTCGCGATCGTCCGCAACGGGCGGGAGACTTTCATTTGCGGGATCAACCATAGCGTTCAGTCCTTCGTCGCGCAGTCTAATGGGGCTTTCGATCAACGCCAGGAAGCGATTGCCTCGGCCAACCTCGGCTCGGACGGTCAAGGTCTAGAGGACGCTTCGACCAGAGGCTCATTTGACAATGACTGGAGCGGAGCATGAACCGAACCAATGTAGCCGCGTACAACGCCGGCGTTCGTGCCGTGCTCGACCTGGCAGAGCGGACGGCCGCTCGCTTCGAAGCGTCCGGACAGCGGCAGCTCCATATCGGGTTCGCTGTGGAAGCTCTCCGGGCGCTGGTGGCCGAAGAGCCTGCCCTGCGGCTCAACGACCAGCCGGCCGCCACGATGGAGGAACGACATGATGCGAGGTGAGCCGCAGATCCTCGTTCCATATGACGCTCGCGAAGCTGTCTGCCTGAAAGAAGCGGCTGCGCAGGCCAGCCGAAGCCAGACGACCGTGAAGTCGTGGTGCGCCTTGCATTATATCGGCCGGCGCGTTGCGGGCGGCCCTTGGCAGGTGTCCCGCGTCGCCCTGGCGATGCTGCTCGACGGCGACCGGCCGGCGCTCCAGGCTTATTTGTCCGGCGACCGCGCTGGCTCGCTAGTGACCCCATATTTTGATCGAGCAGGACTGTCGAAAATCAACACGGATCGGCGTGTGTCTTAATTGAGTATACCTCAGCGCGACAAACGCATGAGACACTATTTGTGTCGCAATAGGGTTGTATTCCAAAATTTGCAACGATACACAGGAAGGGTCTAAACTCTAATGCAACAGAGACCCCCGATGATCTACGGCTACGCACGCGTCAGCACGACAGGCCAGGACCTTTCAATTCAGGAGGCTGCGCTCGCCGGCGCTGGATGCCAGGAGATCCGATCCGAGAAGGTATCTGGCACCAGCCGCGAGGGTCGGCGCGAACTCGACGCGCTGCTGACCTTCACGCGCAAGGGCGACACCATCGTGGTCACGCGTGTCGACCGCCTGGCGCGCTCAATCGGCGACCTACAGGACATCGTCCGGGCGCTGAAGGCCAAAGGCGTCGCGCTGAAGGCGACCGAGCAGCCGATCGACACCGGCACGGCCGCCGGCAAAGCCTTCCTCGACATGCTGGGCGTCTTCGCTGAATTCGAGACCAACCTGCGCAAGGAGCGCCAAATGGAGGGTATCGCCAAGGCCAAGGCCGAAGGCGTGTACAAGGGGCGAAAGCCTTCGGTCAATGGCGCCAAGGTGCGCGAGTTGCAGGCCGCCGGCCTCGGCCCGACCGAGATTGCGAAGCAGCTCAGCATCAACCGCGCGAGCGTCTATCGGGCGCTCGCAACCCAGACCACAACCTGAAAGAAAACCACCATGACGATTGGTAGGAAGACGGGCGGACGCCAATTAGGGACACCCAACAAAGCGACGGCGGACCTGAAAGCCGCGGCCGCTTTCTACACCAAGGAGATGCTGATCGTTCTCGTCGAAATTGCGAACAAGGGCGAGAGTGAAGCCGCTCGCGTCGCAGCCGCAAACTCGATCCTTGATCGCGCGCATGGCAAGCCGACGCAGACGATTGCAGGCGATAAGGACAACCCGCTGCTAGTTCCGGTGCTGAATGTCACGATCACCAGCCACGCTTGACCTCCAGCTCCACCCGAAGCAGGGCGATGCGCTGAACAGTCTGGCGACGGAGGCGCTGTACGGTGGCGCGGCAGGTGGCGGCAAAAGTCACCTGATGCGGGTGGCTGCGATCCTATGGTGTTCTGCGATCCCCGGCTTGCAGGTCTACCTGTTCCGACGCATTCGCGACGACCTGGTCAAGAACCACATGGAAGGTCCTAAGGGGTTCCGCGCGATCCTGGCGGGCTGGGCACTATGCGGCTTCGCCACGCTGGTGGAGGACGAGATCCGCTTCTGGAATGGCGCGAAGATCTATCTCTGCCACTGCAAGGACGAGAAGGACGTCTACAAATACCAAGGGGCCGAGATCCACGTTCTACTGATCGACGAGCTGACGCACTTCACTGACAGCATGTATCGGTTCCTGCGCAACCGTGTTCGCATGGTCGGCGTCACGATCCCGGACGCCTACAAGGGCCGCTTCCCCCGTATTCTGTGTGGGGCCAACCCCGGCAACATCGGCCATCTCTGGGTCAAGCAGACTTTTGTGAACTCCGCCGAGCCGATGCAGGTCACTCTCCGACCCGCCAATGACGGCGGCATGGTGCGCCAGTTCATTCCCGCGCGGCTCGAAGACAATCCCAGCATGGGGCAAGACGATCCCGGATATGAGAACCGCCTCGAGGGCCTCGGGTCTGAAGCCCTGGTCCGCGCAATGCGGTGGGGCGATTGGGATGTGGTCGAAGGCGCTTTCTTCGACTGCTGGGACCGCAATCGCCACGTAGTTCGGCCTTTCATGATCCCCAGGTCATGGACGCGGTTCAGGTCAGGCGATTGGGGCTCGGCCAAGCCGTTTGCATTCTATTGGTTCGCCGTGGTCTCCGATCCGATCAAGGCGGGTGACGTCCTGCTACCGCGCGGCGCTTTGGTGGTGTATCGCGAATGGTATGGTTGCCAGCATGGGAAAGACAATGTCGGGCTCAAGCTGACAGCCGAGGAAGTTGGGGTTGGCGTGCATCAGCGCCAAGAAGGTGACAAGCCAACCTACAGCGTGCTCGACCCAGCGGCCTTCTCGCATGACGGTGGACCTTCGATTGCAGAGCGCATGAACACCGGCGACCGGCCTGCCGATAACAAGCGCGTGGCCGGGGCTGGTGCGATGGGTGGTTGGGATCAGATGCGGTCCCGCTTCAAAGGCACGGAAGACGGTCCCATGCTGGTGTTCTTCTCGAACTGCCTGCATGCCATTCGTACTATCCCAGCGCTGCAACACGACCAGAGCCGCCCCGAGGATTTGGACAGCGACGCTGAGGACCACGCCGCCGATGCTGTGCGCTACGGCTGTATGAGCCGACCTTGGGCCGCGGTCGGAAAAAGCGAAAAGCAGCGGCGCCCCCTCGATTATGCGGAGCGGCTCGATGATGATGATGAGGAAGAAGTAGGCGACTGGCGCACCATGTGACGACCATTCGCAGTCGTCTACTCCCGTCTATTTTGGATGTGCGCCGCCGATGGGAAGTCGCTCCACTCTCCCTTGGTTATCTTGGCTGCTCGAATGCCTAATCGTTAGTTCGGCGAAGGGGGATTATCCGCTCGATACGGTTGCGATCCTTGTAGGCGTTGAAGTCGTAAGAGAGGGGCCTGCTTGCGGTTGGCCCTGGGCGGGATGATGTGTCGGTTCCCTTCATAAAGAGACTGCAGCGAACCGCGTCACTGTCGTAGCCCGTGTCGGCCAGCATCAGCCAAGGCTTTTCGACTGGCATGCGGACGAGGCGCTACACCGCTTTGTAGTCGGCAACTTCGCACAGGTCACCAAGACGCCAAGAGGGCATCCTTGACCGTCCAAAAGGGCGTGGATTTTCGACGTATAGCCGCCGCGGCTTCGACCAAAGCCCTACTCACTCTAGTCGACTTCCGCTCCGAGCCACTCGTGCGGCTCGCAAATTCTCCACTCCAATCTAATTTTGTCATCTAAGACCGCAAAGGTCGGAGTGTCACGCAAGCCGGCGAGGCTGGCCCTTTTCGCCAAGCGCGCACTCGAGGGCAGCCCGATCCCATCTTCCAGCATCGGCTGCTGCCGCATAGGAGGCCTGCAAAAACCCAAGTAACGCTGCGTCAGGGTCCGCAGCGGTGCGGACTGCCTCATATGGTAGGAGAAATTCACCCATCGCAGTCTCGAACCGTGCGAGCCCTGGCATTTTGGCGTCTCTAAATCCTGGCGGTTCGGGGTAGGCGTAGGAGTAGAAGGCAGCCTCTGGAAAGGCGTCGCTGCCAGGCCAGAAGCCCGCGCTGCTGACCTCGTGCGAGTAGGCCTCGCGTGTGACAACGTCAGGAAGACCTGGCACACCGCCGGGATGAAGTGGTGCTGGCCGACCCGAGAATCTGGTGACGGCGAGGTCGAAGCTCCCCCAGAAAAAATGGACGGGGCTCGCCTTGCCCACAAAGCCAGTGCGGAAGAGCTTCAAGATACGATCTGCTTGCAGGAGGGTCCGCCAGAATCGGTGCGCCGCGTCAGCATCATAGGTCTGGTGCCGATGATCATCCTGGAACCGCACTGGTTCCGACACTTCGTTTGGCATCGTGTCGATTGCGACCTGAATTCCCAAGACAGCTAGCATGGCCATGAGGCGTCGGTAGAAGGTGGAGACACTTTGCGGCTCTAAAAGCATCTTCGTTTGGTCGCCCCGGCTCGTTCGGCACGTCAGCCAATGAGCAACGAAGTCGAACTCGATCTCCAAGATTTCGTGAGCAATGGGGACCGGGGATGTTCCGAGACCTCTGGCCGTGACATAGAGCGGGACGTGCCAGCCATGATTTAGCCAAGGCGTGCAGGCCAGCCGCACCTTGCCGACCACCTGGGTCCAAAGCTGCAGGGTCGCCAGTGTGTCTCGCCAGGCGAGATAGTCTAGTCTCGGCCAGTCTTCCAACACTCTACCTCCTAGTCACGCAATGTGACCGTCACCGAGCCTTCGATCAGACGGTCGGCAGACCGCCTTCTTGGCAGGACGGCCACGTCTCTTAGCCAGAGGTTCGGCCACTTGAGCGTCGGTAGCCAAAGCATGCGCGGCCGCTTTCTGAAGCGCAACGGCGGTCTTGCGACGCGAATTGCCAAGTCCATTCCCCTTCGCAAGTTCCGAGCGAATAGCCGCATATCCGTGAGACACCATCGGATAGTCGCAGGGTAAGCCCCACTCAGCGCGATCCAGGTCGATGATTAGGCCAAAGGCGGTTTGCAAGTGACGCTTCAGCGACTTAAATCGCTTCCCGTGCTCTAGGCAGACTAAATTGTCGTTGGTGACGGACTTCGTTATCGGCACGGCTGGTCCGGCCACTTGAACTTCCGACACCTCCTCCTTTAAACTCATAACGCCCACGAGTGAAGAGTGTACGATTTCAATGAGCTCGGGGAAGGCGCTAACGCGCCCGACATCGTTGCTCACGAATGCCGCCACGCTATCAACAGTCATTTCCAAAGTGTGACCTGTGTCTGCCAACGGCGTCTCGATCTGTTGACACCCCCCCTTTTGGGTAAGTGCAGCGACGACAAGCCATGTATGCATGCTTTGGAGCGGGGAGAAAGCGGCTGGGTCCGGCAAGCTCCGAGCAATACGTCCGAAACAGCAGTTTTTCTCAATCTTTTAGCAACGGTCGTTAGTCATCTTTGGCGGGATTGCCATACCGGAGCAGAGCTCAATCAAGGTTAGTACGGGACCTGTTCAAGGCTAGGAAATCAGGAGGGCATGATGCGCGTTGATCACGATCCGACCTGCGTCGAGGGAATTTCAGAACGACCGCGGGCCTTGCTCAAGCTTTCCAGCATCACGTCACTCATGCAACCCATTGTGGAGCTGTCATCCGGACGCGTCGTTGGCTTTGAAGCGTTAGCTAGACTTCAAGACGGCAACCTTCTACTTGCCCCTGACCAGTTTTTACCCGAGCTTTCCGACGAAGAGCGGGTCTGGCTCTTTCGTGAGATGTTGCGCCAAGCCCATGACTTTGTGACAGCAGCACGACGGCGACGTCCTGATTTGATCATCTCGGTCAACGTAGAAACGTCGATTGTAATGCGAGATGATCTACCAGAGTTGATCGAGATGACCTTGGGTGCAGAAGCTAGCACAAAGGGTATTTACTTGGAACTTTTAGAGAGCGAGAAGATCCTCGATCTTAAAAAAGCTATGGTAAATCTGACGCGGCTTAAGAAGATGGCCATTGGCCTCTCGCTGGACGACGTCGGCTCTGCTTACTCGTCCCTTATCATGCTCAAGCGTCTTCCCATTGACGTGATCAAACTCGACCAAGCCTTTGCTCGCGAGCTTGCTCGCAAACCATCAGATCTGCAGTTCGTTCAAAGTGTGATGTCGCTGTCACGTGGCTTGCGTAAAAAGCTCGTGGTCGAAGGTGTCGAGACCCTCGAGATTTTGGATGCTCTCACCGTGTTGGGCGTCGACTATGTGCAGGGATTTACGATCGCCAAGCCGATGCCGGCTATTCGCGCTTTGGAATGGCTGGACGAGGCTCGGGAGAAGAAGCGGAGCCGCATACCCAACTCCTTGCTCGGCTGCTATTCCGCTCACCTGCTCGTTGTTGAGACCTGCCGCATCATTGATGATCAATCCTTGCCAATGCGATGGGATCGGCATGCCAAAGATCCGCATGCGTGCGGGATTGGCATTTACCTCAATCAGCGTGGATTGCACGACACTTCCTTTGGCGTCGCCCACAAGGCATTTCATGACGTCATCGATCGGTATGGATCAGATCGGGAAATCTGGGAGACCGCCGCTGAATTGTTTCGCCGCGAGTTAGAACACGCCATCCTAGCTGGCACTGCGGAGCAAAAAAGCGGCAGCGTAGTGCCCCTTCGTTTGATCCCCGTCTGTAGCTGTGTCACCTTCACAGAATCGGCGACCCGCCCGGATACTCAAACCATGAAGAAGACCGAGCCGAGTCGATTTGCCCCCGCCTTTCCTACGAGCCTTTTCGCACAACTTGCGGAAGCTACCAACGACGTCATCATCGTCACGACGCCCGACATGGAGCTCCCTGGGCCTCGGATCGTCTACGTCAATCCGGCTTTCACAAGACTGACGGGGTACACCGCTGACGAGGCGATTGGACGCTCTCCTCGCATGTTACAGCGGTCTGGCACTGACCGTGTGACGCTCGATGCGATCAAGCGTCGCCTTTTAGCGGGCCTGGAAGTCCATGAAAAACTCCTCAATTATGCAAAAGGGGGAGAGCGCTACTGGCTGGACCTCCGCATCGTCCCCTTGCGCGACGAAGTCGGCAAAATCACCCACTTTGCGGCGATTGAACGCGACGTCACGATGGATAAGCGGCGGCTGGATGAATTGGAGATGGTCGCCGATAGAGACGGTTTAACCGGGATACCCAATCGGCGAGCGTTGCTCCGCGTCATCGAGTCCGAAATCGCGGCATTGCGATCGCGCTCCATTGCGAGACCTTATGGCCGCGACGCCTGCTTGGCCTTCTTTGACGTCGACCATTTTAAGAGCGTCAATGATGCGCACGGACATGGCGTTGGAGATGCAGTGCTTCTCGGCATCGCCGACCGGCTCACCGAGAACCTACGTCGATCGGATGCGCTGGGCCGCATGGGCGGGGAGGAGTTCGCGCTGTGGATGCCGGGCGTCACTCTTCGGGATGCACAAGAGCTGGTCGACCGACTTCGCCGCATTGTATCAGAGCAGCCGTTTGAGACACCATCAGGTCCAGTGACGGTCAGCGTAAGTATTGGAGTTACGGCTTTCCAGCCGATCGATAACTTGGTCCACCTCATGAACCGTGCCGACAAAGCAATGTATTCTGCGAAGAAAGCGGGGCGCAACAGGGTAGTAGCGCTCGAAGGAACTTAGCGCCTGCGCCGCATTGAATGCGACTAAGTCTGGGCGTTTCAATGGAAGAGCAAGACGCCGATGTTCCGAGCCGCACCCACGTCGCGTTCCTGAGCCGGACCCCTGGCCCGTTACCGTTCTCAGCTACGAAGATGACGCCGGCGGCCTCAAGGGCATGCTGCAAACTTCCGACTGCCTCGGACGAAGCCTTCCTACGCTCCCTTTCGAAGCCCTATATTTTGGACCCGGGCTATTCACTGCAGCGTCACCATGGTGCGCCGAGTTGGTCTTCGCTTGGCACGCGGATCGTTCTCGATGCGAAGGGTGAGCCCTACAGTATTGAGCAAGTTGGCCAATGTCACAGCGTCCGCGAACTCGGTGCAGGACCGCAGCTCTATGGAGATGGTCCGCCCAGGCAGCCCGATGTCGTCATAGGCCACGAAGCGGACCACGAGCGGTTCGCTGTCTTCCTCACGGTTCATAGTCGCTACAAAATTGCGGTTCCCACCATCGGCGTCGAACTGCTCTTGATCCCCAACCATCATCTTTGTCCCTTCAACAGTGGCAGCCCCAGAACTATATTAAACGTCTCGTTTTCAAGGGGGCCGGCATGAACATCTGCGGTATTAGGTAGCAAAAACACCAAGGGCTTTCACGCCTGAAAGTGCCGCTCCAGGCTGCTTCGATAATGATCGGTGAGGTCAATGCCGCCCGTGAGGTTGCGATGGACAGACGTGATTGTCTTAATCGGTCCCCAGGGTAGTCCCCACCAGCCGGCGAGTAGGGTCAACACCGTCCACGGCAGGCCCGCCGTCAGCACGCTATCCGACGCACGAACTAGGTAGGGGTCTGTGCTACGGGTGAAGGTCAAGATTATGACCGAATAGCTATATGCGAATCTGACTACCCGACCTCCGGTTCTGAGTGCCTCGAAAATCTCTTGGCTTGATAACGATTTGACGTTTTCGGCCACGCGGCTCTCCACCCTCGTTCGCCTGTCATCACTTTAGACAGTGTACCCACCATAGCAGAAAGCCCCGGGCTTTCGGCCGGGGCTTTGTTGCGCTTCCTACGTAGAGACGGGTGCTGATCGAGCCGGTTCGGCCCGGCCCCCAAAGAAAGCGTCACGGAAAAGATTGGAGCCTCGCTGTATCCCGTCATGGTGGCGGAGCAGGTAGCCGAACTCCTCATCCTTGGCATACACTTGATGGGCTGCATGCAGGATGATCGAGCCGTTGATCTTCGCCAGGTGTGCCGGATCAATGTCGATCACAACACCGGGCTTCAGTTCGAAGCCGCCGACGATCGCCAAGTCGCTGCTGAGCGGCACCAGGATCTGCGTGTTCTTCAAGCCGAAGCTGATCGTCCCCCCTTGAAGTGGTCCATCCCGATGTATGGCTTTCGAGCCTGGAGGATGGATCGATGGGAAGACGACCGAAGCCTGAAGAGATCGTGAGCAAGCTGCGTCAGGTCGACGTGTTGGTCTCACAGGGGAAGACCGTTGCGGACTCGGTTCGCTCGATCGGGGTGACCGAGGTCACCTACTACCGGTGGCGGAAGGAGTTCGGCGGCTTGAAGCTTGACCAGGTCAAGCGCCTGAAGGAGCTGGAGACGGAGAACATGCGGCTTCGCAAGGCGATCGCCGACCTCACGCTCGACAAGCTGATTCTGAAGGAGGCGGCCTCGGGAAACTTCTGAGCCCCGCGCGCCGGCGCGTCTGCATCGAGCATGTGCGACAGCATTTGCCTGTCTCCGAGCGCCGCGTCTGTGCGGCGCTCGGTCAGCACCGCTCGACGCAGCGCAAGGCGCCGCGGGGCTTTGACGACGAAGAGGCGTTGACGGGCGACATCATCGAGCTGGCGCGGCAGTACGGCCGCTACGGCTATCGCAAGATCGCGGCGTTGCTGCGCGATGCCGGGTGGCTGGTAAACGACAAGCGGGTCGAGCGCATCTGGCGATGCGAAGGGCTGAAGGTGCCGGCCAAGCAGCCGAAGAAGGGACGTCTCTGGCTCAACGACGGCTCCTGCATTCGCCTCCGGCCCGAGCACCGCGATCACGTCTGGTCGTACGACTTTGTCGAGGATCGCACGCATGAAGGCCGCAAGTTCAGGACCCTCAATGTCGTCGACGAGTTCACCCGGGAGTGCCTGGCCATCCGGGTCGCGCGCAAGCTCAACTCGACCGACGTCATTGACGTTCTGTCCGACCTGTTCATCCTGCGCGGCGTGCCTGGTCACATCCGTTCGGACAACGGCCCCGAGTTCATCGCCCAGGCTGTGCAAGACTGGATCACGGCGGTTGGAGCAAAGACCGCCTATATTGCCCCAGGCAGCCCGTGGGAGAACGGCTACGTCGAGTCGTTCAACGCTCGCTTCCGAGACGAGCTGCTCGACGGAGAGATCTTCTACTCGCTCAAGGAAGCTCAGGTCATCATCGAAAGCTGGAGAAGGCATTACAATACTGTGCGCCCGCACGGATCAATCGGCTACAAGCCCCCGGCGCCGGAGGTCTTCGTGCCCGCCTTCGCCGCATGGCCGGCTGCGAAACCCCGACCATCTCCGCCGGCCATGCTCAGGGTGGCGCCCAGGCCGACCATGAACTAACAATCAACCCGGACCACCCGATGGGGGCCGATCAAAGCCAGGCGAGTGCATACGGTTGCCCCGCAACGCCGGGTTACACCACATAAGACATACGGGATGATCTGACGTTACGAACCCTGTCGTTTTTAAAGGCGCACGGATTAGCATCCACTTGCGGTCAGCCAGCAGCCCTAGAATGGTGTCAAAGGCCTCGGCCTCGAACCCAAGATGCGCTTCCGTCGTGACATCGACCCTATAGGCGTCCGTCTGAAACTTCCGGGCGTGCTCGTGGTCAAGCTCGGCATCAGCGGGGACGGCTCCCGCCGCTTTGGCTCGCCGCATTTGCGACGCCCATCGTTCAGGCGTCGCACTGGCAAGATCCATCATCATTTTAATAATGTCCTCATGAAGCTGGCGCGTTGCTTCCCTCCGCTCCGGGTTGGCAGAGGCCATATGAGCGATCAGGTTTAATACGTAGTTCATGTCATCGCGGCTCTCGATCGATCGCGCTTCTGCGATGCGCCTCAGAGCAACATCGAGCTCGCCTTCGAACTTCGCGAACTCCTTTTCAACGGCATCGGAAGGGTGCCCTTCGACATTGACCGTGTTGAAATCGCGCTCCTGCGCGACGTTTTTCGTGTGAGAAACGAAGGCCCGCTGTGTGCGAAAATCGACCGCGTAGACTTGGGGCTTATCGCGATCTGTCACAAATCCCTTCATATAACACTGCGGTACGTAGTGGTGCATCCGGGCTACCATGGCTACGCTCCAGCCATCCGCAAACGCACCCCCGCCCCGCCGCCATTTTCAGGAATAAACTCGACCCCAGCCGCTTCAAGGGCGCGAGTGATCACCACAAGCGTCGCATGGCGTGGGTCCGCGTTCGCACCCTCAAATTGTCGAATTGTGACGATGCCGACCGTGGCTGCTTTCGCAAGTTGGTCTTGTGTCCAATTGAGCAGCGCTCGAGCTGCACGGCACTGCGCGGGAGTGATCATGTTCTCACATGACCCATCTATCTATTTTCGTCAACTACATCGTAAATAGATTGACAACATCCAATCCGTATCTTATAAATTTATCTGTCGATTATAGATGGATTAAAGATCCCCTGCTACTCACTCCCGCTAATACCTACGACCACGCCGCCATCATTCGAGTAGCATAGTCGAACGCCAGATCGCCGAGGCCTATCTAGCCGCCACGAAAGCCATTCAGAAGCGCGGAAAGTCAGTAACGATCGCAGAAGAGCTTGCAGCAATCGTCAAATCCTTGAAATGGGCCGATGCCATCTACCCGCCTGACCTTCTCCCGGACGCCGGGCCGGTAATCCGAAATCAAACTTAGGAACCCGCATCATGTCGACCAATACCGCTTCGGCAGTAGCCTACTTGCCGACCTACCACAGCCTTTCGAATTTTCAACCAAGCGCCTACATTGCCGATCTTCGGTTGGCAGGGTTCGATCTGACCTTGCTGCCCGAACCAAACTTCGGGATCACCTATGCGATTACGCCGCGTAAGGGGCACGGGTTTGATCGTACCTTCCGCCAAGTTCTTGAGAAACACGGTTTTGCCAGCCGGACTAACCCCGACCTCGTTATACGCGTTTGCGAAGCGCTTCAGGATGAACAGTCTGACCTCTTGCTTGCCTTACACGGTACAGTCGTCAAATTGTAATCATCGTTTGCATCAACCTCGGGGCGTGCAAACGTTCGAACAATCTACCACCACATTGCGGGGCCGTTCCTCGCCGCTTATGCCGGTAAGATGCGTGGCGTGAGGACAGCCGGCGCGTGTCGAACGGTGAGCAGTCCGGCAGGCGGGTGATCTGAGCACCTAATTGAGTTCGCAGGCGTTCTTTGCCTCAGATCAGGTCGTTGTGACCTTGATGGCGTCAAGGAGTTTTCGATGCATCTTCCCGATGGAGCGACGATTGTCGTTGCCGATGGCGAAAAGCTCAAGGTGTTCCGTAATACCGGGCACGAGGGCAACCCGAAGCTGACCGCCGAGCAAGAGCCGAAAGTCGAACAGGATAATCATGGATCGGGAGGTCGGCATCATCTTAGCTCCGCCAACCCCGATCACGGCCAGGTCGAGGAGGATAGCCACTCGGCAGGGGTGGCCGCCATGCTGAACAAGGAGGCCGTCTCGGGAAAGATCAAGCACCTCGTGGTCATCGCCTCGCCAAGAGCTCTCGGCGAACTGCGTAAGCACTACAGCAAGCAGCTTTCGGCAGTGCTGGTGGGCGAGATCGCAAAGGACCTCACGGGACACTCGATCCACGATATCGAGAAGGCAATCGCTGCGGCTTGAACCATGCTGGCCGCGGGAGCGATTAGGCTCGATCAGGATCGTCCCGCGTGCCCTGCTCACTCATCATCATGGCGTCGGGCTCGCCATGACTCACAACCGATCGCGGATCGTCAAATGCGGTTAGCGACGACCGCTCTACCAGGGTCACCTTTGACGGGGTGAAGGGCCCGACCATGATCCGGCCGAGCATCGATACGGAGGAGGTCGGTGCCGAACGCTCTTGGTCCGCATGCGTACAGCAACTATTCAGTGCTTCGGACTGTAGCTTTACATCAACCAACTCAGAATCAGAGGAAGTGATGCCTCGTTTCTTCTTCGACATACACGACAGCGTTATGCGTATCGATAAGGTTGGGCTTGAGTTGGGAGATGTCTCGGACGTTCGCGGCGAAGCGATGCGGGCACTGCCATCGATCGCAAAGGACGAGATCCCGAAGGATGGCGACAAACAAGTGTTTACGGTGTTTGTTCGCGACGAGGACAGCCGCCCGATCTATACGGCGACGATCACCTTCGCTGGCTTGTGGGTCTAAGGCGGACGGCCGAAGTTAAGCCGGGTGAACTCTGTTGGTTGATATAGGCGATGGAGCAGCAGCGATAGTTGCTTATAGCGCGGCAGTTTCTGCCCGCGGCATTGCCTCACCGGCGCTCAGGCTGCATGCTACCGACATGTGGATAAAGCGCGTCAATCGATGGGGTGTCGGCCAAGCTAGGGCGCGCACCGAAGCCGAGGATCTTGTCACGAGCAGCGGCGATCTGGCCTCCGCGGTGGCTCGACGACTGGCCCGCGGCGAACGGCTTGGACGAGTTTCGGTCGTAGGTGTCCCGTTTGGGCACTGTGCTCGGGTCCGGCGAAAGGTCAAGCAGCGGGGACGCCGGCGACAATGATCAGATTATCACCATCGCCGGACCGTGATCGGATAGTCAGCGGTGTTTTTCGCCGATGGCGGTGACATCTGGTGCGTCTTTTGCAGGCGTGGAGATCGATCCACTCGTTCGGTGAGAACCGCTGACAGACCTGACGCGATCTAAACGCTTTGCTTCTTCGACACTAACAGCCGTGTCTCGGGCTCGGGCGTCTGCCGCCCTCGGAGTTGGGGTCATCTGTTCGATTGGCACGGCATTTTCTTCCTTACGGTTGGGTACGTCTTTTTTTGACTTATCGAAGACGACGAACTTAAGACTAAGGCGAGCATCGCTGTGTGGCTTCACTGCTAATTCGCATAGTGCATATTCGAATTAGCTTCGGTCGGAGCGACGCCTTTCCCCTCGTCGTTGCGTTGCGACGTACGACATAAGGCTGACACGGATGTTCCATTTGCTGCGACAACCGAACGGTCGATTATGCCGCTATATTTCTTCGACGTCCATGACGGCAAGATCGTACCGGATGAGGTCGGCACAGAACTCGCTGACCTTGATGCGGCCCGAGATTTTGCCTGTCACATGGTCCTCCGCATGGCGGCGAGCATGTCATTGAGACGAGACGGCGTTCAGATCAGGGTCAACGTGCGCGATGCGGCAGGCGCTCGCGTCATGACTGGGACTCTGATGTTCTTAATCGAGAAGACCGAGTGAGACGCAATCCATGGTTGATCGCGGAGACGTTCAGTACACTTCGTTGTGCATGACCGTTCTCTTACACGTCGCGCGTCACAGTCTGCAGCGCGGCCGGGTAACGTGAACGAGGCGACCTCGAGTTTCAGCGGGCCTTCCAAGCCCAGTGAGCCATCGCTGAACATGACATACGCCCCTAGCGGCTGATGGTTGGTACGAGTTGGTAGAAGGATTTCCGTGATGCCAAATTCAGAAACCGTCGTAACGCCGCCAAGCGTAGAGACGCGCGAGGGTCGCAGACGGCTTCCCGCCTTCATGTCCGAGAACATCACTCCGATCGTTGCCGAATGGGAAAACTTCGCTCGAACGTTGACGCCGACATCCGACGGTATGACCCCCTTGGCGTTGCGGGATCACATCCATCAGATCCTGCAATTCGTCGTCGTCGATATCCAGTCGGAACAGACGCCTAAGGAAGAGACGATAAAGTCTATGGGAAACAAGGCCCGCAAACCTGATAGTACGGCTGCGGAAACTCACGCAGCACTGCGTCTTTCGGGTGGCTTTAACATCGGCCAGATCACATCCGAGTACCGGGCCTTGCGGGCTAGCGTGATCAAGCTTTGGAGGAGAACGAACCCTCTGATGGACGAGAAAGATTTCGAGGATCTGACGAGGTTCAACGAGGCGATCGATCAAGAATTGACGGAGTCCGTGACCTACTACACCGACGAAGTTCTGAGGTCGAAAGACCTTTTCATCGGCATACTAGGGCATGACCTTCGCAGTCCCGTTCAGGCGATCACGTTGTCGGCCGAGTTGATGTCGCGTTTGGGGTCGCTCAACGAACGGCAAATCATGCTCCTGGGGAACATGTCCGACAGTGCCGGACGCATCAACGCGCTGATCGACAACCTCGTTGACGTCACGCGAGCGCGGTTCGGCAATTCACTCGCAATCATCAGATCCGTTATGGATTTTGGCTACGTCGCCCATCAGCTTGTTGACGAGACTCGGGCCGTGAACCCGTCGCGAGATATTAAACTTGATATCTCGCCCGGCAGCCTGAAGGGTGAATGGGACAAGGCCCGAATCGGGCAGGTCTTCTCGAACCTGCTCGGTAACGCTTGTCAATATGGCTTCAAGGACACCTCGATCGAAGTGGGCATCGCGAGCGACAGGGAGTCGGTTACGTTGACGATTAGTAACCGAGGCGTCCCGATTCCTGCTGAAAGAATAAGCTCGATCTTCAACCCCCTGACCCGCGCGACCGCAAAGACGGGTCAGCATGCGTCGATGAATTTGGGGCTTGGTCTCTACATAACAAATGAGATCGTTGCAGCCCACGGCGGGACGATCGAGGTCACATCGTCCGAGGACCAAGGAACCACTTTCACCTTATGGTTTCCGCGCTATCGGTCGAAACCAGCCTTACACTTGGCTTGAGCCGCGATCGATTTCGAGTTTAGACGACGCGGCAGCGTCGGCAGGACTATGCTGCAGCCTACTGCCGAGTACCACATGCCGAGGATGGAAAAATCTACCAGGTCCTCGGTCGCGATCATCTGCAAACCATGTGGCCGGAGAGGCGTCCTAAACGTAGCGGGACTGCTTGCCCGGCAAGGACTTGATCTGCCACTGACAGTGCTGATCAACATCTTGTCGGCCGACTGCCCAGGCCGACGTGAACACACGCCACGATGCAGCACGGTCTTCGAGGATCTGCCGAAACAGCGGTCATTCGTAGAGGCGATATCTGATCACGTCGGCTCCGTAATCCTTACCCCCGGCTGCTCGCCATTCACGAACTCGATCCCAGCTGCTCGGAACACCCGCTGCAACGATTTTTCCGCTATGGCCGAAATGGGATCATATGAGTCGCGAGCTTCGATGAGGACGATCGCATTAGTTTTTAAGTTCGACCGGCTGGCCAGTCCGTTGATGGACCACTTGAGGAGCAGACGAGCGGCTTTCACTTGGCCGCAGGTGAGGGTCACGGTGCCGTCCTCAGCCGAACGCCGGGATCGCGCTTGCTCGCCGTATCGGGTGATCGGTGCTTCCATAAGATAGTGGCCACTCCAGTGGTGCAGCCCGTCAGCACTGCGTCTGGCATCTCGAGTGCAGTTCAAGGCTCATCAATCAACAATCGTTCCAAATCGATACGCCAGCGTTCGTTTCCGGTTTGAGCGATACATTGAGAAGAGCTAGCGAGCAATGGTCGACCCCTTTTCGGACACTCCGAGCTGTAGCTCAGAGACCAGCGATCGTGCTCGCATCATCACTGCGGCTCAGCTGATTTACGCCCGCGGCGGCATTAACCTTCTCCAACGAACGACAGTTGCGAGGTTGGCGGGCGTGACCCCCGACACGGTGAGCCGACACTTCCGCAGCCGCTCACTGCTGATGGATCGCCTTACTCGCGAGGATTAAAGCCTGTCAAAAGCTTCGCTTCCGCAGCCAGGTAAGTGCTCACGGCGGCTTCCTCAACCGCACGCCGGGCTGGCCGTCAGCGAATTCGACGCCAACCGCCTCCATAAGCTGCTGCTAGGCCGCCAGTGCGTTGCCGTTCGTCCTCGTTCAAACACAGCTTTTCCGTATATTTTCCGTACGATGCACGAAGCCGTCAAATTTCGCGACGTAAGCCATTGAAATGACTGGTGCGCCCAAGGGGAATCGAACCCCTGTTTTCGCCGTGAGAGGGCGACGTCCTAGACCGCTAGACGATGGGCGCGGGCGCAAAGCGCAATGTCGATACAGCTCCGAAATACATCCGCCGCATCGATCTGCTGGTGCATAACCGGATTTCCACTGCTTCACAAGAGGCGCCCGCCACATGGGTGTGGAGCATCACGCGCGAGCCGGTTGCCGCCCCGGCAAGCGCGACGTGCCTATCATTCGTGCCGAATGCCTCACCTATCGGGTTGCGGAAAGTAGCGAACCATGAGACCGTCGAATTGTCATCAAACAAAGATGCGGGAGAGATCGCGTCCAGTTCGACAGAACAGGACGAGGCGCCGACGGAGCAACCACCCCGGAAACTCTCAGGCAAACGGACCGCATCCGAGGACAATCTGGAGAGAGGCGCTTGACTGCGTCCGCCGAAGGGGAAGCTCGATGGTTCTGCCCGACTGACGTCGGACAAGCGCCGCGGGTAAACTCTCAGGTACCCGTGACAGATGGGGATCGCGAAAGCCGGCCGCTCGACGGCTGTTTTCTGGTCCACCTGTCTACGGAAGTTATCCTCTCATGCGCCACATCGCCGTCATCGGAGCCGGGGTCACCGGCATCACCACCGCCTATGCGCTGCTCGAACGCGGCTATGCGGTCACGGTCTTCGACCGTCAACGTTACGCCGCGATGGATACGTCCTTCGCCAATGGCGGACAGCTCTCGGCCAGCAATGCCGAAGTCTGGAACGGTTGGTCCACCATCCTGAAGGGGATGAAGTGGATGATGACCCGGTCGGCGCCCCTGCTCGTCAACCCCAAGCCGAGCTGGCACAAACTATCTTGGATGGCCGAATTCATCGCCGCCATTCCGCATTACGAGCGCAACACGATCGAGACAACGCGGCTCGCGATCCTGGCGCGCGACCATCTCTTCGCCATGGCAAAACGCGAGCATATCGACTTCGATGCTGTCTCGCGCGGCATCCTGCACATCTATCGCGACAAGGCCGGGTTCGACCATGCCGACAAGGTCAACGGTCTGTTGCGCCAGGGTGGTCTCGAGCGACGGGCCGTCTCGCCCGATGAAATTCGCAGCATCGAGCCGACGATCCACGGCAGCTATTTCGGCGGCTTCTACACGGCCAGCGACACGACCGGCGACATTCACAAATTCACGACCGGCTTGGCCAAAGCCTGCGTCCGCCAGGGCGCCCGGATCGTCTATGATGCCGACGTCGATCGCGTGGCGGCCGATGCCTCGGGCGTTACGATCCAATGGAGCCCGGCCTCGGCAATCGGCATTGAGCCGAAGGTCATCGAAACCGTGCAGGCCGACGGGGTCGTGATCTGCGCCGGCGTCGGCAGCCGGGCGATCGCCGCGAGCCTTGGCGACCGGGTCAACATTTATCCCGTTAAAGGCTATTCGATCACGGTGCAGCTCGATGACGAGGTGAGCCGCCGCGCTGCGCCGACCGTCAGCCTGCTCGACGATGCCACCAAGATCGTGACGAGCCGCCTCGGCGACAATCGATTCCGGGTTGCCGGAACCGCCGAGTTCAACGGGTATAACCGCGATATTCGCGCCGACCGGATCAAGCCGCTGGTCGATTGGACCCGCCAGTTGTTTCCCGCCATCGATACCGAGAAGGTCGTGCCTTGGGCCGGTCTGCGCCCGATGCTGCCCGACATGCTGCCCCGCGTCGGCGCTGGCCGGAGGCCGGGGGTGTTCTATAACACCGGACATGGGCACCTTGGCTGGACCCTGTCGGCCGCCACCGCGCAGATCGTCGCCGAAACGATCGCGACCCAGATGCCGGTCGAAGGTCTGCTGGCCGCCGCTTGACGCGGCTCGCCTACCCGACGCGCTCGATCAGCCCCATGGCGGCGGCGGGCGCGCGGTGCTTGGCACCCGAAATCACATAGGCGAAGACGTCTCGCGTTTTAGCAAAGGTCTTCAGTCGCTTGGCCCATGCGTCGAGCGCCTCGGGTTCATAGCCGGCGGGCTGCTCGTCGACAGTCCCCTGAAGGCGCAGATAGACGAAATCGGCGGTAATATCCTCGCGCGGCGCGACGCCCTCCTTGTCGAGGATCACGCGGGCAATCCCGCGCTCGGAGAGCAGCCGAGCGACCGCTTCGGTGCCGAAACTCTCATGCTGCGCTTCCAGCGCATGGCGAAGTTTGATCCCGTCTCGCTCGGCCGGCAGCAGATCGAGAAAGCGGGGCAACGCCTCGGCATCGAATTTTCGGCCACCCGGCAACTGCCACAAGATCGCGCCGAGCTTGTCGCCGAGTTCCGTCACACCCGAGCCGAGGAAATGCGCGATCGCGGGGGCGGCCTCGGCCGGGTCCTTGCGGATGGCGGCGGCGCGATTGGCTTTGATCGAGAACACGAAACTATCGGGCGTGCCGTCGCGCCAGGACCGGAAGGTCTCGGGTGTCTGCGTCCGATAGAAGGTGCCGTTCACCTCGATCGAGGTCAGATGGGCGGAGGCGAAGCCGAGTTCCTCCGCTTTCTTCAGTCCCTTCGGGTAGAACAATCCGCGCCAAGGCGCGAAATCCCAACCACCGATCCCGATCCGCACGTCATGCATTCCGTTCGCCTCGCGCCTTGTCACCCACCCTAACGCCGCGAGGGCGCGCAGCGAAGCACGCGACCGTCACGGTTTATCGAGCAGCGCCACATAGAGATCGTCGACCATCAGGTCGGCATGTCCGTCGACCAGCAGTTCGATCGTGGCCGGCGTGTCGGCCTCCGCACCGCCGCGCCAAGGAATGTCGAAGCCAAGGCTGGTCCATTGCCCCGTGACGGTGACCGCATGTTCGATCCGCTGCGGCGGCTGGCCATCGGGGTGGAGCGTCAGCACGAGTTTGGCCAAGACAGGCGCACCGCTCTGGCTCTCGACCGACGCGCCCCAATGCAGCCCCGTCGCGGCACGGCCCGGTGGCACGACGATCTCCTGCCCGACGCCGGCCCCGGAGCAATCGACGCAATCGATCCGGAGGGCCGCATTGCCGGTGCGCGGATCGCGAGCGACATCGAGGCGCTGCCCCACGCCCTCCGCACGCCACCCTTTGCGGCCATCCGCGATGGTTCCGTTCGTCACAAGGTTGCGGTTGAACACATCGCCCGGCGCCGCATCATTGACGAGCGGATTGAACGGCTTGTCCGCGGTGGCGACGTAATAGGTCGAATCCCGGCAATCGAGCCGGAGATAGGCTTTGCCGAAGAAGGTGGCCTGATTGTCGCCGTTGCACATCGTCAGCGGCGATGGGGTACAAAGGTCGGCCACGGGCTTGCCGGCCTTGGCGGCGCGCTTCTGGCACCCGGCCGGGGTTTCCCACGCCTCCCATCGCGAAAAGCCATATTCGCGGGTGAAGTAAAACTTCTCCATACTGTCATTGTCGTGCGCGGGATTTTCGGGGTCGCCATAGGCGAAATGTTCGGACGTGATCGTGTCGAGCACCTTGCCGCTGGTGTAGTGGATCGGCTCCAGCGGGCGCTCCCAGGTGGTTAAATCCGGCGCGATGAACAGCAATTTCATGCGCGGACAGGCGGTCGACGGACCCGGCGTGATCTTCAGGGTGGAGCGCGCCTCGCCGCGCTGCCCGCGCTTGAGGCCAGGCGGAAACATGATCCAGCCGTCGGTTCGTTCGCAATTGACGTTGCGCCAGAAAATCTGGTCGCCGCCGCCCGGATCGCTGGTGCGGATGCCCGAAATATAATCCGGCCCGACATTCAGGAGATCGTAGCCGCTGCGGATGCCGAGATCGCCATAGGAGCCGCTCGTGTCGTTGCCACCAAACACCTTCTCGGCCACGGCCCGATATTCGCCATCGAGGCCGCGCACGGGATAAGAATACAGCGCCTGCCAATTGCCGGCATCGACCCGGCGATACGGGATGGCTTCGCCGACGCGGAGCTTGCGGCGTTTGCCGCAATGAGCCGGATCGCCGGTCACGGCTCGGTCGGCACCATCGACGCAAACCTGCTGGACGATGAAGTCATCCGGCTGATCGGCCCAGGCCGGCGCCCCAACCGGCAGCAGCATCGATATCGCGACCCAAGCCCATGTCCACGCCATGCAGTGAGTGTCCTTCGCGTTCGGCCGATCGTGTTTGCTCGCCCTCTATACGCCAACCGGTCATTTCAGGTAATTCGATGGTTCGCGGGCCCGCGCCCGGCCGTTTCGTTCGTCCCCTATCGGAGATTACGACCATGCAGACCCGTGCCGCCGTCGCCTGGGGCGCCAATCAGCCGCTTACCATTGAAACGGTCCACCTCGAAGGACCGAAGGCCGGCGAGGTGCTGATCGAAAACAAGGCGACCGGCATCTGCCATACCGATGCCTACACGCTCTCGGGGCTCGACTCGGAAGGGCTGTTCCCGGTCATCCTCGGACATGAGGGCGCGGGGATCGTGCGCGAGATCGGCGCGGGGGTAACGTCGGTGAAGGTCGGCGACCACGTGATTCCGCTCTACACGCCGGAATGTCGCAATTGCAAAACCTGCCTCAGCCAGCGATCGAACCTCTGCACCGCGATCCGCGCCACCCAGGGCAAGGGTGTGATGCCGGACGGGAGCAGCCGGTTTTCCTGCGAGCCGGCGGGTGGCGGCACGACGCCTTTGTTCCACTATATGGGTTGCTCAACCTTCTCGAACTTCACGGTGCTGCCCGATATCGCGGTCGCTAAAGTCCGCGAGGACGCTCCCTTCGACAAGATCTGCTACATCGGCTGCGGCGTCACGACCGGCATCGGCGCTGTCGTCTATACCGGCAAGGTCTGGCCGGGTGCCAATGTCGTGGTGTTCGGGCTCGGCGGCATCGGGCTCAACGTCATCCAGGGCGCCCGCATGGTCGGGGCCGACAAGATCATCGGGGTCGACATCAACCCAGCCAAGGTCGAGATCGCCAAGAAATTCGGCATGACGCATTTCATCAATCCGAACGAGGTGGGGACCGACAAGGTTGTGGCCGCGATTGTCGATGCGACGGATGGCGGCGCGGACTTCACATTCGATTGCACCGGCAACGTCAATGTCATGCGGCAGGCGCTCGAATCCTGCCACCGGGGTTGGGGCACTTCCATCGTGATCGGCGTCGCGCCGTCCGGGGCCGAGATCGCGACCCGTCCGTTCCAACTCGTTACCGGGCGCAACTGGCGCGGCTCGGCCTTTGGCGGCGCGCGGGGCCGAACGGACGTGCCGAAGATCGTCGATTGGTACATGGAGGGGAAGATCAATATCGACGATCTGATCACCCATACGATGCCGCTCGAGGAGATCAATACGGCCTTCGACCTGATGCATGAAGGCAAGTCGATCCGCTCCGTCGTGGTGTTTTGATGGACACGGTCTCGATCGCGAAGGCGCATGGTGGTCAGCAGGGTGTCTATAAACATGCGGCGATATCGACCGTCTGCCCCATGACGGTGTCGGTCTTCGTTCCGCCCCAGGCGGCGCATGGGCCGGTGCCGGTGTTATGGTTTCTCTCTGGTCTGACCTGCACGCATGCCAACGTGACCGACAAGGGGGAGTATCGGGCGGCGGCGGCCCGGCATGGTGTCATCGTCGTGGCGCCCGACACGAGCCCGCGCGGGACCGATGTTCCGGACGAGCCGGACAATTGGCAATTCGGCTGTGGGGCCGGGTTCTACCTCGATGCGACGCAGCCGCCTTACGCGACCAATTATCGGATGTATTCCTATGTGACGGAGGAGTTGCCGGCCCTGATCGCCGCCAATTTCCCCGCCGACATGGGTCGGCAGGGAATCTTCGGGCATTCGATGGGTGGCCATGGCGCGCTCACGATCGCGCTGCGAAACCCGCAGCGTTACAAGAGCTGTTCAGCCTTCGCGCCGATCGTGCAGCCCTCGACGTCGTTCTGGTCGCGCCCGGCGCTGGAGAAATATCTTGGACCGGACGAGGCGGCGTGGCGGCCATATGACGCCACCTTGCTGCTGGCCGATGGACACCGCTTTCGTGAGCTTCTGGTCGATCAGGGCGACGCCGACCCATATCTCGACAATGGCCTGAAGCCGTGGCTGCTGAAAGACGCCTGTGCGGCCGCAGGCGTGCCGCTGACCCTGCAGATGCGCGACGGCTACGACCATTCCTTTGCGTTTATCTCGACCTTCATGGCCGAGCATATCGCCTGGCACGCGGCACGCCTCTGAGACCGCGGCACGATTCCATGCTCAAGTTAGGGCTAGGCGCGCTCTCTTCGCTGCGTCACAACTATCGAGACCGATAGAAACCTGGCGCGTGCTGTCGCGTTGTCTTTCTTTTCGGCGTGTAAGGACGGGACCATGGCACACGACATTGAGATCATCGACGCGGAGCACACCCGCAAGAGCAAGTCGGGGGAGCGCCATCTCGCAAAAGGCCAGTCGATCTCGATGCGGATGTGGGACGCGGAACCCGCCGGCATCACCAAGGAGCCGATTCGCAGCGACTACGAAACCGTGGGTTACGTGATTTCAGGCATCGCCGAGATCACCATCGAAGGCGACTCCGCTGTGCTCACACCCGGATCATCATGGGTGGTGCCGAAAGGGGCCGAGCACACCTATCGCATCATGGAAACCTTCACGGCGATCGAGGCCAATTCGCCCCCGACGAACCGTTAAGACGACGCGTTAACGCGCCTTTGCGAAGCCCCGCTGTGCCATGATCTGGCGCAGCGGTCCGGCCACGACGCTGGCAAGGTAGATCACGCCAGACAGGATCGTGATCCAGAAACTCGTCGGCCAATCCGTATACCAGGCCAGAACGATACCGCCCCAGGACTCGATCAAGGCGAGGCCGGCCGCGAGCGCAATGCCGATGCCGAAGCGCGATGACAAATTATGAGCCGCGGCGGCCGGACCCACCATCAGGGTAAAGACCAGCAGAACTCCGACGATCTGAGCCGACTCGGCGACCGCAACGCCCACCACCGCCAGAAACGCAACCGACAGCAAGCGCATCGGCACACCCTTGGCTTCGGCCAGTTCGGGCTGGAGGCTCGAGAAGAGCAGAGGCCGCGCCATCACGCCCAGCGCCGCCAAACTCAAGGCCGCCAGGATCACCAGGCTGAGCAGCGCGGACGAACTGACGCCCAGCACATTGCCGAACAGCAGCGCCGTCGCCTGGGTCGCAAAGGCGGTGTAGAAATGCAGGAATAGCAGACCGAAGCCGAGCGCGAGAGACAACATCATCCCGACCGCGACATCCCGCGACGCTAATTTTTCGCCCAAGGCCCCCATCGCAACGCCGGCCAGAAGCGTGAAGCCGACGAGGCCCGCCAACGGCGACACACCGAGCAGCACCGCGCCGGTCGCGCCCGTAAAGCCGACGTGCGACAGGGCATGGCCCGCGAAGGTCTGACCCCGCAACACCAGGAAGTAGCCGACGATTCCCGACAGGATGGCGACCACGCCGGACGCCATGAAAGCGGTTCGCATAAACTCGTAGTCAAGCATCGTGCCGAACCGCTCCGACGCCATGAGCCGCGTGATGATCGTGACCGTGACGATCGTCATGGTCGTGGTCGTGGTCGTGCTGATGAGCACCGGTCTCGGCCTCGATGCCGCCGCTCATCACGAAGATGCGCGAGCCGAGACGAAGCACTTCGATCGGCGACCCATAAAGCGAAGACAAGATCGGCGCGGTCACAACGGTCTCGACATCGCCGAGCACCGCCCGCCCCTGGCCGAGATACAAGACGCGATCGATCGCGTTCAGCAGAGGGTTCAATTCATGCGCGCTGAACAGCACCGCCATGCCGAACTGCCGTTGCAATCGCATCACGAGATCGACGATGCTTTGCTGATGATGAGGATCGAGGCTGATCAGCGGTTCGTCGAGCAGCAGCAATTTGGGCCGTCCGAGCAATGCCTGCGAAATGAGAAGACGCTGACGCTCGCCCCCCGACAAGCTTCCGAGCGGGCGGCGGGCGAGGCCTGACGCCTCGACAGTATCGAGCGCCCAGGCCACATCCTCGCGCTCCGTCGCATTGAGGGTCGGCAGGCCCCACCGCCATCCCCCAACCGCGCTCGCAACGAAATCCCAGCCGGTGAGGCCTTGTCCGGAGGCGAGCTTGCGATGCTGCGGCATGTAGCCGACCGCCCGATTGCCGCGTGACGCCGGGGCGCCCATAACCCTGATGGTGCCACGGGACGGCGCGACCAAACCCAGGATCGCGCGGATCAACGTGGTCTTGCCGGCCCCGTTGGGGCCAAGCAAACCGATGAATTCGCCCGGTCGGATCGCAAAGCTGACGTCCGATAAAATGACGCGTTTGCCGAGCGACAGCCTGACCTGATCGAAGCTGATCGCTGTCAAGGTTTGGGGCTCGCCAGGGCCTTTTCGAGATCGGTCAATTGGTCGAGCATCCATGCCTCGTAAGTCTTGCCAGCCGGCTCGGTTTCGCTGACGCCGACAACCGGCACATGCGCCTCCTTGGCGATCCCGACAAGTCGCTTGACTGCCTGATCGTCGGCTTGGCTGTTGTACAGCATGGCTTTGACCTTGTGACCCTTGAGGTCGTCCTCGAAGGCTGCGACGTCGGCCGGGCTCGGCTCGGTGTTGTTCATCACGGCAAGCTGAAAGGCCTTATTCTTCATATCGAGACCCAGCGCGTCGGCCATGTAGCCAAACACCGGCTCGGACGCCGTCACGGGTTGGCCACCAAAGCGAGCCTTGATCTCGGCCATCTTGGCTTTCAGCGGTTTTAGTCCGGCCACAAAGCTTTCGGCCCGCCGGTCAAATTCAGCCTTATGGGCTGGATCGACTTTCCCCAGATCATCGGCAAGCCTGTTGGCCACAGCCTTCATGGTGGCAGGATCGTACCACAGATGCGGATTGTCGCCGGGCTTCTTCCCGACGAGATCGGCCGCGACGATCTCGATCCTGTCTTTGGCCTTTGAGGCGCTTAGCAATTTTTCCATCCAAGGATCGTAATCCGCGCCGTTTGAAATCACGGTCTTGGCGTCCGTCAAGGCCCGCGCGGTCGATGCGTCCGACTCGAACAGATGCGGGTCCTGGTCGGGGTTCGATAGGATGCTGGTCACTGTCGCTTGAGGGCCTGCGATTCGCTGGGCCAAATTGCCGTAGAAATTTTCAGCCGCCACGATCGTGATGGGCGCATTGGTCGCTGACGCGACGCTGCAGGACGCCGCGAGGATCGCGACGGCGGCCAAAAGGGAAGCTCGCATAGGGATCTCCTGGGGGCGGCGCCATCGACGGGCGCCGGGCCCAGACTGTTAGGTTATTACATTACACCGTACAAGGTATCATTTTGGCTCGAGTGGCTGGACGAGCGCACTCACGCTCTCCATGTCATGCTATAACGCCAGAATGCGATCGACGACCTGAGCCGAGAGACCCAACGGCTCGGTCCGGTTCGGCAACATAGAGGGTCATGTGTCCACGTCCCACGTCAACTCTCATGAGCCGAAGGTGACCGGCGGCTGGCTGCATCGCGTCGAGGAACTCTGTGGCAAGCGGGGCCTCCAATTGACGGCCCTGCGCCGTCAGGTGACCGAAATCCTGGCCCGCGCGCCCGCCTCGCTGACCGCCTATGAAATCATCGACGAACTCGGACGAGTCCAGGGCCGCCAAATTGGTCCGCCGACCGTCTATCGCACGCTCGATTTTCTGACCGAGAACGGTTTCGTCGTGAAGATCGAGAGCCGCAACGCCTTCGCGCGCTGCGATTGCCCGGGGCATCATCATCATGGGGCTTTGCTGATCTGCTCCACCTGCGGGCGGACAGATGAAATCGACAGCGACGCGCTCGATGGCGTGCTTCGGTCCGTCGCGACCGACAGCGGGTTCACGATCAAGCGCCAGATGGTCGAGCTCGAAGGGCTGTGCGACCGCTGCCGTCCGGCCGTTTAGGCTCGATCGCATCGCGCGACCGTCGAAGACCGGCCGATTTCACGGCACGTAGACCTCGATAGCGCGCGGCAGTACGCGAAACCGCGCCGGTGTCTTCGTGGTGATTTCACCATCGGTGTTGACCGACCGTTCGCGGCGGGTCCGAACGGTGATATCGGCGCTCGCCAAGGTGCGAACCTCTTTCCACCGTCCCTGCCGGCCATGCCGCATCGAGGGCAGCACCAACATCAATTGCCAGAGCTTGCGGACCTCGAGGCTGTAGACATTCAGGCGGCCATCGTCGATTGCGGCGTCTTCGGACACCGTCATGCCCCCGCCGTAGTGCCGGCCGTTGCCGATCGCGAGATGGATGGTGCGGCCACGCTGGACGGTGCCTTCCTGCTCGATCTCGATCGTGAAGGATCGCAGACGCTGGAGCGCGCGGACGCCCGCCACCAAATACCCTAACGTTCCCCATCGCTTTTTGGCATCTCGCGTCAGCGCGCGCGTCAGATCCACCCCGAACCCGATACTGGCCACGTTGAAGAACGGAACCTCATTGGCTTTGCCGATGTCGATCCGTTTGCTGTTGCCCGCCGCGATCACCTGAGCCGCTGCGACGGGATCGATCGGAAGTCCCAAGGTGCGAGCCAGATCGTTGGCGGTGCCGAGCGGGATGATGCCGAGTGGAAGACCCGTATGGAGCAGGCCGGGCAGCGCCGCGTTCAGCGTTCCATCGCCCCCGCCAAGCACCACGCGGTCGACCTCGCTCGCAAGAAGGCGGATCATGGCCGACACTTGAGACGCCTCTTCGCAGGCCTCCCGGCGGACCGGAATGCCAGCCGTTTTCAGGGCGTCATACACACGATCCGAGGCCGCCGCGCCATTTCGGCTTTTCGTGTTGACGATCAACAAAGCCGGTTTTGTCAGATGGTCGCTGGCGCTGGACGATGTGGGTCCGCTCGTGTCGTCATGCTCGTTCATGGCTGCCGATCGGGGCTCGTGCGGAGCATATCGATCCGGATGGCCTTCCCCCGATCGCTGCGGCGGGTCTCGCTGGTCGACCCCAAACATAGCGTGAGCTTGTCAAGGATCGTCCTCTTCAACCTGAGCGCCGCATCTACGAGGACTGGACCCTGTTCAAACATTGCCCGCTCTTTCCGTTGATCGCCCAGGTCAAACGTCCCGCTGTCGCATTAGCTGCATGCGAGAAGCCAGCGGCATTAACCGTGCAATGGTTTAGGCCGATTGTGCCGAACTCTGATGGCATGCAACGCGTTCCCAGTGTAAGCTCACGCTTGATTTTAAGCTTTGACGATATTGATGCTTTTCAACCGCCTGGCATCGGTGAGGATGCGCGACTGATATCAGGACCTCGCCAAGTGACCAATTGCGCCGAGACGACGATCGATATCGAGCGTGGTGTCGCGCTCCTCCGAACCTGCTTCGATCAAACCCGACAAGGCTTTCTGCTTCTCGACCAAAACAGAAACATTCTTGCTTTTAACGAGCATTTTCAAACGCTCGTCGGATATCCGCAAGACGTTCTCCACGTCGGAACAGCAAGTCTTGCGCTGATCGACTCGGCATTCGAGCTCGGATATTACCCAGGCCTGACGATCGACGAGGCGCGGTCGGGATGGGAGACCCGCTTCATCTCGCCTTTCGCGACCGAGCATCAACGAACCACCGCAAGTGGTAAAACGCTGTCCTTGTCCTGTATTCCGACCGAACAGAATGGTTGGTATATTATAACCTGTCGGGACATTTCGGAAGAACTCAACACACAGCGTGCTCTCGTGGCGCAAAACGATCGTTTCGACGCAGCGCTTAGCAATTCGCCACATGGGCTATGCATGTTCGACGAGCATAATCGGCTTATCCTCTGCAATCCGGCCTATCGGAAGCTTTACAATCTTCCCGAGGACCTTCTTCGTCCCGGTACGGCGCTGCAAGACATTCTCGCGTATCGCGCCACGATCAATAGCGGGCCTCGCAGCCTGCAGACCTATTTCGATGTCACGATGGCGGCGCAAACGCGCGGCGAGGCCGCCAGCACCCGCGTCGAACTGCAGGATGGTCGCACTATCCGCATCACGCATAACCCCATGCCGCACGGCGGCTACGTCGCCTCGCATGAGGACGTAACAGCTGCGATGGGCTCGGAGGCTCGCATTCGCTATCTGGCGAACCACGACAGCCTGACCGGCTTACCGAACCGGATCGCTTTGCGAGAGCGTCTCGAGGACGCCATGGGAGACGTGCGGCGCGGCGAGAAACTTGCGGTTCTATACCTCGATCTCGATGCGTTCAAAACCGTGAACGACACCCTGGGTCATCCGGTCGGCGATCGGGTCTTGATCGAGGTGACGACACGCTTGAAGCGCTGTTTGCGGGACGTCGACTTCGTCAGCCGCATCGGTGGCGACGAGTTCATCGTGCTTCAATTCGGATCGAGCACGGCCGAGCAGGCGACCGTGTTGGCGCTTCGCCTGATCGACGCGGTCTCCAACCCCTATGATATCGACGGACATCAAATCGTGATCGGCGTGTGTATCGGCGTTGCGTTCTGTCCGGCGCACGGTTTGACAAGCGAAGCCGTCATCAAAAACGCCGATCTCGCGCTGTATCGAGCGAAATCGGGCGGTCGCAATACGTTCCGGCTGTTCGAACATGCGATGGACATCCCGGTCCAATTGCGCCGCCAATTCGAAATCGATCTCAGAGCCGGCATCGCGAATGAAGCGTTCGAGCTTTACTATCAACCGTTGATCGAGATCGAGACCGGCGTCATCAAGAGCTTCGAAGCGTTAATTCGATGGAAGCATCCCGAACGCGGTTTGCTCTCCCCGATCGATTTCATCCCCCTGGCGGAAGAATCCGGCCTGATCGTTCCGCTCGGCGAATGGATTATTCGACGAGCCTGTCTCGATGCCGCCGCCTGGCCTGCGGAGATCGGTGTGGCGGTCAATCTATCGCCGGTTCAGTTCAAAGCCGGAAATCTGTTGCGGGTCGTCCGGGCGGCGCTCGCGGATTCGGGCCTTCCACCAACGCGTCTTGAGGTCGAAATCACAGAATCGGTGCTGCTGGTCGATAACGAGGTCACGGCCGCCTTGCTGCATGAATTTCACAATGTCGGGATCCGCATCGCGCTGGATGATTTCGGCACCGGCTATTCGTCCCTGAGTTACTTGCGGTCGTTCCCGTTCGACAAGATCAAGATCGACAAATCCTTCATCCGCGAACTCGGCGAGCGGCAAGACTGTGCCGCCATCGTCAAGGCGATCGCCGATCTCGGTTTGGCGCTCGGAATGGTGATCACGGCCGAGGGCGTCGAAACCGCCGAACAATTGAGCCTCGTTCGCCGGCAGGGTTGCGGCGAGGCTCAGGGCTACCTCTTCAATCGCCCCCGCCCTATAGCCGATATGCCTGCCATGCTCCGCATGGACGGCAGTTGGCGCGACGGCGTATCGTAATGTCCTGGTTTCGTGCCGCTGGTTGAATGCACGAGGCGATCAACTCTTCTTGCTGGCCGTCCCAACCGTCGAGGCCTTGATCAGCACATCGATCCGGTCGCGCCGTCGCGCGAAGGTCGCCAGAGCCTCGCCTTCGAGAATGCGGCCGGCCGAGAGCTTGATGCGAAGCGGATCGACATTGTGGTCGTTGATCTTTACTTCGTAATAAAGATGCGGTCCGGTCGAGAGGCCGGTCGAGCCGATATAGGCGATCGTTTCTCCCTGCCGCACCCGCGTGCCGACCCGGATGCCGCGCGGATATCCAGAAACATGCGAGTAGGTGGTCTCGTAGCCGAGATCGTGCCGCACGCGAATATATTTTCCGTAGCCGCCCTCGTAATCGATCTTCTCGACGACCCCTGCCCCGGCAGCAACGACGGGTGACCCATAAGGGGCCGCATAATCGACGCCCTGGTGAAACCGGCGGTCCCCCAGGATCGGATGCGTGCGCCAGCCGAAGCCGTCGCCGAGCCGTCCGTTGGCGACCGGCTTTCGCAGCAGAAATTTGGTCACGGAATGGCCATCGCGGTCGTAATAATCGACACTGCCATCGTCGGATGTCTCGAACCGATAGAAGCGATGCGTCTCGCCATCGATCGTCAGGCCGGTGAAATCCAGCACTGGATCGGTGTCCGGATCGGGCTTGTCGACGCTGTAGAGAAATTCGGCCGTATCGTCCGACGAGACCGGAACTCCCAGATCCGTATAGGCGCTCGATAGCCGCACCAGCTCATCGACCAAAGGCTGATCGGCGATATTGTGGCGCGATAACGCATAGAGACTGTCGCGCACGGATCCTTGGTCGGCGCCATCGTCGTCAGCGGCTTGAGGGTCCGTCTTGAACGCCACGGAGCGGATGCCGGGCGCAGCTTGGATCGGCACGGCGACACGCTCGTAATGGCCCGCATCCGACAGGGCCGCCTCGCCCACAGAGCCATCCGTGCGCTCGATCCGGATCGTCACGGGCCGCGCGGAGCTCGGCTGCGCGGTCGCCGCATTCTGGCGGATCACGATCGTTTCGCCGCCAACCAACACCATGCGGCTGAGGCCAGGCGGAGCGACGGCGGTCGCGATATCGGCCGCGTCGGTCTGCGACAAGCCGAGCAGCAAGAGCATCGGTTCGATCCGGTCGCCGCGTTGCGCCAAGATCACGCGATCGGGGTCGTCCGGCAGGTGGCGGGTCCCCACGATCGTGGTCACGTTCAGCGGCGTGCCGCGCGGACCCGTGTCGAGATCGAACCGCGCCTTGGCCGCATAGGCCGAGACGCCGACCGGTGTCGTGCGCGCCAGCCCCCCCATCAGAATTTCGGGCGGCAGGCTCGGAGCCGACGGCTCGGGGAGCGCCGCCATCGGGGTTGCGGGCTTGGGGCCCGGCGCTCCAACTTCGGTTGGGGCGTTCTTGCCGAGATGCGCCACGAGATAGGTGAACGGCACCACGGCCGAGCCCGAGGACCGGACCTGCTCGACGTGGACCTGCACGTTCCGCGAGGTCGGGGCGGGCGCGGCGGCGGTCGAGAGGCGGTTGCCACGGCCGAGCCCCTCGCCGGGCGCCAACTGGGCATCGGCCGAAACCGCGATCGTCGGCGCATAGGCTTTGGCCGTGCCACGCAGCGCGGCATGGAGAACCCCGAGCAGCAGGGAGGCGGATGCGATGGCGATGAGGCTCGTCGCCACCAACCAACGGATATTGACCGAGCGTCGATCGTGACGCGGATCCCAGCGCTCGCGCGCGGAAATCGGCGGCGTTCGATCGACAGGCGCCAGAAAGCGCGGAGACGACGCATGGGACGAGACGACGGCGCTCAAGAGATCGCGATGCTCCGCGATGCACGATCCCGTGTTCGGCTGACCGATACGGGCTGATGCCCCGGCAAGATGATGCAATCCGACATGTCGGCTCTTGGGTGATCCGTCGATCCGTCTACGCTGTGTGGCCCAAGCTTGACCTCAGCGCGGCAGGAAGCGGACGATATTGGGGCGCGTGGGCCGACGCAATCCCGCGCGCCCGCTGCAGGGCTGCCTTGCCGTGACAGCGCCGTCACCCTGGGATAGGACAGCGCCTCGCTTCGCCCCGGCGCGGCTTGTCGCAGCTTGATGACCATGACCTATTCGGTAAAAGAGATTTTCTACACGCTTCAAGGCGAAGGCCAGAACGCCGGCCGCGCTGCGGTTTTCTGTCGCTTTGCCGGCTGTAATCTGTGGACGGGCCGCGAGGCCGACCGCGCCACGGCGGTTTGCACGTTCTGCGATACCGATTTCGTGGGCACCGACGGAACGGGCGGTGGCAAGTTTCCCGACGCCTCGAGCCTCGCGGACGCCATCGCCACGGCTTGGGGTGCGGGGCGGGAGCGCCGGCTCGTCGTGCTGACCGGCGGCGAGCCTTTGCTGCAGGTTGACGAGCCGTTGATCGCCGCCCTCCACGCGGCTGACTTCGAGATCGCTGTGGAAACCAACGGCACCCTTGCGGCCCCGGACGGGATCGACTGGATCTGCGTCAGCCCCAAAGCCGATGCGCCCGTGCGGCTCGCTCAGGGAGACGAGCTGAAGCTCGTCTACCCGCAAATCGGGCAGGAGCCGGAGCGTTTCGCCGCGCTCGACTTTCGGCACTTCCTGCTGCAACCGATGGATGGCCCGAACCAAGCCGCCAATACGGCCAGCGCGGTCGATTATTGCATGGCCCATCCGCAATGGCGGTTAAGCTTGCAGACCCATAAGTTCCTCGGCATCCGGTAGATCGCATGGCTGAACACGCTCTCGTTCTCTTCTCCGGCGGGCAGGATTCGACCACCTGCTTGGCCTGGGCGCTGGACCGTTTCGATCATGTCGAGACGATCGGCTTCGATTATGGCCAGCGTCACCGCATCGAACTCGACGTGCGAGCGCCCGTGCTCGACGCGCTGCGGCTGCGCTTCCCGGTCTGGGGCGAGAAACTCGGCCAGGATCACATGATCGATCTCGCGGTGCTCGGGCAGGTCAGCGACACCGCTTTGACGCGCGACGTCGACATGGCGATGCAGACAAACGGCCTGCCCAACACCTTCGTGCCCGGCCGCAACCTCATGTTTCTGACCTTCGCTGCGGCGGTGGCCTACCGGCGCGGCGCCAAGCACCTCGTGACCGGCGTCTGCGAGACAGATTATTCCGGTTATCCCGACTGCCGCGACGACACGATGAAAGCCATGCAACTTGCGCTCAACCTAGGCATGGAGAGCCGGTTCGTCGTCCACACACCGCTGATGTGGATCGACAAGGCCGCCACCTGGGCGACGGCGCGGGATCTCGGCGGCGAGCCGTTGGTCGATCTCGTCCGCACCGAAAGCCACACCTGTTACGCGGGCGATCGCACCCATTGGCACGATTGGGGCTTCGGCTGCGGCCATTGTCCCGCCTGCGACCTGCGCGCCAAGGGATGGGACAAGTTTCGGATCGAGGCGGTTTAAGCCGCCTCGATCAAGGGTGGCTCAATTCTTCGGCGTTGCCGGCGGCGTCACGTTCGGCGTTGCCTGTGCGGCCGTGGTCGCAGGGGCCGGGATCTCGGTGATTGATGTCATGGAGTCCGGTCCGATCATCATCTCGACAGGGTCGCCCTTCTTATTGACGGCCTGCACCACGAAAGAGGATGGCATGACTTTGACGTTGGTATACCCACTCTTGGTCAATTGATCCTGGATCTGCTGTCTCATGCTCATCTGCGGCATGGCGGCCTGATCATCGGCCTTCATGGCCTGGGAATTGGCCTTCACCGGCCCGGCATCCACACCGGCCGCCTGCGCCGATAGACCACCGGCCAGCAACAGCAACGCCGCACCCGCGCTCATCATAATCTTGTTCATGTCTGTCTCCCGTTCGTTTGTCCCCTCGGATTGTAAACGGCGAGCGCGGACGACAGTTCTGCGTTCAAACATTAAAGGTTGGAGAGATTCAGACATGACGTTGCTGAGGTTGAGCTTGCATTAGCGTAGCTATAGTCACCTCGATCAAAGGCTCGCCGGAGATGACTTATGTCTGTCTTGTGTCGTCAACAGCCGATCTGATCCAATAACGAGCGCGACGCGTCGTGAATGATCAGTGGTGGCCCTATCAGATTGACATCACCAGTTGGAGAAACCTGTCTTGATTCAGACTAATGGATGGTCCATTTTCGTTGAATGACAGTGCCGATCTCCGAGGCAAAGGCTCAGTTGACCGAACTCGTCCGGCGTGCCGAAGCCGGTGACGACATTGTCCTGACCCGACATGGCCACTCTGCTGTTCGCCTGGTTCCAATTCGGACCGTTCCAGACAGGATGTCGCGACGCGCCTTGCTGGACGACGTGACGGCAGCAGGCGCCGCCAAAGCATCGTCCGGCGTCGGGGCAGCGCGAATGACCTCTATGGCCCGGACGGCCTACCAGGTTGATTGCAGTCGACACCTCCGCCCTGATGGCTATCGTGCTCGATGAACCGCAAGCGGACGCCTGCATATCGGCACTCGATCGCGATTTGGATTGTGTTATTTCGGCCGGGACGGTCTCAGAAGCCTTGATCGTGGCGGGCCGTCATAACGTCAAAGCCGAAGTCGCCCGCCTGATCGACGGGCTCGGAATGGAAGGTGTGGCCGTGACGCACGAGACCGCTCGTCGGGTTGCGGACGCCTATGCCGTGTGGGACACAGGCATCCACCCAGCCGGGCTGAACTTCGGCGATTGTTTTGCTTATGTGATGGCGAAAGAGCGAAATTGCCCTCTGCTCTTCGTCGGGGACGACTTCACGAAGACGGATGTGGAAAGAGCCGCTTAGAAGGATCGAGACCTTTTTCGGCGAGAAGCCTCGTGGCGGACGGACCGTCCCGATCAAGCCGCTCGTCCTAGGGCGCGACTAACCTCACCGCCGCCCCCGGCCCTTCTTCCACTGCGTCACGCCGGGATCGGGCTTCTCACGGCGGACACCCTCGCCGGAGAGCGGACGCGACTCGGTGTTTGGCCCCATCTCGTCGAGATTCGGCTTGCGGGCGCGGGTAAGCGGCGCGGCCTCGCCACCGCCCATATTATGCGGGCCCATTTCGCTGCTGCTGGGCTTGTGGGGCCGCGTCTCGGAGCGCGCATCGCCCGCTTTCGGACCGGACGGCATATTGCCGGCGCGGCCGTATTTCCGCTCGCCCGCATAGGAACCGGCCTTGTCTTCCACGGCTTGCTGGCGCGCCATCGGGTCGCTGCCGATGGTGAGTTCGGCCACCTGCATGCGCTTGAGTTCGTCACGCAGCCGCGCCGCTTCCTCAAATTCGAGGTTAGCGGCTGCCGCGCGCATCCGCTTTTCGAGATCCGCCACCGTGGCCTTGAAGTTGTGACCGATCGCCGGGGTCGCGAGCCCGGTATCGACTGTCACATGGTCGGCCTCGTAGACCGAACCGAGGATGTCCTGAATGCCGCGCTTGATGGTGGCGGGCGTGATGCCGTGCTCGGTATTATATTCGACCTGCTTGGCGCGGCGGCGCGTCGTCTCCGCCATCGCGCGCTCCATCGAGCCCGTGACCTTGTCGGCATAGAGCACGACACGGCCATCGACGTTGCGGGCCGCGCGGCCGATGGTTTGCACGAGGCTGGTCTCCGATCGGAGAAACCCTTCCTTGTCGGCATCCAGCACCGCCACGAGCGCGCATTCGGGGATATCCAGACCTTCGCGCAGCAAGTTGATGCCGACCAACGCGTCGAACACGCCAAGCCGCAGGTCGCGAATAATCTCGATCCGCTCGATCGTGTCGATATCGCTGTGCATGTAGCGCACGCGCACGCCATGCTCGTGCAGATATTCGGTCAGGTCCTCGGCCATCCGCTTGGTCAGCACTGTGATGAGGCTGCGATAACCGGCCTGGCTGACGGTCCGGACCTCGCCGAGCAGATCGTCGACCTGCGCGCGGGCGGGCCGCACCTCGACAGGCGGATCGATCAGCCCGGTGGGGCGGATCACCTGTTCGACGAAGACGCCACTGGTCTGGTTCATCTCCCAGGTGCCGGGGGTCGCCGAAACATGCACGGTCTGCGGGCGCATCGCCTCCCATTCCTCGAAGCGGAGCGGCCGGTTGTCGAGGCAGGACGGCAGGCGGAAGCCATATTCGGCGAGGGTCGCCTTGCGACGAAAGTCGCCTTTATACATCGCGCCGATCTGGGGCACCGTGACGTGACTCTCGTCGGTGAACACCAGCGCATTGTCGGGCAGATATTCGAAGAGGGTCGGCGGCGGCTCGCCCGGCAGCCGGCCGGTGAGATAGCGCGAGTAGTTCTCGATGCCCTGGCAGGAACCGGTCGCCTCGAGCATTTCGATATCGAAAGTGGTGCGCTGTTCGAGCCGTTGCGCCTCGAGCAGGCGGCCGGTCGCATGCAATTCGTCGAGCCGCATCTTCAGCTCGGATTTGATGGCCTTGATGCTTTGCAGCAGCGTCGGGCGCGGCGTCACGTAATGCGAATTGGCATAGACCTTCACGGCCGACAGATCGTTGGTCTTTTTGCCGGTCAGCGGATCGAATTCGACAATGCTTTCGATTTCGTCGCCGAAGAAGTCGATGCGCCAGCCCCGGTCTTCGTTATGGGCCGGGAACAGTTCCAGCGTATCGCCGCGCACCCGGAATGTACCGCGCGTGAAATCGATGTGGGTGCGCTTGTATTGCAGCGCCACGAAATCCGCGATCACCTGCCGCTGGTCGACCTTGTCGCCAACCTTCAGGCTGAACGTCATGGCCGTATAGGTCTCGACCGAGCCGATGCCGTAAATGCACGATACCGACGCGACGATGATGCAATCGTCGCGCTCGAGCAAGGCACGCGTCGCCGAGTGGCGCATGCGGTCGATCTGCTCGTTGATGGTGCTTTCCTTCTCGATATACGTGTCCGACCGCGGCACATAGGCCTCGGGCTGGTAGTAATCGTAGTAGGAGACGAAATACTCGACCGCGTTGTCGGGAAAGAAACTCTTGAACTCACCGTAGAGCTGCGCCGCCAGCGTCTTGTTCGGCGCGAGAATCAAGGCCGGCCGATTGGTGCGGGCGATCACCTGCGCCATCGTGAACGTCTTGCCCGAACCGGTGACGCCGAGCAGGACCTGATCGCGCTCGGAGGCCTGGATGCCCTCGACGAGTTCGCGGATCGCGGTCGGCTGATCGCCTTTCGGCTCATATTCGGATTGAAGCTTGAACTGGATGCCGCCTTCGGATTTCTCCGGCCGCGCGGGACGATGCGGCACCCATGGTCGGTTGGCGAGGCGCGGGTCGCCGCTCTCCAGCAGTTGCTTCAGCACGTCGGCGGTGGCGGCCGAGCCGCTGATGCCGCGCGGATGCTGCGGCTCGTCGGCGAGCGCCACCGCGCCACCGGCCGGCTCAAAGCGCGCCTGCGGCGCTTCGGCGAAACCGGAGCCGCGCTTCTCGTTCAAGGCCGGATTGAGCAACGCCGCGAGATGTTCGTCGAGCGGCTTCACGTCCGGACGCGACGCCTTGGGGCGCGTCGGGCGGGAGCTAGCGGGAGACTTGGTCGGCGCTGAGGTCGTCGGGGCGGGCTTGGGCGGCTTGGGCATGCGCTCAATATGGAATGTCCCGCCGCTTCCGGAAAGGCCGCGCGCGTCAGCTTTGGCGAGTCGATCGCATTAAACGCCGGGCAGCAACACGCCGAGCGTCAGAACCGCATAACCGGCTACGACCAGCCAAAACCGATGCTGGTTCACGAAACCGAGGCTGGCGGGCAGATGCGTGTAGAGCGACACCACCGCCAGGAGGACGAGCAGCAGCGAAATCACGAAGGTGACGATCTTGGGGGCGCTGAGCCCACCACCGCCGCCTCGGCGCGCAAAAGCCATCGTGGTCTCCCGTTTCACATTGTCCTGCGGCTCGGGCGAATCATCCTGCCCCACCGTCGCCATCTTATATTCATGCTGCAGACAGGCTGATGTCGCTAGGGTCGTCTTGTCTGCAAGGGAGGGCGTCATGGTCGACACCGCACCGGGACCCGGCTTAATCCTCTTCAATCGCTTCGGCATGGGCGCACGCCCGGGCGATCTCGCTGGCCTGCGACTGGACCCGCGCGCGGCCCTTAAGGCTGAACTAGCCAAGGCGGATGTGGCCCTGGTGTCGGAAGCGGATGCCTCGGCCCTCGGCCTGATGAGCACGACGCCCAATATCCAGGCCGCCTATGCGGCGCAGGCGGAGCGCAGCTTGGATAAGAAGCAGGCCGAGGATGCGACGCGGCTCGGCACCGCTCCGCGTGCGGCCCTCTGGGGGATCGGCAGCGATGCTGTGGCGGAGGCTCGCCCAAACGCGATGGCGATGACGGCCGCCCGACCGCCTGCCAAACCGGGGCCCCGCATCGAGCAGACGATCTACAATGCCGAGGCGCTGGCCAGGATCGACATGGCGACGCGGGCCGAGATCGGCTTCGTGGAGCGCCTCGTTGCTTTCTGGTCGAACCACTTCTGCGTCTCGGTCCGCAAAGGCGACATCATCCGGGTCACCGCCGGCTCGTTTGAGCGGGAAGCCATTCGGCCCAACGTGCTCGGCAGCTTTCTCGACATGCTGATGGCGGTCGAACACCACCCGGCCATGCTGTATTTCCTCGACAACAACCAGTCGATCGGGCCGGATTCGATCGCCGGTCAACGGCAGAAGCGTGGTCTCAACGAAAATCTCGCCCGCGAAATCATGGAGTTGCACACGCTCGGCGTGGGCAGCGGTTACGCTCAGGCCGATGTCACGTCTCTGGCTCGCGTCTTGACGGGCTGGACCTATGCCGGGCGCGAGGGGCGGCAGGGCGAGCCGGGGTCGTTCGTGTTCAACGTGCGGGCGCATGAGCCGGGCGACCAAATGGTCATCGGCAAGGCCTATCTGCAAGGCGGGCTCGGCCAGGGCGAAGCGGCTCTGACCGACTTAGCCCGTCACCCGGCCACCGCTCACCATATCGCCACCAAATTGGCCCGTCATTTCATTGCCGACGATCCACCACCCGCCATCGTCGACCGCCTCGCCAAGGTGTTTCGGGATCGCGACGGGGATTTACGCGCGCTCGCCGTGGCATTGATCGACAGCCCCGAGGCGTGGAGCGTGCCGCTGACGAAGATCCGCAACCCCTATGATGTCGCGATGGCCTCGGCGCGGCTCAGCGGCGCCGTTCCGCAAGAAGCCGGTCCCTCGCTCAACATCATGCGGAATCTCGGCATGCCGTTATGGGAAGTCGCCGATCCGAACGGCTATCCCGATACGGAGGCGGCCTGGGGCTCCCCCGAAGAGATGAAGCTGCGGCTCGACCTGTCGGTGCAGATCGCCCACGGGGTGCGGTCGGCCAAGGCGCCGCTCGACATGTTGGACGATCTGGCCGGACAGGAGGCGTCGGCAGATACGCGGCTTGCCGTGTCGCGCGCCGAATCGCGGGAGCAGGCGATGGCGCTGCTGCTCATGTCACCTGAATTTCAGCGGAGGTGAGGTCAATGGTTCAGCTTTGCGAGACCCCCAATGCAGCGCGCCGCGCGCTTCTCCAAGCCGGCGGCGCCATGTTCGCCTGGGCCTACATGCCCCGCTTCGCTTTGGCGGCAGAAGGGCGCGACCCGCGCCTCGTCGTCATCATCCTGCGCGGCGCGCTCGATGGTCTCTCCGCCGTGGCGCCCGTGGCCGACCCTGATTACGCGGCACTGCATGGGCAACTCGCCCTGTCGCTCTCGGGAGATCACCCGGCGCTGCCGCTCGATGGCTTCTTCGCGCTCAACCCGGCCATGCCGATCTTCGCCGCGCTCTTCGCGCAGCGCCAAGCCGCGATCGTTCATGCGGTCGCAACACCCTATCGTGATCGATCCCATTTCGATGGGCAGGATGTGCTGGAAAGCGGTCAGGCCGGCCCTGGCCTCGTCGATTCGGGGTGGCTGAACCGCGCCATGGCGGTGTTGCCGAAAGGCGACCGCATTTCAAAGATCGACGGGCTGGCTGTCGGCGCGACGACGCCGCTCGTGATCCGCGGACCCGCTCCCATCGTCGGCTGGGCACCTCAAATTATCCCGGTCGCCAACGAGGATCTCGCGTCGCGCGTTCTGGCGCTTTATCAAGCCCGTGATCCGCGGCTCGCCGATAGCCTCGTGCATGGATTGTCGCTCGACCGGATCGCCGGCAATGCCATGACCGACAAAACGATGCGCGGCGGGATGGATACGCCACAAGGGATGCGCCAAGCGGCGATCGGAGCCGCGCGGCTGCTGGCCGCAGAGGATGGCCCGCGCGTCGCCGCGCTCGCGTTCGATGGATGGGACACCCATGTCAACGAGGGCGGCGCCACCGGACGTCTCGCTCAACTGCTCGGCGGTCTGGATGGCGCAATCGGCGCGTTCCGAGATGGGCTAGGCGAATCCTGGCGCGACACGGCCATCGTGGTCGCAACGGAATTTGGCCGCACCGTCCACATCAATGGCACGACCGGAACCGATCATGGGACCGGAACAGTCGCGTTTTTAGCCGGCGGAGCGATTAAGGGTGGCCGTGTTTTGGCTGATTGGCCGGGGCTTGCCGCGGCTCGTCTCTATCAAAGCCGCGACGTCATGCCGACAACCGACCTCCGCAGCGTCTTTAAAGGGCTGCTTCAGGATCACTTGGGTCTTCCCCAAACGATCCTCGATACCACGGTCTTGCCTGGATCGATCGGGGTTCGGCCAATCCAAGGCCTCGTGGTCTGAAACTGATCAGCTCCGGTCCGGCTCGCCAGACTTCATTGCGGCATTGAAGTTGTGGTGACCAACCGCAGCAGCGTCCGACATGCTGGCCCGCTGGCTCGACACATCAAACCCCGTGGTCGGGCGGATCGCGAGGGCCGATCCACCGATCGCAAGGGCCAGCACAGCAACGACACCGAGCGACACACGAAGCTGTCGGCGCGCCGACAGCGGGTCGATGCTGCGGGTGAAACCGGGATGAGAGCTGTGATCAAAGTTCTGAGAGAGCGACATGGGAGCCCGTGCGAGGTCAATGACTGTTCACGCGCAACAAACGGCCGGCGCAAACCTGATTAAACTGTCAACATAGAAATCCTAAACAAGTTCCGATTTCCGGGGTCGGACGCATAAATGTCTCGGTTAGCCCGTAAACAGCCCTAACGAATTCCCTCGGGTTGCGACTTCGGTCCGCAGCCCATATGATAACAATCAATCGTTTTTTCAGCTTTTTGGTCAGTCATCGATGTCAGTCAACAACACCAGCCGGACGCTCCTGAACAGGGTCGGAACGACGGTTATGTCCAGCGGCGCGACGCCCGCTCAGGTCATGCAGGGCTGCCCGGTCCATGATCTCCGCGTAAAATTGCGTGACGCCGGGCTTCGGCCGACGCGTCAGCGCGTTGCGCTCGGCTGGCTTCTATTCGCCAAGGGCGATCGACATATCACCGCCGAAAAGCTGTACGAGGAGGCGACGGGCGCGCGCGTGCAGATTTCGCTCGCGACCGTGTATAATACGCTGCATCAGTTCACCGAGGTCGGTCTGCTGCGCGAAATCGCGGTCGACGGGTCGAAAACCTATTTCGACACGAACATCTCGAACCACCATCACTTTTTGTTCGAAGAAACCAACGCACTGGTGGATATTCCGGATTCGCACATCGCGGTTGGTGCCCTCCCCGAATCTCCCGAAGGCATGGAAGTGTCGCGCGTCGACGTGATCATCCGCCTCACCAAGAAGATTGCGTCGGCCTAAGCTGCGGATGATCTGAGCTCGCTGCCCGTGCTGGCGGCGAGCGGACGCGGCTTGCTGAGCCGAGCCTTCGGCCTCAGTCGATGTGTTCGTCCGGGTAGACGCCCCAGAGGTTTGTCTGCTGCATGTAGCCGTCGAACCCTTCACCAAAAATTCGGCACCAATGGCCGTCGCATCGCTTGACGTTGCCAAGCACGCCGGGCTGCAGATTGGCAACGACCCGCGCATCCTCCGCCGGGTTTTGGCGCAGCGGGAGCACGATATCCTTCTTCCATGGCGCAATCAGCGCTGTCCGGCGTCCGGAGAGAAGCGAGTGCAGCACCCAGCCCTCTGACCCTTCCGAGTCGCGGATCTTACGCCAGGTGTCGAATTCGGCCGTGATTTCGACCGGAAGACCGGCCCGCTGAAATACCCAATTGGTGCGATGGTCCTTCGAGGGCCCCTCGCGCAGGTTCACGCGATCCGATTTCAGGCTGACATAGCGGGGAAGTGCCAGCCCGGTCGATGTGCCGAGCTGTTCGGCGCGCGCCGGCGTCTGTCCGGCCAGCAGGACCACAACAGCCAAGCCCTGCAGAAAAGCTCCGATCACCCGTTTCGCCCCCGCGGCTCCACGTCTCCGCACCGTCGTGGCTCCCTCGTTCCGTCGCATTCCGGTTCCGTTCCACTTGATCGATCCGGCGATCATCTCGCTGGACACGCGCCGGCGGCCGATCGACACGGTCCCCTTCTGGCAACCTGATTTGTTATGCTTAAGGCAGCGTAAACGGCGCTGCCGATTGCGCCATGTTCGAGGTTGCCCGGGCTTGAACCCAAGCGGCCAACAGGTCTAATGCGACGAGACGCCGGACGAGGCGACCCTATCCAAGGCATCTCATGGCGCGCCATCGGCCTCTCGTCATCGTGACCCGTAAACTGCCCGAGAGCGTCGAAAGGCGGATGGGCGACTTATTCGACCTCCGACTCAACCCGGACGACCGGCCGATGAGCCGGGAGGCACTAGCCGATGCCATGTCGCAGGCCGACGTGCTGGTTCCCACCATTACCGACCGGATCGATGCGGCGCTTCTCGCAGCGGCAGGCCCGCGCCTGCGGTTGATCGCCAATTTCGGCACCGGACGGGACAATATCGATGTCGTGGCGGCGCAGGCGCACGGTATTACGGTCAGCAACACCCCCGGTGTGCTGACCGACGACACCGCCGATATCGTGATGGCGCTGATCCTGTCGGTGGCGCGGCGCGTCGTGGAAGGGGCCGCCATCCTTCCGAACGAGACCTGGGACGGCTGGTCACCGACCTGGATGCTCGGTCAGCGGATCACCGGAAAAAGCCTCGGAGTTCTCGGCATGGGCCGGATCGGCCAGGCGGTCGCGCGGCGCGCCGCAGCCTTCGGCCTGTCGATCCATTACCATAATCGCACGCGGCTCCGAAGCGAGGTCGAGACCGCTCTCAAGGCGACCTACTGGCCCTCGCTCGACCAGATGTTGGCCCGCATGGACATCGTGTCGGTCAATTGCCCGCATACCCCGGCGACCTATCACCTTCTGTCGGCACGACGCTTGGCCCTGATGCGCCCAACGGCGGTGCTGATCAATGCGGCGCGGGGCGAGATCGTCGATGAGGCCGCGCTGATCCGCATGTTGCAGACCCGCAAGCTCGCCGGGGCGGGTCTCGATGTGTTCGAGCACGAGCCGGCCGTCCCGGCCAAGCTGATCCGGCTCGCGAAGGCCGGCAAGGTGACGTTATTGCCGCATATGGGCTCTGCCACGATGGAAGGCCGGATCGAGATGGGCGCGAAGGTGATCGTCAACATTCGCGCCTTTATGGACGGCCATCAGCCGCCCGACCGCGTGTTGCCGATCGACCTTTGACGCATGGCCGCATGCAGCGTCGGTCATCTTGACGAAGGCGGCAGACGCCACCAACTTTCCAGCAACGGTGCGGTGCTGGCGCCCTGATGACCCCTCGCGGGACGACAGGCCAACACCGACAAAGAGGTTGCGGCCGCGACGAAATCGTGTGGCGGCAGCCAGCGGGTCCTCCGGGACCGCAAAGGAGCAGTTATGGAAGAGTTCAAGACCATCAATCCGCTGACCCCCGACGAATTCGCCCATCTCGGCCAGGGTGCGATCGCCTATGTGAAGCCGATCAAGTCCGACGAAGTGCCGCTTTTGTTTCCGCAGGCGCCTTCCATCCAGCCCGGCCTCGATCTGTTCATGCTGCTCGGCGCCGACGGTATTCCGATCATGTTGACGGATTCAAAGGATGCGGCCTTCGCCAATGCGTGGGAAAACAAGCTGGAGACCGTCAGCGTCCATTGACGGACGACAGTGCAACACATCCGGTCTTCGGGCGCACCGGACTATTGGGCGCCCGAAATCGGTGAGTCGAGACGATGAATTCCAAGGCGAAACAGCGCGCGGCAGCGACCGGAAGCGGCAAGCGCGTCGACTATGTCGAGGTCGAGGAGGCGCCGGCTCTCACGCCGGTTTGGGTCCCCCGCCCCGACACAACGACGAGCCCGACCGGCCTGCATGTTTTCGACATCCAGCCGGATGACCGAACCAAGCGGCTCGATCGCTTTCTGGCCGAGCATTTCACGGGCGATGCGGGCTTGTCGCGGACGCGGCTCCAGTCGCTGATCGGCGACGGTGCAGTGCTGATCGACGGGAAGCCCGCGACCACATCGAGCCTGAAGCTCGAAACCGGCACTCAGGTTTCGGTCGATATTCCGCCGCCGATTGCGGCCGAGCCCGCAGCCGAAACCATCCCACTCACGATCGTGTTCGAGGACGAGCATCTGCTCGTGATCGACAAGCAATCCGGCCTTGTGGTTCACCCCGCCTCCGGTCACGAGACAGGGACACTCGTGAACGCGCTTATTGCCCATTGCGGTGACAGCCTCTCGGGCATCGGCGGCGTGCGGCGGCCGGGAATCGTGCATCGTCTCGATAAAGATACCACTGGGCTGATGGTGGTGGCGAAGACCGATCCGGCGCATCGCGGCTTGGCCGACCTGTTTGCCGATCACGGCCGGTCCGGATCTCTCGAACGCGCCTACACGGCCTTCGTCTGGGGTAAGCCGCAGATGCAGCATGGCACGATCGACATGCCGCTCGGCCGTCATGCTCATCACCGCGAGAAGATGGCGGTTGTGTCCGAAGAGCGCGGGCGTCACGCTGTGACGCATTGGCGCCTCGATCAAAGCTATGGCGATGTTGCCAGCACGATCCATTGCGAACTCGAAACCGGCCGAACGCATCAGATCCGGGTTCATCTCACCGAACTCGGTCATCCGCTCATTGGCGATCCGGTTTACGGCACCGGATTCAAGACGAAGGTGGCGCGTCTTCCCGAGGCAGCCCGCGCAGCGGTGACGGCGCTCGGTCGCCAGGCTCTTCACGCCGCCGTGCTCGGATTCGATCACCCGATCACAGGGGAAACTCATTCGTTCGAGAGCCCGCTGCCGCCTGACCTCATCGCGCTGCAGGCCGGGTTGGAGGATTGATGATGGCGCGCCGGATCGGGCGCGCCACCGAAGGCTGAGCGCTAGTCTTCGTCGCCGTCGTGATGAGCCGGCTGCTTCGAAAACACGGATGCGAGATCGACACGCTCGTCATCACGCTTTTCGGCTTTCGCCGACGCCCCGAACACCTCGGCCTGCGTCGAAGCGGGCTTCTGGGTCGTATATTCGGCCGACAGAAGGGTCTGTCCGCGATCGGCCTCCGTGGCCGGTCGATCCTTGGCGGCGCGATTGACCTCGAAATCAAGATCGATCTGCGAGCAGAGGCCCAGCGTCACCGGATCCATCGGCGCGAGACCGGCCGAGTTCCAATGGGTCCGTTCGCGGATGGCCTGAAGCGTCGTCTTGGTGGTGCCGACGAGACGCATGATCTGGGCATCTTTCAACTCGGGATGGTTCCGCACCAGCCATAGGATCGCGTTTGGCCGATCCTGCCGACGCGACAGCGGCGTGTAGCGCGCGCCGCGGGTCTTCTTGGCCGGCGGCAGACGCACCTTCGAGACGGCGAGCTGCAGGTGATGGCTCTTGGTGCCTTCGGCCAGAGCGATTTCCTCGCGGGTCAGCTGGCCCGACGTGATCGGGTCGTGACCCTTGATGCCGGTCGCGACCTCACCATCGGCGATGCCCTTCACTTCCAGTGGGTGCAGCTTACAAAAATCGGCGATCTGCTCGAAGGTCAGCGAGGTATTTTCCACCAGCCAGACCGCGGTGGCCTTCGGCATCAGAGGTGCATTGCTCATAGTCGGTATCCTTTTCAGCCTGCGAGGGCATGGTCCCGATATCCTTGAGCCGAGCGAACAGGCGCCCCGGCCAAGCCGAGGCACAGCCTCTAACGTGTATCCATGAATGGGAATAACCCAATATAGAATCGCTCCTACAGGAACGCAAACCCGTTTGTGATGCGCCGCGCAGCACCTAAAGAGCGGTCGATTGACTTCGATTGGCAAGGCTTTTACGCCTTGAGTGATCGATGTGACTTCAACGAACAGTCAGGGCGACTCATGTCTCTCCGCGTTTCGGGCAAGAACCTTCAGATCGGCGAAGCACTTCAGGAGCATGCGCGCTCGAAAGTGGCAGCCGTTTTCGATCGCTACGTTGAAAGTGCCATCAACGGACATGTGACGGTCGAGCCGGAAGGCTCAGGCTATCGGTGCGAGATGATCCTGCACCTCGATTCGGGCATGACGCTCCATGCCGAGGGCCGCGCGCAGGAGCCCTACGCGAGCTTCGACCAAGCCAATCATCGCATCGAGACACGTCTGCGACGGTATAAGCGTCGCCTTAAGGGACGTCATTCCGTCGTCGATGAGATGCCCCGCGAGCCGATGATTGCCGATTACATGATCGAAGCGCCGGACGCCGACGAGGAGGAGCCGCAGGGTTTCGTGCCCATCGTTGTGGCGGAAGGGCGGGCCCCCTTCAAAACATTGTCGGTCGCGGCGGCCGTGACCGAACTCGATCTGTTGGGCGCGCCTGTGCTGGTGTTTCGCCACTCTGGAAACGACAACGTCAATATCGTCTATCGCAGAGCCGATGGGCATATCGGTTGGATCGATCCGTCCAGCCTGTCGGTTGCGCCTTAAACCGGGGAGACCATCGCGGTCTAGGCCGATGGATCAGGGGAGACCTCGACCGCGTTGACGTGCTACAGCGACGCGCGACGTGGGCCGAAGCCTCATACGAGCCACATGTCGTGCCTGGCCCGTATGTCCGCTGTCGAGCCACAAAGACGAAATTGGATTGTATGCCATCATGGCTTTGACCGACCTCATATCCGCCGCCGCGATCATCCCGGCACTGCGAGCCAATACCAAGAAAACGGCTTTGCAGGACTTGAGCGAGCGGGCCGCCACCGTGTCCGGCCTTCCGGCGCGCGACATTTACGATGCCGTTCTCCAGCGAGAGAAGCTCGGGTCGACCGGCGTTGGGAAAGGCGTGGCGATCCCGCATGGCAAGTTGGCGACCTGTGGCAAAATCTTCGGCGTCTTTGCTCGTTTGGAGCGCCCGATCGAATTCGATGCACTTGATGGCGAGCCGGTCGATCTCGCTTTCCTTCTGGTCGCGCCAGAAAGCGCCGGCGCCGATCATCTCAAGGCTCTCGCCAAGATCGCGCGGGTCCTTCGCGAGCCGCATGTCACGACCAAGCTTCGCGCCGCCCGCGACGCCGCCAGTATCTATGCGATCATCATGAGCGACGATCTCGCGGCCTCGCACGCGGCATAGCAGACGCTTGCTGGGACGGGGCCCGCGATCGTCTCGCCCTAGTCTGTCCCGAGTGCGCCCTTAGCGCCAAGCCAACCGGTCGTAATCCAGCGCATAGCCTTCCGGGAACGTCGCGATGGCGGACATGCCATCGAGCACGGATTCGCCATGGGTCACGAGCCTTGTCGGAATTCGCTGGGCCAGCGCTTCGACCGGCGCCTTGGCCTCGAAGGATTGACGGAAGCTCACGGGATCCAGCAGATCGGTGATCCGGGGCAGAATGCCTCCCGCCAACGTCACGCCGCCGGTCGCCTTGAAAGTGATAGCGATGTCGCCGGCGAAGCGGGCCACGAGGCGCCAATAGGCCGCCAGGGTCTCGGCCTCATCCGACATGCGGTTGACCAGCGCCATCGCGGTGATCTGGGCCGGTGTCTCAGACGCGATCGTCCGGCCGACCGCGGCCATCCGCGCACGATGTACACGCTCGATGCCGATGCCCGACAAAACGCTTTCGGTCGTGATGCGGCCATGCGCCCGCTCGAGATAGGGCCAGAACCGTGCCTCTTCTTCGGTTTCAGGCGCAAAACCGATGTGACAGGCCTCGCTGGCAAGCGCCACATAGCGACCACCGGTCTCGATCAGACAGCCGATGCCGAGCCCCGTCCCCGGACCGAGGATCGCTCGGGGCCCCTTCTCCTGGACCAGAGCCGGCCCGATCTGCAGCACCCACTCGGGTTGCAGAGCCGGAAGCGACAGAGCCTGGGCCTCGAAATCGTTCAAGAGCAGGCCCTGCACCAAGCCGAGGCGTGCCGCGATCGCCGGGCCATCGATGATCCACGGTGCGTTGGTCAATTTGAGCTGACGCCCTTCGACCGGCCCTGCCCCGCAGGCGATGACGGATTTCGGCACCAGTCCGGCTGTTGTGCTCGCGAAGGCGACGGCCTCGCCCAAACCCTCGAAATCGCCGGTCTTGAGCATGGCGATGGTTTCGGTCGGAGCCTCCGGATGCATCTTGACCGCAACGCGGCAATTGGTGCCGCCGACGTCGCAGACAACGACCGGGAAGGGAAATTCCACGACGGCACCTCTTGGCTTGGCTTTCGATGGTCCGATTAGGTCGGCCCGACAGAGCCTGTCAATCCGTATCAAGAGGTTCGGCAAGCCCCTCCGGTTCATTCGTCGAACCTCGAGCCTTGCGCGGGCCATGTTGCTGCCATCAACCGTCAGCATGGTTCCTCCATCGCTTGGGGTCATAGAGACGGGGTAAGCATGATCGGAACGAGGGCTCGCTTGGCCTCCAGTCTGTTTCGCTGGGTCAATCAAATCGCCATCTCGGTCCTCGCGACCGTCATTGCGACCTCGCTCTACTCCGCTTGGCGTCCGCCCGTGTCGCCGGCAGCCACATCTCAGATCATGGCTCCGCTCATGACGGCGGCCGGTAAGTTCGCAACCCGGATCGAAGGAGCCGAGACGGCAGAGGCGGCCTCGCCACGGCCTCCGATCCTCAGCATCGTCAACCCGGGATTGACACCGACCCGGACGAGCGGGCTGATCGACGAGATCGCGCGACAGCCGGCCTATGGGGAGTTGGCAGCCTCGGTATCCGCGGCAGCGGTGGAGGCTTCGCCCGCCCAGAAAATCGTCCGAGCGGCGAGCCACGAACCAAAACGCGCGGCGGCGGCGGCAGAGGTCGCTGTCGCGAAACGCGTCGCCAACCTCCCGCAACTCGACCTGCATACGATCCCTCTGGTCGACGTCGCGGCAGAGGAGCCTCACGGTCTGTGGTCGATGGCGCGCTCGGCGGTCGGGTTGGCTACGTCGATCCGCGGATCGCTCCTGACGCGCTTCATTCCGTAGATGGCGGTCCGAGCCGTCGCGGACACGACCGAGACGGCGCGTGAATCTAAACAAACGTTCATCTGGCAGCGGCTTGCCAAGCCTTGTAGGCATCTCTGGATCACGCCATATTCGAGGACGTGACGGTCGATCGCGTTTCGCATCGGCCGTCCAGTCAGGCAGGCATGTCGCTTTGTCTGCGCCAATGTGAGGGATCAATGTCCGACTTCGACCGCAACGCAACGACCCGCTTCGGCGGCAGCGTCGCCCGAGCCGGCGCTGCCGAGATCGACCAAGGGCTGCGCACATATATGCTCGGCGTCTACAACCACATGGTTCTGGGTCTCGCCATCACGGGCTTGGTGGCACTCGGCGTCAATATGTTGGCGATCGCGGCTCCGGCCGATGCGGTTGCACGCATGGGGAGCATCGGGCTGACCAGCTTTGGTGTCGCCCTTTACGGGAGCCCGCTCCGCTACGTGGTGATGTTGGCGCCGCTAGCCTTCGTGTTCTTCTTCTCGTTCCGCATCAACCAGATGTCGGCCTCGTCCGCCCGCACGATGTTCATGGCGTTTTCGGCCGCCATGGGTCTGTCTTTGTCGTCGATCCTGCTCTTCTACACCAAGACGTCGGTGTCGTTGGCCTTCTTCGAAACCGCGGCGGCCTTTGGTGCGCTGAGCCTCTACGGCTACACGACGAAGCGGAGCCTGTCGGCCATGGGCTCGTTCCTGATAATGGGCTTGTTCGGCGTCGTGATCGCCAGCGTCGTGAACATCTTCGTCGGCAGCACGGCGATGCAGTATGGCATCTCGATCTTGTCGATCTTGATCTTCTCGGGCCTCACGGCTTGGGACACGCAGACCATCAAGGAAATGTACGATCCGCGTGATGGCGTGGACGTCGCAACCAAGAAGTCGGTCAATGGTGCGCTGATGTTGTATCTCGACTTCATCAACATCTTCCAGAGCCTGCTCTATCTGACGGGCAGCCGGAACAACTAAATCGATCGGTAAAGATCGGTCGACCAAACGAAGCCCCGGAGTGATCCGGGGCTTTTTTTTAGATCACCACCAGCTTGGGGCGCTTGTCGATCACGCTGATGACCTTCGCAAGGTCCTGCCCGCGCTTGAGGATCAAGCCGGTCGCGGTCACGACCGAATAGGCGCCTTGTTTGCGAGCTAGCGTTGGGTCCTTTTCGATCCTGTAGAGCGGGACTTCGGAGGCACGGCGGTACACGCTGAACGTCGCCTTATGGGTTGTGAACGAGATCGCGTAATCCTTCCATTCGCCTTCCGCAACACGACGACCATAGAGGTTGAGAATTTCCCGAAGCTCGAGCCGGTCGAAAGAGACGACAGGCGGCGCGGCCGCCGGGGCCTTGTGCGGTTCGGTCTTGTGCGATTCGACGGCCGAAGACATGTCCCGGCGTGGAAACGGGTGGATGGCGGCCGATGTGGGGCCACTCTCTCGTTCCGGCACACGCGATCCCGATTGTTCATCCTGGCTCATTGGCCCTCCAACATGATCTCTCCTCAGATTAGGCCGATCGGCGGTCGGTTCAAGGAAGAGCCGGCACATCTCGCGCCGGCCGCGAATTTGTGAGGCCAGCCGCGCCGATAGGCTTGCATCCAAAACCCCGCGCGACGATATCGGGCGTGGTGGCGCGCAAGCGTCGTGGATCAGGCACGCAACGCGTGCCGTTCGGAAAGGTGGATTCGTGACCATGAACGAGGCTGAAGTGGCATCTGGTGGCTCCGCGCCCGACACTCACGTTTTCCAGGCCGATGTTGCCCGTTTGTTGGATCTCATGGTCCACTCGGTGTATTCCGAGAAGGACATTTTCCTCCGCGAATTGATCTCCAACGCGGCCGACGCTTGCGAAAAACTTCGCTATGAGGCGATCGCAAACCCGGACCTCATCGGCAATGGCGGCGCGTTCGGCATTACGATCTCGGCAGACAAGGACGCCAAGACCCTGACGGTCGCCGACAACGGCATCGGCATGAATCGCGAGGATCTCGTCTCGGCGTTGGGCACGATCGCGAGTTCGGGCACCAAGGCGTTTCTCGATAAGATCAGCCAATCCGGCGAGGCCCAGGGCAACCAGAATCTCATTGGCCAGTTCGGGATCGGCTTCTACTCGGCCTTCATGGTGGCCAGCAGCGTCCAAGTCGAGACGCGTCGCGCCGGCACGGACGAGGCGTGGAGTTGGACCAGCGACGGCAAAGGCTCGTATCAGATCGCGGCATTGCCGCTCGATGCCGCCCCGGTGCATGGCACACGCGTCACGCTCCACATCAACGACGACAATACCGAATTTCTCGAGCCCTACCGCATCGAGAGCCTGATCCGCGAACATTCCGGCGCGGTGGCGGTTCCGATCTCGGTCATCGACAAGCCGGGCGAGGACGCCCGCACCTTGACCGACGGCGCGGCGCTCTGGGCCAAGTCGAAGCAGGACATCACACCCGAAGACTATACCGAGTTCTATCGCGGGCTCGGCGGTCATTTCGACGAACCGGCGCTGACGATTCATTGGCGCGCCGAAGGTCGCTACGAATATAACGTGCTGGCCTTCGTGCCCGGCTCCAAGCCGTTCGATCTGTTCGATCCCGCCCGCAAGGGGAAGGCCAAGCTCTACGTCCGTCGCGTACTCATCACGTCGGATGCGGACCTTCTTCCGGGTTGGCTGCGGTTCGTGCGTCTCGTCGTCGACACCGCCGACCTGCCGCTGAATATGTCGCGGGAGTTGATCCAGCAGAGCCCCATCTTCGCGGCGATCCGCAAGGGCGTCACCAACCGCGTGCTGCAGGATCTCAGCAAGCTTGCGGAGACGGATGCCGAGACGTTCAAGACCGTCTGGGAGAATTTCGGCGCCGTGCTGAAGGAGGGTCTTTATGAGGATCCGGAGCGACGCGATGCCATCTACAAACTGGCGCGGTTCGCCTCATCGACCCATCCGGATGGCGATCGCAGCCTCGCCGATTACGTCGCCAACCTGCGGCCGAACCAGACCGCGATCTACTATCTTCTCGGCGATGATCTGAAGCGCCTCGGGATCAGCCCACAACTCGAAGGCTTCAAGGCGCGCGGCATCGAAGTGCTGCTGCTGCCCGACGCCGTCGATGCGTTCTGGGTTTCGACCGCGGCGGGCTACGAGGGCAAGCCGTTCAAGTCGGTGACGCAAGGCGCAGCCGACATCAAGCTGGTGCCGCTGAACGAGGGCGAGACCGAGAAGACCGCAAGCGACATCAGCCCGGAGGTCGCGACCTTGCTGGCCTTCATGAAGCAGACGCTTGCGGATGCGGTGGAGGATGTCCGCGCCTCGGACCGCCTGTCCGAAAGCCCGGTCTGCCTCGTCGCGCCCGAGTTCGGCCCCGACCGTCGGATGGAGCGCATTCTGGCGCAACATGGCAAATCCGGCGCCCTGTCGAAGCCGGTGCTGGAGATCAATCCGACTCACCCGCTCGTCACCTCGCTGGCGGCCCGTGTCGCAGCCGTTGGCGATAAGAGCCTGATCGAGGATGCGTCTTGGCTGCTGCATGACGAAGCGCGCATCATGGACGGCGAGATGCCGACCGATGCGGCAGCTTTCGCAGGCCGGTTGCGGCGTGTGCTCGAACGCGCCAGCGCCTGAACCATGGCGGCGCCGCGTTTCGATCCGTCGATCACGCGGCGCGACGCGTTACGGGAGGTTGAAAGCCTCCTGCAACATGCTGGGGTCGGCGAACCATCGGCCGATGCCGGCATCTTGGTGGAAGACGCCTTGGGACTGACGCGCTCGGCCCTGCGGCTTTCGGGTCACCTCCTCCTCGGCTCCGACGCAGCGCGGTCCCTCGAGGTGTCCGTGGCACGACGCTTGGCGCGCGAGCCCGTCTTCCGCATCATCGGACGGCGCGAATTCTGGGGGCTCGACCTTGCCATCGATGCGGCCGTGCTCGACCCACGACCGGACACGGAGACGATCGTGTCGGCGGCGTTGCGGGCCCTGTCGGCGCGACGGGCCGAACCGCTCCGAATTCTCGACCTCGGCACCGGCTCGGGCGCGATCCTCCTCGCACTGCTGACCGAACTACCGGGGGCGACCGGACTAGGGATCGACGTGTCGGACGCCGCCTGCGCGATGGCTCGCGCCAATGTCGCAGACTGCAGGATGAGCGACCGGGCCGAAATCCGACAAGGCGTTTGGACCGATCGCCTGTCGGGCCGGTTCGACCTGATCGTCTCGAACCCGCCCTATATCGAAACGGCCGTCATCGACACGCTTGAGCCGGAAGTCCGCCAGCACGACCCGCGGCTGGCGCTCGACGGCGGCCCGGATGGTCTCGATGCCTATCGTGCAATCTGCCCAGCCGTGCCGGCGATCCTGGCGGAGAGTGGCGTGTTGGTCCTCGAGATCGGCGCTGGTCAGGCGTCGGACGTCTCCCGCCTCATCGAACGATCGGGCATGACCATGATCCGCACCGAACGCGATCTTGGCGGACATGACCGCGCCCTCGTGGCAGGGTGGCCGACGCAACCACCAGGAACCTGCCCGCTAGGAACTTGCCCGCCAGGGCCATAACCGCAAGGGACGCCGCCATGACGCTCGCCCAGGCCAAACCCGCCGAAAGACCCCGTGTCGTCATCGTGGGTGCAGGCTTTGGGGGACTCGCGACCGCCAAAGGTCTCGCGGGCGTTCCGGTCGATGTGGTGGTGATCGACAAGACCAACCACAATCTGTTCCAGCCCTTGCTATACCAGGTCGCCACCGCGGCGCTTGCGCCCTCCGACATCGCGGTTCCGGTTCGTAGCATCTTCTCCGATCGACCCGAGGTCACGGTGCTGATGGACGAAGCCACCGGCATCGACACGAACCGCCGCGTGGTGCGGCTTGCCGAGGCGGGCGAGATCGGCTTCGACATGTTGGTGCTGGCGACCGGCTCTGTTTATTCCTGGTTCGGCCACGACGAATGGGCCGACCATGCCTACGTCTTGAAAACGCTGGAAGATGCGCTGATGCTGCGCGGCAGCCTTCTGGCCGCCTTCGAATGGGCCGAGAGTCGCACCGATCCCTCCGAAATCGAACGGCTTCTCACCTTCGTGGTGGTTGGCGGCGGGCCGACCGGCGTCGAACTGGCCGGCGCCATCGCGGAACTCGCCCATTCCAGTTTATCGCGAGACTTCCGCCATATCCGCTCGTCTTCCGCCCGTATCGTGCTTTGCGAGGGCGGCCCGAATCTCTTGGCAGGCTTCCCGCAGCATTTGTCGGATTATGCGCGCAAACATCTCGAGGATCTCCATGTCGAGGTGCTGACCAACACGGCGGTGCAAAGCGTCGATCATGACGGCGTCGTGGCGGGGGGGACGCGGATCAACTCCGCCAACGTGCTCTGGTGCGCCGGAACCGCCGCGACGCCGGCGGCCGTCTGGCTGCAGGCGGACAAGAGCCGGAATGGCGCCGTCAAGATCGCTCCCGACTGCACCGTGCCGGGCCATATCGACATTTTCGCGGTGGGCGATGTGACCGATATGACGGGGCCGAACGGCAAGCCGCTTCCAGGCGTCGGGCCCGTGGCCAAACAGCAAGGCGCCTATGTGGCCGAGGTGATCGCGGCGCGTGTGGCGGGCCGTCCCGCTCCAGCGCGCTTCGTCTACAAGGACGCCGGTTCGATGGCGATGGTGGGACGCTCGTCGGCGGTCGCGGATCTCGGCAAGGTCAGGCTCACGGGTTTCGTGGCATGGGTGCTGTGGAGCGCCGTCCACCTGTTCTTCTTGATCGGAACGCGGAACCGGATCGCGGTCTACCTGAATTGGGCCTGGGCTTGGCTGACCTACGGACGCGGCGCCCGATTGATCACGCGCCTCGATCCCCGCACGCGCCTCGAGTTGAAACAGCAGAACGACACGGGAAGCCGTCCCGTCTGATAAGATGGGCTCTTGCCGTCAGGTCAGTTCCCAGACCCGATCGGCCACGCCGTCGAGATCGTCTTCGGTCACATCGGCCAGTCGCTTCTCGACACGGAACAAGAGGCTCGTTCGCCCCTCGCGCATGATCAGAACGACGGTTTCGAGATCGGGTGAGCCAGGGTCGGAGCAGTCGACTTCGCTGACCTTGACGACATCATCTCGATCTAAGACCAATTTGTCGTGGAGAGACGTTGCGAGATCCGCACAATGCAACCGTGCGGCCAGAGGAGAGACCCGACGCTGCACAACTTGAAACATCTCGGGCCCCCACCGCCGATGTACTCCGCATCAAGATGTCGACCGCAATATACTGGTTTGTCAAGGCCATCGCAGCACAAAGCAGCGCAGGTCAGTAATGCGGGGGTGGAACCTGCGGATGCCCTGCCCCCGCGTCGCTTTCGGTTGCCTTCACCCGATCGCCGAGAGCCGCGACCTGTCGCGACAAGCTTTCGATGCGGCTCCACAGCATCGTGATCGTGTCGCTCAAGTCTTCGATCGCCTGCTCCTGGTAAGCGAGCCGCATCTCCAGCGTCTCGACACGGTTCGGCAGTGCCGTCGTATCAGTCATCAGCGGGTGATCCGGATTTGTCGCGACGCGTTTGTTGAAGACCATGCCCCAGGGCGACCCGCTCGTCGAAGACGAAACAGTCGCCCGACCACCGGCTGTTGGCCGGCTGTACCGTTTCAAGATATTTCAGGATCCCTCCCTTGAGGTGAAACACCTCGTCGAAGCCAAGCGACAAGAGATAGGCACTCGCCTTTTCGCACCGGATACCGCCGGTGCAGAACATGGCGATTGTTTTGTGCTTCTGAGGATCGAGCGCGCGCGCCGCGAAATCGGGGAATTCACCGAAGCGACCGATTTTCGGATCGATCGCACCGACAAAGCTGCCCATCTCGACCTCGAAGCCATTGCGCGTGTCGAGGACGAGGATATCGGGTCGATCCAGAAGGGCGTTCCAATCGGCGGGCTCGACATAGGTGCCGACACGAGCCGTCGGGTCGCCGCCTGGATGCCCGAGCGTGACGATTTCGCGCTTGAGACGGACCTTCAGGCGGCCGAACGGCATGGTCGCGGCGGTCGAATATTTTAGGTCGAGCCGATCGAGGCGGCCGCCGAACACGCCATCGCCTTGTAGCGTCTCGACCAAAGCCGCGATCGCCTCGGGAGAGCCGGCCACGGTTCCGTTGATCCCCTCGCGGGCCAACAGCACCGTCCCGTAAATCCCGAGGTCCGCACAAACGGCGAGCAAAGGCGGCCTGAGGTCGCGCCAATCGGGTAGCGGAACGAATTGATAGAAAGCGGCGACCCGGATCGGCATCGCGGCCGTATCGTCGTGATCAGCCGCCATGGGTCGGCGCCTCTCTGCCGTAAGCCTCGCCCATCGCCCGGATCGCGGTGATCTTGGCTTCGAACATCGACCAATCGTCATCCTTGTCGACGGCACCGAGGATCGTCTCGACCTCATCATGCTGCATGGTGCAGGGCGTGGCGCCGGCGAAATAGGCATGATCGAGCCGCAACCCCTCTGCGGGCGACGCATCCGCGAAAGCGGACCGCACCGGCGCGAAAGCGTCGGTCGCGTAAATGTGTCCGACCGGTCCGTGCACGGCCTTGTCGAACCTCGCCGTGCCGCCGTAACAATCGAAGATGACTTGCTCGAATGGCGCCTGGCTGGAAGCGAGGAACCCCCAGAAGGCATGGACGAGGTCGTCGTCCCGCTCATCGCCGCGCGCCGCAATCCCAAGCCGCCGCAACGATTGCTCGACGAACGCCCGGCGGAACGCTGGGGCGAACTCCGCCAGCGCTTGTTCGAGATCGGCTTGTGGCGCGAGCGGGAGAAGGCATTCGGCCAAACGCGTCAGGTTCCACAACAGAACGCCGGGCTGCTCCCCATAAGCGTATCGGCTCGTGTGATCGAAATAGGCGGCCGTAAAGCCCGGATCATAGGTGGGCAAGAACCGCCACGGCCCGTAATCGAAGCTCTCGCCATTGACGTTGATGTTGTCGGTATTCAGCACGGCATGGACGAAACCCGCCACCATCCATTGCGCGCCCATGCGAGCCACCTTGCCGCCGACGGCACGCAAAAATGCGATCGCCCTGCCAGCGACGGTCGCGGCCTGCACCTCCGGCATGTAGGTCGCGATCGTATAGTCCAGCAATCGCTCGATATTGCTCGTTTCGTCGAGCGCCAACAGGCGTTGGAACGTGCCGATGCGAACATGCGAATGGCCGAGCCTCACTAGAACCGAGGCGCGCGTCGGCGATGGCTCGTCGCCCCGCTGGAGCGCCTCGCCGGTCTCGATCAGGCTGAAGCTCTTCGACGTGTTGACGCCGAGCGCCTCCAGCATTTCGGTCGCCAGCACCTCGCGGATGCCGCCGTTCAGCGTGAGCTTCCCATCGCCGCCGCGCGACCAGGGCGTGCGCCCACTCCCCTTGGTGGCGAGATCGAGCAGCCGACCGTCCGTGTCATACAGTTGCGCGAACAGAAAACCGCGTCCGTCGCCGAGGTCCGGATTGTAGCTGCCGAACTGGTGACCGTGATACCGGAGGGCGAGCGGCTGCGGGAAGCTGCCTGGCAGCGGCTCGAACCGGGCGAAATGCGCAATCCATTCGGCGTCGGTCAGGCCCTCGAGCCCGACCCGCGCAGCCCATCGATCATTGCGGAAACGGATGCGCTGCGCCGGAAACGGTGCCGCCGACACCTCATCATAGAAGTCCGTCCCGAGCGCGGCGTGGCTGGTGGCGGGGCGGAAGGCGGGTGAAAAGACCATGGCGTGCTAGATAGACACCTGCGCGATCATCGGCAACGTGACGCATGACGATGGGGGTCGGCACGATCTCGGGTGGAAAGTCGGCCTTCGTTTGGCGTAGAAGAGCGGAGGTGATCGCGGGAGTGTCATGGTGGGTGCGGAACTGGATCTCGTCTGTCTCGGCGAACCGATGCTGGAATTCAACCAGCAGACCCGCTCCGCGGCCGAGCCGCAGATGTTTATCCAGGCGCACGGGGGCGACGCCTCGAATGTCGCCATCGCGGCCGCCCGTCAGGATGCGCGGGTCGCTTTCCTCTCGGCTGTCGGGGACGACATCGCAGGGGCGAGCTTTCTCGATCTGTGGCACCGCGAGGGCGTCGAAGCCGCTGCCGTTCAGACCGACCCGGACAACCCGACCGGCGTCTATTTCGTCCAGCATGACGAGAGCGGCCATCGCTTCTCCTACCTGCGGCGCGGGTCGGCCGCGAGCCATTACCGGCTCGACCAACAGGGTCACGCCACGATCGAACGGGCTCGCTTCACCTTCGCATCGGGCATCAGCCTCGGCATTTCGGATCAGGCTGCCGACACCGTGTTCGAGGCGTTCGCAAGCGCCCGACGCCACGGCCGTCAGATCGCATTCGACACCAATTATCGCCCCAAACTGTGGCCTGCCGCACGGGCCTCCGCCGTCATCCAGCAGGCCCTCCGCCACGCCGACATCGCATTCCCAGGAATCGAGGACGCGCAACTCCTGCTCGGGCTCTCCGATCCGGACGCGATCGTGGACCTCTGCCTCGACATGGGACCCCGCATCGTGGTGTTGAAGATGGGGAGTGCCGGATGCCTTGTCGCGACGCCCGAGGGGCGTAAGCTCGTGGCGCCCTTCCCGTGTCGGCCCGTCGATGCGACCGGCGCGGGCGACACGTTCTGCGGCAGCTTCCTCGCCGAAGCGGCGCGCGGCGCCTCGATCGAGGACGCCGCCACCTATGCCAATTGCGCCGCGGCGCTCGCCACCATGGGCTATGGCGCCGTCCCGCCCATTCCACGGCGACGCCTGGTGCTCGACACGCTTGCCGGCAAGCCGGCGTCCCTTTCTTTTTAGGAGTTACGAATGACCCCCACGCTTACGGCGCGACTCGACGCCATCATGACGGATGGCCCCGTCATCTCGGTCGTGACGATCGACGACGTCGCTCATGCGGTGCCGCTCGCGCGCGCGCTGATTGCCGGCGGTGTCCGCGTCATCGAGGTGACACTCCGGACCCCGGCGGGGCTCGAAGCCATTCGCCGGATCGCAGCGGAGGTGCCGGAGGCGGTGCTCGGCGCCGGCACGGTCCTGTCGGGCCAGCAGGCGCGTCAATCCGAGCAGGCCGGCGCCTCCTTCCTGGTGTCACCGGGCCTGACCGAGCGCCTTCTGGGCGAAACGGCAGAATTGTCGATCCCCTTGCTGCCGGGCATCGCCACGGCTGGCGAGGCCATGCTGGCGGCCGAGGGCGGCCTCACCCGGCTCAAGTTCTTCCCGGCCGAACCTGCGGGCGGTGTTCCGATGCTGAAGGCTTTGCATGGCCCTCTGCGCGATCTGGTCTTCTGCCCGACCGGCGGCATCGACATCGCCAAAGCGGCAAGCTATCTCGCCTGCCCCAACGTGGCTTGTGTCGGTGGCTCGTGGTTGACCCCCTCTCGCGCCATGGCGGCCGGTGATTGGGCCGCCATCACGGAGGGCGCGCGCCAAACGGTGCTGCAACTCGGCCCCAAGGCGGCCTGACCCCCGCTACGCGTCCGTCGCGACCGGCCGACGGTCGATCGCGACCCGCTTTCGCAGGAACACAGACAACCCGCTGCCGATGATGATGGCGATGCCGATCAGGATCGAGGGTGTCGGCACGTCGCTCCAGAACATCCAGCCCATCAGCACAGCCCAGATGATCGACGTATATTGCAGCGGCGCCAACAGGGACGCCGGTGCAAGCGCCAGCGCCTTGGTGATGCACATGAAACAGGCCGACGACACGATCCCGACCAGGAACATCAGGCCGGCGTCGACGAGACTTGGGGTCACCCACACGATAGTGCAAGTCGCGGCGCCGAATAGCCCCGTGCCGATGGTCTGATGCGTCACCAGCGTCAGCCAATGGGTGCCGCGGAGCTTGCGGGTGATCGTGATCGACAAAGCGAACATCGTCGCGCCGAATAGCGCCACCAGGGCCGATGGCGACAGGGCGTCACCGCTCGGATGGAGCGCCACCATGACACCCGCGAAACCGACCACGACCGCGGCCCAACCGCCGATGCCGACGCGCTCGCCGAGGAGTGGGGCCGAAAGCGCCACGATGATGAGCGGTGCCGCGAGATAAAATGTCATGACATCGGCGAGGGGGAGCGCCCGCGTCGACAGATAAAACGAGTAGGTATCGGCGATCGAGCAGACGATCCGCGCGGCGTGAAGCCAGAGTTGCCCATCGAGGCGAAGGCCGACGCGCTGGCGCAGCAGCATCGGCACCAGAAGCATGCTCGCACCCACGGCGCGCAACATCATGATCTGTCCGACGCTGTAGTCGACCACCAGCCATTTTCCGAGCGCGTCATTGACCGCGAAGAAAAACAGCCCAACCACATATAAGCTCATGCCGACGGTCGATCCCGCCGGTCGCACCATCTGCATGACCGTTACCGCGTTGAAAGTTCGGGGTCGATGCGAGGCGTTGTCCGGACCAAGCTTGGTTCGGACGAGGCTGATTCGCGACGTTCGACGGCCCTAGCATGGAAAGCTGCTCTGCGGCGGTGCAAGTGCCGATAAACAGGGCACTGGCTGATAGGTCGCCGTTCTCGGCCGCGAGAAGACGAAGCTTTCGCGAATCGCTTCTGTTAAGAAGATGGGCATGGGATATGTCGCATCGCTTCTGCAACGGCAGGTCGCGCCTTTCCGCGAGCGCGTTCTTCCGCCCGACATCCGTCGCGATCTCGCTCGCCTCCTCTTCAGCACCATCGCGCCGATCATCATCATGACGGTGATCTTCGCATCCGTGACGTCTCTGGTGGCAGTCCGGCTGGGCGATCCGATTCTCTGGATCTTGATGGCGGCCGGCGTGATCGCGGGTTTGGCGCGGCTCGCCGTGACGATTGCCTACCGGCGGGACAACAGCGCCGATGCGACACCGCCGACCTCGAAAGATCAGACTCAACTGGTTTGGGAACATCGCTACGCGACCGCCAGCTTCGTCTTCGCGGCAATTCTGGGTGTTACCGGCGCCCGAATCCTGTCGACGACAGACCCGGTCTGCCAGATGCTCTTCACCGGGGTGATCTTCGGATACGGATCAGGTGCGGTCTCCCGATTATCGATCCGTCCGTGGATCTGCATCCCCAGCGTGTTTCTCGGCGTCGTCCCGAGCATCGTCGCGATGTGCTGGCATGGCGGCCTGTACGACGTGGCCAATGGCCTTGTCATGGCGGCCTTCATGCTCGGAAGTCTCGAAACCGTGCGGCACATCCATCGGTCGGTGTTGGACGAGCTCTTCAATCGGCGAATTCATGCAACTCTGGCCCGGCACGATGCGCTGACGGGGTTGGCGAACCGCATTCAACTAACCGAATCGCTCAATGCCGGAATGGCGGCTGCGGCCAAAAACAACGTGCTGCTGGCGGTTCACGCGCTCGATCTCGACCGCTTTAAACAGGTCAACGATACCTATGGGCACACGGTCGGAGACGCTTTGCTGTGCGCCGCTGCTGATCGGATCGCCGCTAATTTACGAAACGGCGACCTCGTGGCGCGGATCGGTGGCGACGAATTTGTGATCGTACAGGTCGTCATCCACCACGCGACCGATGCCGAAATGCTGGCGCGCCGCGTCCTGAAAGCTTTGCGTTCGCCGTTTTTGATCACCGGCCATATGGTCCAGATCGGGACCAGCATCGGCATTGCCGTGGCGCCCCTCGATACGAGGGATCCGCTGGAGATCGTCACGCTGGCCGATCAGGCCCTCTATCGCGCCAAAACCGGCGGACGCAACACCTTCGCTTTCTATGCCGATATCGCGTCTCTGCCGACCAGCAAGAGCGCTGCGTCGTGACCGTTCGTCAGCCAGGGGACGCTGCCGTCAAACAATCGTGATCGTGGCCGGGAAAGCTTCGCTTGCCTATCTTCAGGATTCGTTTATGGTTGGCTTATCGATACTAGGCTGACGACTTGGCCCTCCGCGTCTTCGAACGCGCATGCTGACGAACTCCCTCGAAACAATCGATTGAATTTATGCTTCGCGGCATCTCGCCGTGTGGCATGTACGTACGACAAGGGTTTGTCATGAGCACTGGTACAGTTAAGTGGTTCAATGCCCAAAAGGGCTTCGGTTTCATCCAGCCGGACGACGGCAGCCAGGATGTGTTCGTACACATCAGCGCCGTCGAGCGCGCGGGCTTCAATGACCTTAAGGAAGGCCAGAAGCTCAGCTTCGAGCTCGCCGAAGACCGCAAGAGCGGCAAGAAGTCTGCTGATCGTCTTCAGGCTCTCTGAGCTTCTAGGTCGGTCATGATCGACGCCAAGCGCGTCGCGACTGGTTGATCAGAATCGTAAGTCTAAAGGGTCGGGGTTCACTCCCCGGCCCTTTTTCCGTTTGCGCGATGGTCTGTCGGCACAAACCACGATCGCCAGCCGAAAAACACGCATGAGCGAGTTTCCTAGAATGGCGATCGGGATCGCGAAGCACATATAGGCTGCAGGGTATGCGTGTGATCGCTCTTCGTCAGACGATCATGTCGCAATGTCGAGAGGGTAAGGGACCATGACCGAAATTCATTATGTGATCGTCGAGCACGATGGCGGCTGGGCCTATAAGATGGGTGACGTCTTCTCCGAAACCTTCCCGTCGCATGACCAAGCTCTCGAAGCCGCAACGGCAGCATCGCATCGCCAGGAGATCCCAGGCGAAAGCGAAGGCATTTCCTATCAGGACGCCAAGGGCACGTGGCACGAGGAACTCGCGCCCGGAAATGATCGACCGGAGGCGGACGTCGTCGACTAAGCGTTTGGGGCTCGCTTGGTCGCGGTATTGAACGTCTCGCGGGGCAGTCATCTCGCTTGATCACCGATCTAAGACACACCCGCCCTCGACCGTCTGGTCGAGTGTGACGCTTAGGCGAGGACCGGGTATCCGAGCGCCACTGCGTCGCGCTCCATGGTCACGCAAATCTCGTATGCTGATGGATCGACGCGCGCGAAGCCGGCCAGCATCAGGTCGGCACGTGCCGCCGCGAGATCGGGATCGGTCATCGCGCCCTCGATGGCGCGTCGCAATCCCTCGGCGTCCGCGGGCGACGTGCCGAGCGCTGTAATCAGCGGGAGAGAGGGAGCTTGCCCGGTCATACAAAGCACCCGTAGCCCTGCGACCAAATCGGGTTCATCGCGCTGCAGGAGTGCATAGGTCACGCAATCGATACTGGCGATGTCGGCCGAGCCACCCTGCACCGCCTCGACGGACCCTCGATGGCCACCGGTCTGCATCGTGGCTCCAAAGAATGCGCCGTTTCTCGCGTAAGGCGCCACCAGAGCCCGCAGGGTGTTGTAGCCCGATTGCGAGTCGATCGAATTATAAGCGACGCGGCGGCCCCGCAGATCGCCGATGGTCCGCGCGGGCTCGCCCTGCCGCACCACGACAAGGCTTCGGTAGAACACGCCATCGCATCCTGCCGCCGCATAGCATGGCGCGCCAAGAAGCTGGACACGCCCGGCCAGCGCGTGGGTCAATGGAAATCCGCAGGTCTGGCTCAGCAGCAGGTCTGGGTCGAGCCAATGGGCATCGAGATCCTCCGGTTCGGCCGGTCTCTCCGGCACATCGTCGAATCCCGCCGAGATCAGATGTCGCCGCAACCCACCCCAAAACGCGTGTTCGGCCCCCGCTGGCGCGCGATACATCGGCAACGACATCATTCGTCGAAACACTCGCGACGCTCCCATGGCCTACGATCCTTGTCGCGCTCTAATCGAGAGGACAGCCGACCGCAAGTGCGGCGCGCGATCCGCGTTTCTACTCCCATCAAAAACGTCGGCGACAATGACGATAGGCGAGCAACTTCAATTCCTAATAATGTATTAAAATAACTCTGCCATTATTTCGCAGCATTTTAGAACAACAAGGACCGCCCGATCGTAATTCGATCAGCATCGACCAGCACGATCTTGTGTTGAATTAAATGATGAAGAGGCCCCCGATTTTCAGATCATCAGAAATAACAAGGCGAGCATCACTCTCCCCCATGATGATCTTGGCGGCCTGATTTTTCCTGAAAGGTTAGTATATGCGTCACCTCGCCCTTGCGGGATCAATCCTGCTTGTCTGCCTCCTGGGCTTGGCATCGAGCGCCTCGGCGCGCGATCGCTATTCGGCCGTGCGGGACGCCATGCCGGTCGCCAGCGATAACCAACCCGACCTGCTGAGCAACCGGACGATCGAGCAGCAGCCTCCGCAGCGCCGATACCGCGCGCCTCTCTCGATCGCGCCGCGTGGTGCATCGATGGCCAATTACGTTATTGCGGCGGCGCGTCGTCACGGCGTTCCCGAAGCCCTCGCCTACGGGGTCGCGAGTGTCGAGAGCGGCTTCAACCCGCGAGCGCGTTCGCGGGCCGGTGCCGTCGGCCTGATGGGGATCATGCCGGCAACGGCACGAGGACTCGGCTGCAGCGGCGCCTTGACCAACCCGGCCGCTAATGCCGAATGCGGCGTGCGCTATCTCGCTTCGATCCTGAGCGATCAGGGCGGCGATTTGCACCGTACGGCGGCGCTCTACAACCAAGGCCGCTATGCTCATCGCATTTCCCGAGGCGGTTCTCGCTATGCGTCACTTGTCATGTCACGCGCCCGCCGTCTGTCTTGATCGGCATCGACGTGCTGGCACGCGGCAGCCGATTGGCGGAACCTTTTGCGGCTCGGCGCTGTTTTATGACTGTAAAACGACCACATGGGAGTTCAAATTATGGGCAGCACGTCAGACAAGGCCTCGGGTCTCGCTAACGAAGCAGTTGGCAACATCAAGCAGGGCGTCGGCAAAGTTGTCGGCTCCGACAAGATGCAGGCCGAAGGCATGGCACAGGAAGCCAAGGGCCACACTCAGAAGGCCGTTGGCGATGCCAAGGACGCCGTGAAGGACACAGCCGATAAGGTATCGGACGCGGCCCACAAGAAGCTCTGACCTCGATTATCGTCTCGACGATGGAAAGCCGGCCCTCAGGGCCGGCTTTTTTTATGTCGCCGCTGGTGCGAGAGAGATCGACCGAACAGGCAGCGGCGCGAACTTTCTCGAGCCATGGCCTCAATGCGAGGCGCGCTGATAGTCCTTGATGTCCGCAAACACGATGCCGGGCCACCGGTCCTGCTCGTATTTCAGCGTAAAGGCGGAAGAGGCCAGAAACACCGGCGCGCCGTCGAGATCCGTGGCGGTCGAAGACGGGTACGCATCCATGAACCGATCGAGTTCGGCCGCGTCGTCTGCGGTCACCCAGCGGCAAATCTCGAACCGGCTCTGCTCGAACGAGACCGGCAATCCGTATTCGGCCTGCAACCGCTCAGCCAGCACGTCGAGCTGAAGCGCTCCGACCACGCCCACCATCGCGCCAGAGCCGTCATGCGGCACAAACGTCTGCACGACGCCTTCCTCGGCCATCTGCTGAAGCGCTTCGCGTAATTTCTTGGCCTTCATGGCATCGGTCAGCTTCACGCGGCGCAGGATTTCGGGCGCGAAACTCGGCACGCCGCGGAACACCAGATCCTCACCCTCGGTCAGCGTGTCGCCGATTCTCAACGTGCCGTGGTTCGGAATGCCGACCACATCGCCCGGATAGGCCTCCTCGGCCAAGGCGCGTTCCTGCGCGAAGAAAAATTGCGGAGCATTCAGCGCCATCGGCTTGCCGGTCCGCACCAGCTTGGCTTTCATGCCACGCGTCAGCTTACCGGACGAGACCCGCATGAACGCGATGCGATCGCGGTGGTTCGGATCCATATTGGCCTGGATCTTAAACACGAAGCCGCTCATCTTTTTCTCATGCGCGTCGACGAACCGGCTTTCGGCCTGCAGCCCTTTGGGCGGCGGCGCGAAATCGCCGAGCGCCGCGATCAGATCCGCAACCCCGAAGGTGCGGAGCGCGCTGCCGAAGAACACGGGCGTCAGATGCCCCTCGAGATAAGCCGCGGCGTCGAAGGGGCGGCATGCCTCATGGGCGATCTCGAGCTCATCGATCGCCGCATCCGCCTCGAACTCCGACAGCAAGGCCCGGATCTGCGGATCGCGCGGGCCCGACACCGGGATCGTCGGAGCGGTGACGTCGGCATCGAGCTTGCGGATGACGTTACGAGTGAGATCGTAAGTGCCGGCGAAGGCGCGGCCTCGGCCGATCGGCCACGTGATCGGCGCCGTGTCGAGCGCCAGGACCTTTTCGATCTCGTCGAGCAGATCGAACGGATCGCGCGTTTCGCGGTCCATCTTGTTGATGAAGGTTACGATCGGAATGTCGCGCAAGCGGCAGACCTCGAACAGCTTCCGGGTTCGGGATTCGATGCCGCGCGCCGCGTCGATCACCATGACGGCCGAATCGACCGCAGACAGGGTTCGATAGGTGTCTTCGGAGAAGTCTTCATGGCCCGGCGTGTCGAGCAGATTGAAGACATGCCCGGCATGTTCAAACGTCATCACAGAGGTGACGACCGAGATGCCGCGTTGGCGTTCGATATCCATCCAATCGGATCGGGTCTGCCGCCGATTGGCCTTGGCCCTCACCTCGCCCGCGAGTTGGATCGCGCCCCCGAACAGCAACAGCTTTTCGGTCAGCGTCGTCTTGCCCGCGTCCGGGTGCGAGATGATGGCAAAGGTGCGCCGGCGCGCGACGGGATCGTCGATGGAGGTCATGGCCTGAACGTTGGAGACTGTCGCTCCGACCTAGCAGGGCCGGCCGGCGCCCGCAATGGAGCAGCCGCGATCAGGGTTGCGGTGCGACAGTCGCAGAAGCGTCGATGCGCTCGACCAGGGTCGCGCTTGCCGCGTTCAGCCCGAACACTTCCACCGCAACGCCGTGAGTGACAAAGCGTTGACGGACGCGATCGAGAGCCGCCACGGCGGTGATGTCCCAGAAATGCGCGTGCGACAGGTCGATCAGGACAGATCGGCCCGTAGCGTCCCGGATGTCGAACGCGTCGACGAAGAGATCGGCCGAGGCAAAGAACACTTGCCCGACCACCCGGTAGGTGAGCCGCTGCGCGCCATCGTCGGGCTCCTGCGTGATCCGCAGCAGGCGCGCGACCTTGAAGCTGAAGAAGACGCCACTGAGGAGCACGCCCACGGTGACGCCAAGCGCGAGATTGGACGTCGCGACCGTCACGGCCACGGTCGCGAGCATCACCGCGCTCGACATCTTCGGATGACGGACGACCGTCCGCAACGACGACCAGTCGAAGGTGTCGATCGACACCATCACCATCACGGCCACCAGGGCCGCGACCGGCACTTGCGACACCCAGGGCTTGAGCAACACCATGAGAATGAGCAGGAACGCCCCTGCGAAGAGCGTCGAGAACCGCCCGCGTCCGCCATATTTCACGTTGCTGACCGTCTGGCCGATCATGCCGCAGCCCGCTATGCCGCCGAACAGGCTGGAGGCCAGATTGGCGAGGCCGAGACCCGTGCATTCACGGTTCTTCGAGCTCGGCGTATCGGTCAGATCGTCCACCACGCTGGCGGTCATCAGGGATTCCAGCAGACCCACCATGGCGATCGCCAAGGCCGGTAAGGCTATGATCTGCAGCGTTTCAAGCGTGAGCGGCACCTGAGGCCAGGCGAAAACCGGCATGCCGTCGGGGAGATGACCGAGATCCGCGATGGTCCGTAGGGGCAGATGCAGCGCCATCGCGGCCGCCGTCAGCACGACGATGCAGATCAACGGTGAGGGGATCGCGGTCGTGAGGCGCGGCACGAGATAGATCAGCGCGAGGCCGGCCGCCAACACCGCATAGGTGAGCCACCCGCCTCCGATGATCTGTGGCATCTGGGCCGAGAAGATCAGGATCGCCAGGGCGTTGACGAAGCCGGTCCGCACCGATTTCGACACGAACCGAAGCAGCACGCCAAGCCGCAACAGACCGAACAGGACCTGCATGAGGCCGGCCAGGAGCCCGGCGGCGAGTAAATATTGCAGGCCATGGCTGTGAACCAGGGGCGCGGCCACGAGAGCGACCGAGCCGGCCGCGGCCGAGATCATGGCGGGCCTGCCGCCCGCGAAGGCGATCACGATACCGATCACGAAGGAGGCGAAAAGTCCGACCTGAGGGTCGACCCCGGCCGCGAACGAAAAAGCGATGACTTCGGGAATGAGAGCGACGGTGGCGACAGCCCCAGCCAGCATTTCGCGAACGGCATTTGTCAGCCATTGCTGGCGAACGGACGTCATGGTCATGAGGATTGATCTCGCAAGGGACAGCCGCCTGCTGTGCGATGAAGGAGCACAATCTGCGGGACGGGTCTGTTGCGTGGTCCGGCGGATTGGCGGCCGGAAGAGCCACCCGGAATTGCACCGGGTCCGATCGAATGGCGCGACCTTACGGGTTTATTGCTGCGGCGCAAGCCCCGATGCGATCGTTACTCCGCCGCGCGCGCCAACCCGTCGGGGCTGCTGGCCGGCACAATCAGATCGGCCCGGCCTCGGCCACGATTGTGATCGCGGGCCACGATCGTGTAGACCGCAGGCGTGACGAACAGCGTGAACAAGGTGCCGACGCTCATGCCGGCCGCGATCACCACGCCGATCGAGAACCGGCTCTGCGCGCCCGCTCCCGCCGCGAGGATGAGCGGGATCATCGACACGACCATGGCGGCCGTCGTCATCAGGATCGGCCGCAGCCGCACGCCAGCCGCATGTTCGATCGCGGCGCGACGCGACATGCCTTCCTCCTCCTGCATCCGGTTGGCGAATTCGACCATCAGGATGCCGTGTTTGGAGATCAGCCCGATCAGCGTCACGAGCCCGATCTGCGTGTAGATGTTGATCGAGGTGGCGCCCACCACGCCGCCGATGTTCAACGGCAACAGAGCGCCGAACAGCGACGTCGGCAAGGCGATCAGGATGATGAGCGGATCGCGGAAGCTCTCAAACTGAGCCGCAAGCACGAGATAGATCACGACGAGCGCGAACCCGAACGTCACCACCAGCGCAGACCCCTCCTGCTCATATTGCCGGCTATCGCCGCCAAAATCATAGGTATAGCCAGCCGGGAAGATCTCGGCCGCCTTTGCCTTGAGGAAATCGAGGCCCTCGCCGAGCGTGTGGCCCGGGAACGGCACGCCCGACAGGGTCGCCGAATTAAGCTGTTGGAAGCTCGTCAAGGCATTCGGTTGCACCGATTGCGACACCCGCCCAACGGCGGACAACGGGACGAGATCGCCGCCGAGCGAGCGCACCTGATAGCGGAGCAGCCAATCGGGCGTGTCGCGGAACTCGCGGGGTACTTGCGGGATGACCTCGTAGCTGCGGCCGTAGAGGTTGAAGCGGTTGACGTAATTTCCGCCCAGCAGCGTCGCGAGCGTTCCGCCGATATCCGACATGTTGATGCCGATGCGGTTGGCCTTGTCGGCGTTGATCTTGAACTCGATTTGCGGCGTGTCGAATTTCAGATCGGTATCGGTGAAGATGAAAAGACCACTGGCCTGAGCGGCTTTCTGGATCTGCTCCACCACGTCCGCGAGTTGCCGATAGTCACCCGTCGTCCGCACGACGAATTGCAGCGGTGGCCCACCGGTCGAACCAGGCAGGGGCGGCGGCGAGAAAGCCAGCACCTGGGCCGAGGAGATGCCGCCGAATTTAGGCTGCAATTCGGCCAGCACTTGTTTCTGGTTGCGGGTGCGCTGCTCCCACGGCTTCATCAGCAGGCCCGAGAAAGCCGCATGCACGCCACCCGACCCGTTGATCGTGAACACATGGGCTTTTTCGGCCACCGTATTAAAGACGCCGTCGAGCGCCTGCGTCGATTTCTCGAGATAGTCGAGGTTGGCATATTGCGGGGTTTTGACCAGCGTGAAGAGGATGCCCTGGTCCTCGTCCGGCGCCAGTTCCTTCGGGGTCGTGACATAGAGCACGCCCGTCAGCACCAAAACGCCCAACAAGATCAGCATCGTCAGCGCGCGAAAATTCAGGGTTCGGTGAAGCCGCCGCTCATACCGGCGACGCAGGCCCTCGAACATGCGATCGAGAAATCGGACAAAGCCGCCCTGCCCCTGCTGCGAGGTCAGCAGTCGCGAGCACATCATCGGCGACAAGGTGAGCGCGACAACGCCCGACACCACCACGGCACCCGCGAGCGTGAAGGCAAATTCGCGGAAGAGCGCACCCGTCAACCCGGCCACGAAGCCGATGGGCGCATAGACGGCCGCGAGCGTTATGGTCATCGAGATGACCGGGCCAGCGATTTCGCGTGCGCCTTTGAGCGCCGCGTCCCGCGGCGTCATCCCGTCCTCGATATGACGATAGATGTTTTCCACCACGACGATCGCGTCATCGACCACGAGCCCGATCGCGAGCACCAGCGCCAGCAAGGTCAGGAGGTTGATCGAATAGCCGAGCGCCAGCAGAACGATCATCACGCCCACGAGCGAGAGCGGGATCGTCACAATGGGAATGAGGGTCGAGCGGAGATTTCCGAGAAATAGGAAAATCACCACGATGACGATGACGGCGGCTTCGCCCAGGGTCTTGGCAACCTCCGAGATCGAGGCACGGATGAATTCCGTCGAATCATAGGCGATCGCGGCGCTGATGCCCGGCGGCAATTCGGCCTTGAGGCTCGGGAAGGCCGCGTTGACGTTCTCGATGACGGTCAGCGGATTGGCGGTCGGGGTCGCATAGATGCCGACGAACACGGCCTTCAACCCATCGAAGACCGAGGAGGATTCGACCGACTCCGGCCCGAGTTCGATGCTCGAAATATCGCCCATCCGGGTCAAGGCATCGCCACGCGACAGCACAACCAGTTGCGAGAAAGCTTTGGCGCTGTCGAGCGAGGTCTCGGCATTGATGCTGGTCTGGGTATAGTCCCCTTTGATCTGACCGGCGGCCGAGATGAAGTTATTGGCCACAAGCGCGACCCGTACGTCGTTGGCGGTCACGCCGCGCGCCGCCATGCGATTGGGGTCGAGCCAGATCCGCATCGCGAAGGTCTGGCCGCCAAGGATCTGCGCGTTGGCGACCCCGTCGATGGTTTGCAGCTTCGGCTGAACCACGCGGGTGATGTAATCGGTGATCTGCGCCGAATCGAGCACCGGCGAATTGAACGAAATATACAGCAGGGCGAACCCCTGCCCGGTTTGCTTCACCACCACCGGATCATTGGCGTCGCGGGGCAACACACCCTTGACCTGCCCGACCTTGGACAACACGTCCGACACGGCCCTGTCCGGATTGGCGTTGAGCCGCAGGTTCAGCGTGACGGTTGAGGTATTCTGCTGGGACGACGAGACCAGCGTATCGATCCCCTCCGTGCTGGCCACGGCCTGCTCGATCGGGGTCGTGATGAACCCCTTGATCAGATCGGCATTCGCGCCGGGATAGCTCGTCGTGATCGTGATCGTGGTCGATGATAGTTCGGGATATTGCCGGATCGGGAGCTTGGTATAGGCCACGTAGCCGACCAGCAGGATCATCAGGCTGACGACGCTCGCCAGAACCGGACGCCGGATGAAGAGGTCGGTGAAAGCCATGGATCTCCCCTCCTGCGGGACGTTACTGGCGGGGGAGTGTATCGCGCGGCGTCAGGCCGCCTGTCGTCTCAATCGTCACATGGGCGTTCGGCTGCAACTTGATCTGGCCTTCGGTCACGATCGTGTCGCCGGCCTGGAGACCGTCCGTGATGGCGATCCGGTCGCCCCGCGCCTCGGCGGTCCGCACAAAACGTCGCTCGACGATCAGGTCCGCGGTCGGGTCGATCGGTGCAGACGGCGAGGTGGCGGCGGGCGGCGTCGCGGCCTGAGCCGAACCACTGTCGGCCGTAGCGGGGGCGGGCTTCACCACATAGACGCTATCGCCGTAGAGCGAGTAGGTGACGCCGGTCTTCGGAACCGTCACGACGGCGCGCGCCTTGCCGGACAGAACCGACACGTTGGCGAACATGCCCGGCAGCAACAGCTTATCCTTGTTGGCAACCTCCGCCCGAACGATCACGCTGCGCGAGTCGGTGCTGACGCGGCTGTCGATGGACTTCACTACACCCGTAAAATTGTCGGATGGGAATCCATCGACCGCGACGTCGATCGTCTGGCCGGTCGAAACGAGCGACAAGGCTTGTTCGGGGATCGGGAAATCGACGTAGATCGGATCGAGCTGCGTCAGCGTCACGATCGCGGTTCCCGGCGACAGATATTGCCCGACATCAACCTTGCGGATGCCGAGACGCCCAGCGAACGGGGCCGCGAGGGTCTTCTGAGCGATGATCGCCTTCGAACGGTCGACACTGGCGGCAGCGGTGTCGCGGGTCGCCAGGGCAGAATCGACCGTCGCCCGGCTCGTATTGCCACCAGAAATCAGTTCCTGCTGACGCGACAGCGCGAGATCTGCGTTCCGCATGGTCGCGAGACCTGCCTTGAGATCGGCTTGTTCGGTCGAGGAATCGATGTCGACCAACACGGTTCCTTTGGTGACCTCCTGCCCGGACTCGAAGCGGATCGTCTGCACGATGCCGCCGACCTGAGCCGCCAGATCGATGCCCTGGTAGGGCTTGAAGCTGCCGATCGCGGGCACGCGCCTTACCCAGCTTTCAGTCGTGGCTTGTCCCACGACGACCGAGGTCGCCGGGTGTTTCATGCCACCGATGATGGTCTTGATCATCTGCGGCTTGAAAACGAACTGGAAGAACGACAACCCGCCGATCACCCCGACCAGCAGGATCAAAACGGCCACGAAGGCTATTGCGCGCTTCACCGATCAGCATCCTTCGCGTTAGGCGGGTCGCTTAGACCCTCGCCCCGATCGACGCGTCGCCCCTTGCGAGGCCACGACGGATCACGGGGTTGTGGCCCGGCCCATGTCGCGGCATCCTGATCCCATCGACCGCGTTGTGGTTTACCGCTCCGACGCGGCAAGCGCAAACGCCACGGTCAAGATCAAGCCGCGCGGCGCCCATAAGGACAAGAGGAAACAATGGCTCAACAGGCAGACGCGTCACACACCCATCCGGTCGCCATGGTTCGCATTCCGGACCTCGCCGGCAAGGCGGTTCTGATCACCGGCGCCTCGACCGGCATCGGCGCGGCCGTTGCCCGCGCTTTCGCGCAGCAGGGCGCCAAGGTCGGCGTGCACTATAACGCCAGCGCCGACGACGCCAAACGGCTGCAGCAGGAGATCGAGACGAGCGGCGGCACCGCCGTCCTGATTCGCGGCGATGTATCGGCGGAAGGCGAGACCGAACGCGTTGTCGAGGAGGCCGCCAAGGCCCTCGGCGGCCTCGATGGGCTCGTCAATAACGCGGGCGGCATGCTGGGCCGCGTGCCGACCGCCGACATGACCGACGCGCATTATGAAAAGGTGATGAACCTCAACGCTCGGTCAGTGCTGGCCGCGACCCGTGCGGCGCACCCGTTCCTGAAACAGCGCGGCGGGTTCATCATCAATACGACCTCGATCGCGGCCCGCAACGGCGGCGGCAATGGCGCGATCCTCTACGCGGCCTCGAAGGGCTTCGTCTCGACCATCACGCGCGGTCACGCCAAGGAATTCGTCGGCGACAAGATCCGCGTCAACGCCGTCGCGCCGGGCGTCATCGCAACGCCGTTTCACGAGCGCTACACGTCGGACGAGCAGATGGAGATGCAGCGCAAGACCATCCCGATGGGCTTTGTCGGCACGTCTGAGGATTGCGTCGGGACCTATCTCTTCCTCGCCTCGGAGGCGATGTCGGGCTACATCACCGGCCAGATCATCGAGGTCAACGGCGGACAACTGATGCCATGAGCGATCCAATCCTATCGGATGGCTTCACCGACGTTCCACACGGCAAGATCGTCTGTGTGGTCACCAATCTCGAAATGTGGGCACGGCCGGACATGACCGTGCTGCCGGCGCCGCCCGGCGTTCGGCTGCGGCACGTCGCAGATCCGGACCCCGATTGGTATCGCGTGCTGTTCCGGCGTGTCGGCGAGAACTGGCTCTGGCACGATCGTCTCGAATGCGACGACGTTGGCTTGGCTCAGATCATCGCCGACCCCGCCGTCGCGGTCTATGCGGTCGAGATCGAGGGTGTCGATCAGGGACTTCTCGAACTCGATTTCCGCGAGGCGGACACCTGCGAGATCGCCTATTTCGGGATCGCCGCTCCACTCTCAGGCCAAGGCATCGGGCGTTGGTTGATGTCGGAGGCCATCGATCGCGCGTGGTCGAAGCCGATCCGGCGGTTTTGGGTTCACACCTGCACATTGGATGATCCAAGCGCCGTGCGCTTCTACATGCGAAACGGTTTCGTGCCGTTTCGCATGCAGATCGAGATGACGGACGATCCGCGGCTCAAGGGCATCCTGTCGCCGGATGCAGCGCCGTTCGTGCCGCGAGTCTGAAAGACGCCGACCGTCGATGAGGCGGTCGGGCTTGGATCAGCGTCGCAGGGACGCTCCGGTTTTTTTCAGCACGTCCGCTTCGATCTTGAGGCTGATAGCCTCGAGATCCTGCTCCGTCATGGTGCGGTCGCGCGGCTGAAGCGTGACCGCGATCGCCACCGATTTCCGACCCTCCGGCACACCTGCGCCGCGGTAGACGTCGAACACGGAGGCATCCACGATCGAGGCACGGTCGGCGCCTTGCACGGCCTTCAGGATGTCGGAAGCCGCGACGGCCTCACCGGCCAGGAACGCGAAATCTCGCTCGACCGGCATCAGGTCGGGCAGATCGAGCTTGCCGCGCGCCTTGGTGGGTTTGGCTTTCGGCGGCGGCAAGGCGTCGAGCACGATCTCAAACACCGCAACGGGCCCCGCGCATCCCATCGCCTCGAGAACGGCGGGATGCAGTTCGCCAAACGATCCAATGACAGTTTTGGGACCGAGTTGCAGCGTTCCCGAACGGCCCGGATGGAGCCAGGCGGGGCCGCCGGGCACGACCTGGATGCTGGCCGCCGGGATGGCCAGGCTCGCCAGCAGCGCCAAAGCGTCGGCCTTGGCGTCGTAGACATCGACCGGCGTGTTGGCAGCGGCCCAATGGCGGCCCGCGCCGCCAATCTTCGCGGTACCGCGACGGACCGCAGCGGCTGCGAACCGCTGGTCCGTCTCACCATCGCTCAGGAAGATCTGACCGACCTCGAACAGGGCAACATCCCCGATGCCGCGATCGGCGTTTCGCTGCGCTGCCGCGATCAATCCCGGCAGCAGGCTCGGGCGCATGTCGGAGAGGTCCGCCGCGATCGGATTGGCCAGCGCCAGGGCGGCCGAGCCGCCGCCGAAGAACGTCGCGCGTTGCTTCGACACAAACGACCACGTGACGGCCTCGAGCAGCCCGCACGAGGCGAGCGTCCGCTTGGCCAGCCGCGTCCGGCGCTGCAGAAGCGTCAGCACGGGCTTCGGAACGCCGTCAACCAGCCGAGGCAATGGCACGGGGACGACGTGATCGAGCCCCGCCAGACGAAGCACCTCCTCGACGAGATCGGCCTCGCCGGCCACATCGGGACGCCAGGTCGGGACCCGCACGCTCGCGGTCGTCTCGCTGGTCTGCTCGACCGCAAAGCCGAGCCGTTCGAGGCTGTCGCGCATCGTGGCTTGCGGCAGATCGAGCCCGGTGAGGCGCTTGACCTCCGACCAGGGGAAATCGATCCGCAAGTCCGGGTCAGGCACGCGGCCGACCAAGACGAGATCGGATGGCATGCCGCCGCAGAGCTGCATCACGAGCGTCGTGGCCCATTCGGCGCCTGAGACGCAGAAGGCCGGATCCACCCCGCGTTCGAAGCGGTAGCGCGCATCCGTGTTGATGCCGAGCTTACGGCCGGTCTGCGCGATATTGCCCGCGTCCCACAAGGCACTTTCGATCAGAACGTCGGTGGTGTGCTCGTCGCAGCCGCTAGCCTCGCCGCCCATGATGCCGGCAATCGATTCCGGACCGCGATCGTCGGCGATCACGACCATCGTGGCATCGAGCGCATGGGTCTTGCCATCAAGCCCGACGATCGTCTCGCCCGCTTCGGCGCGACGCACCCGCAGGGTGCCCTGCACCTTGTTGGCATCGAAGACGTGGAGCGGGCGGCCACGATCGAAGGTGATGTAGTTGGTGACATCGACAAGAGCGCTGATCGGCCGAAGCCCGATCGCGCGCAACCGGCGCTGCATCCACTCCGGCGACGGGCCGTTCTTGACGCCGCGGACGAGGCGCAGCGCAAAGGCCGGCGCGAGATGTGCGTCGCCGTCCGAAAGATCGAGCGACACGGTGGCGGGGCACGGAAACGCCCCCTCGACGGGCGCAACAGGCACGGTCGTCATCGTGCCGAGGCCGGCGGCCGCGAGATCCCGCGCGATGCCGTGGATGCTCGCCGCATCGGGGCGGTTCGGGGTCAGGTTGATGTCGATCACCGGATCGTCGAGCTTCGCCCAGGTCGCATAAGGCTGACCGACAGACGCATCGGCGGGCAGATCGAGGATGCCGTCGTGATCATCCGAGAGGCCGAGTTCGGAGCCCGAACACAACATGCCGTTCGACTCGACTCCCCGGATCACACCCGAGCCGAGCGTGATGCCCTTGCCCGGAATGAAGGTGCCGGGCGGCGAGAAGACCGAAAGCATTCCGGTGCGCGCGTTCGGCGCGCCGCAGACGACCTGCACCGGCGTCCCCGACCCCGTATCGACCGAACAGACCCGCAGCCGATCGGCATTCGGATGCTGGACGGCTTCGATGACGCGGGCGATCACGAAGCCGCTGAGCTGCGCGCTTGGATCGTCGACCCCTTCGACCTCAAGCCCGATCTGCGTCAGCTTATCGACGATCGTGTCGAGCGAAGCCGTCGTGTCGAGATGGTCCTTGAGCCAGGACAACGTGAATTTCATGAGACTGACTTCAGCAAGACGGGACGGATGAGGCGGGTCGGCATGAGGTTGGGCAGACGCTGGCCCTGCTCTCCCCTCACCCGCTGAGCCCGCCAGCGAGCGACGGTACGTCGAGCGGCCGAAACCCATAGTGGCGAAGCCAGCGCACATCGCCGTCGAAGAACGGGCGTAGGTCCGTCATGCCGTATTTCAGCATCGCGATCCGGTCGATGCCCATGCCCCAGGCAAAGCCCTGATACTCGTCCGGGTCGATGCCGCAATGGCGGAGCACATTGGGGTGGACCATGCCGCAGCCGAGGATTTCCAGCCAGTCTTCACCCTGGCCGAAGCGAATCTCTCCGCCCTGCCGCGAGCATTGGATGTCGACCTCCATCGAGGGCTCGGTGAACGGGAAGAACGACGGACGAAACCGCATTTTCACAGTATCGACCTCGAAGAACGCCTTGCAAAACTCCTGCAGGATCCACTTGAGGTTGGCGAGGTTGGCGGTCTTGTCGATCACCAGCCCCTCCACCTGATGGAACATCGGCGTATGGGTCTGATCGGAATCGTTACGGTAGGTTCGGCCTGGGCAGATGATGCGGAATGGCGGCTTGCCGCCCATCATGGTCCGGATCTGCACCGGGCTCGTATGGGTCCGCAGCAACTTCCGGTCGCCGTTTGCATCCGGCGAGAAGAAGAATGTGTCGTGCATTTCACGCGCCGGATGGCCGGGCGGGAAGTTCAGCGCGGTGAAATTGAAGAAGTCGGTCTCGACGTCGGGGCCTTCGGCCACCGAAAAGCCCATGTCGGCGAAGATCGCGGTCAGTTCATCCGTCACCTGCGTGATGGGATGGATGCGGCCGGTGTTCACCGCGGCATCGCGCACCGGCAAGGTCACATCGACCCGCTCAGCCGACAGGCGCGCCGTCAAGGCGGCTTCGGCCAGCACGGCCTTCCGCGACGCAAGAGCCTCCGTGACGCGGTCCTTCACGGCATTGATGGCCGCGCCCTGCGTTTTCCGCTCGTCCGGCGACATCTTTCCGAGCGTCGCCAGCAGCGCCGAAACGCGACCCTTCTTGCCGAGAGCCGAGACCCGGACGGCATCGAGAGCCGCTTCGCTCGACGCGGCGGCGACCTCGGCCAGCACCTGACCCTCGAGTTCGATCACGTTGGACATCGGAACGCCGTTTCTGGACAAAAACCAAAACGCGGCCTCGAATGGGCCGCGCTTATCTTGCATCGGTCAGAACCGAAGGCCGGACCGGCCTCGGGCCGCCCCGACCAAACGTCTGCTTAGTTCACGGCCGCGACCGGAAGCGCGCTCTTGGCCTTCTCGAAAATGGCCTTGAAGGCTTCGGGTTCGTGGATCGCGAGATCGGAGAGGACCTTGCGATCAATCTCGATACCGGCGCGAGCCAGACCGTCGATGAAGCGGCTGTAGGGCATGCCCAATTCGCGGACAGCCGCGTTGATGCGCTGGATCCACAAGGCGCGGAACGTGCGCTTCTTGTTCTTCCGGTCGCGATACGCATATTGCATCGACTTTTCGACCGCCTGCTTGGCGATCCGGATGGTATTCTTACGACGGCCATAGAAGCCTTTGGCGGCCTCGAAAACCTTCTTATGCTTGGCGTGAGACGTTACGCCACGTTTAACACGTGCCATGGAAATTATCCTCGATCAAAAGCGGATTGGGTCGGCTGCGATCAGCCGTTCGGCAGAAAATACTTGATGATATTGTCACCATCGCTCTTGAAGAGCACGTTGGTGCCGCGATGATTGCGGATCTGCTTGTTGGTCCGTTTGATCATGCCATGGCGCTTACCGGCCTGCGTATAAACGACCTTGCCGGTTCCGGTGATTTTGAAGCGCTTTTTTGCGCCTGACTTCGTCTTCAGCTTGGGCATTTGCTCTCTCCACATAGGACGCGAGCCTCACCACCGGATGGTAGCGGGACGCGAGTATCGTTCGTTTTTGGACGAGCGAAGGAACCGCCACGGCAGCCCTGATGAGCCGGACGGTTCGAAGGGACGTGTTTATAGCCGCAACACCGCTTTTGGCAACACTCTTTCGCGGGGCTTGGGCGACTATGGTGCGGCGAGCGCGCTGAGCACGTTGGCGCCCCCGGCCATCTGCGGGTTCGACGGATCGAAGCCATCCTTCACTTCGCGGGCTCGCACGAGTTCGGCCGCATGGGCGAACACGCGGTCGAGCGGCTCCCGGCCCGCCAAGGATTGGCGCAGCGCCTGATTGAAGAAGGCATCGCCGAAATAGGTCCATCGTGCACCGGCCTGGCACCCGAAGGAGGGATGATCGGCATCGGCCGCGGTGATCACCACCATATCCGGATCGGCCAAGGACGTGTAAACGCCCGCAAAACACGCCGACACGATCAGGACCTTGCGGCGGATCTTGCTCGCGGCGAGCAGCCGCCCGAGCGCGGCCGGCGGCAGAATACCTTCCTGGTCGCCCCCCTTCTCGGCGATGCCCTGTGGCGAACCATGCGAGGTCAGAACTACGAAGAGGACATCGCGCGCTGGATCGAGGCCGCGTTCGGCGCTCCGAATGGCGCGCGCCATGCCGACCGGACCCGCGGCAAAACCCGTTCGGGTGTTGGAGCGGATCTCGACCGGGCCGCCGTGGCCATAGCGCGCCGCCAGCACGTGCGCGGCGCCCTTGGCTTCGGAGAGAAACACGCCTTGTTGGCTCCAGAGCGCCAGCGCGACCACACCTGCCTTGAGGCTCGGCGCCGCGAGGGCGCCGCTGACCGGATCGATCGACAGAGCGACAAGCAGACCGAGCACAGGCTTGCGGACGCGAGCGAACAGCCAAAACAGCATCGACGATCTCCATGGACGCGTGAACCTTAGGACCACATGCGCGACGCAGCCAATCGGAATCCACGAGATCACCGCCGCTCAAAATCTGGCCAAATTCGGAACAGCCTGTGCAGTTTTCGCCACAGATCCACGGACAGAAGTCGATTACTGAATTTATTCAAAGGTTTACGACCATACTGGCTTTCTTGACATGCCTATTGTCCGTCCATATGTTGCCGCCCGAAGCGGAGGAGTGTCGACGATCGCGACGCTCTGACGCCTGATAAGACAATGCTGCTGAATGCCGTCCGACTGCACCTTGGGGTTGGATGTCGACTTCGGCGAAAACACGGGCGTGGTTGGGAGGACATCCGGTGGCTGAACCCGACGATCATCGGGGCTTGCATGACGATGACGCCATGCGGACCCGTCTGTCGGAGTTGTCGCGGGATTTGTCGCGCAACGCGCCGAAGAAGCCAGACCTCTCATCCGGGTCGGGTCCCTCGGCGAACGGCATGGGACAGGCCATCAGCCTCGGCGTCCGGGTGACCTCGGAATTTGCTGCGGCGGTTGTGGTCGGGGCCGTCATCGGGTGGCAGATCGATCGATGGGTCGGTTCATCGCCTGCGGCACTGATCGCGTTTGTCGCGATTGGCACAGCGGCCGGGTTCTGGAACGTTTATCGCGTGGCGACGAAGACGGGCGGCAAGTAGCCGCTTCGAAGTTGGGTTAAGGCGGGTTGAGGCCCGTTTGTAGACGTGAGTGGGCGCGAGCCCACGGACTTTTTGCAGGTCGGGCAACGGTAACGATGCATCGACGTTTGGGAGTTTCGGCGTGCCGGAAAATGCGATCGATCCGATCCATCAGTTCAATATCGAGCGGCTGTTCACGCTGCATCCGTTCGGCATCGATGCGTCCTTCACGAATGCGTCGCTCTTGATGGTGATCATCCTCGGCCTCGTCACCATTCTGATGATCGTCGGAACGTCGCGTCGGTCGATGGTGCCGGGCCGGCTCCAGGCCGCAGCCGAGATGTCCTATGAATTCGTGGCCGACACGGTGCGTGGCACGGCAGGCGAAGAGGGCATGCGGTTCTTCCCCTTCGTGTTCAGCCTGTTCATGTTCGTGCTGTTCGCCAACATCCTCGGTCTGCTGCCGTTCAGCTATACGGTGACGAGCCAAATCGTCGTGACCTTCGCGCTCGCCGCGCTCGTCATGACGGTCGTGATCGCCTACGGCATCTTCAAACACGGCACGCATTTTCTGAATCTCTTCGCCCCTTCGGGCGTCTCGATCTTCATTCTTCCGTTCATCATCCTGATCGAGGTGATCTCCTTCGTGGCGCGGCCAATCTCGCTGTCGGTTCGTCTCTTCGCCAACATGCTGGCGGGTCACATCACCCTAAAGGTCTTCGGTGGCTTCGTGGTCCTGCTGCTGGGTGCCGGCGGCGCAGCGGCGCTGATCGCGCCTTTGCCCATGCTCGCCATCATCGTGCTTACGGCGTTTGAACTTCTGGTCGCGGTATTGCAGGCCTACGTTTTCGCCATCCTCACTTGCGTCTACCTGAACGACGCAATCCATCCGGGCCACTGATAAAGATCCTAACAACAAACGTTGCCCGATCTACCATCCGAACGGAGTTTCAAATGGATCCCACAACCGCCAGAGAACTTGCTGCCAGCTACATGGACGCCGCCAAATTCATCGGCGCAGGTCTTGCAGCGATCGGCATGGGCGCCGCTGCTATCGGCGTCGGTACGATTTTCGGCAGCTTCCTGACAGGCGCGCTGCGTAACCCCTCGGCCGCCGACGCTCAGTTCGGTCGGGCCTTCATCGGCGCAGCGCTGGCCGAAGGTCTCGGCATCTTCGCGTTCTTGGTGGCGATCCTGCTGCTGTTCGTGAAGTAACACCGACGCTTCGGGCCGACGCTCCTTATGGGGTGTCGGCCCCTTTCGCGTTATCGGATCGTGCGTCGTGGCACCCTGTTGCCAAGCACGCGATGTCGCACTCCTCCGACCACCGGATCATCGAAGGACCTCCATGGCCGCCCCCGTCTCCTCAGAGTCTCTGCCCGCCGGCATCGTGAACAATCCCGACGCAGGGCATCAGGTCGGGGTTTTTCCGCCATTCGATGCACATAATTTCGTCCCGCAGATCATCTGGCTCGTGATCATCTTCGGCGCCCTCTACTGGTTGATGTCCCGCATCGCTCTGCCGCGCGTCGAGAATATTTTGGAAGCCCGCCGGGGCCGGATCGAGGGCGACCTCTCCGACGCGCGATCCATGCAGGATCAGGCTCACGCAGCCGGCGTCTCCTACGACAAGACCCTTGCGGATGCCAAAGGCCGCGCGCAGGCGATGGCTCAGCAAACCCATGACGCGCTCCATGCCGAATCCGAGGCAAAGCGTCATGCGCTGGAGACGGCTCTGAATGCAAAGCTCGCGACGGCCGACGCTCAGATCAACGAGACCAAGACGCGCGCGATGAGCAATGTCGAAACGATCGCGCGGGACACGGCATCCGCCATCGTCCAGCATCTGACCGGGACGGCTCCGAGCGCCGAGGCCGTGGCTGCTGCCGCCGCCAAGCCGAACTGAGGCAGGATCACCATGCATTTCGACGCTGAATTTTACGTCGCCATCGGCTTTATCGTTTTCGTGCTCGGCCTGGGTTATCTCGGCGTGCATAAACAGCTCAGCGCCGCTCTGGACGGACGTGCCGATAAGATCCGGGCTGAACTAGCTGAAGCCAAACGTCTCCGCGACGAGGCCGATGCGGTGTTGCAAAGCTTTAAGCGGAAGGCCGAACAGGCCGGGGTCGAAGCGGCCGCGATCGTTGCCCAGGCGCGTGACGAAGCGGCCATGTTGGCGACCGAAACCGAAGCGCGTCTTGTCGACTTCGTGGCACGACGCACGAAACAGGCCGAGGCCAAGATCGCCATGGCGGAAAGTCAAGCCGCGGCCGACGTTCGCGCGGCAGCGGCTGAAGCTGCGGTTGCGATCGCGGGGCGGGTTTTTAAGGCCGATCCTCAAGGAACCGGGGCAGCTCATTTGGTCGATGCTGAAATCGGCCGGCTGCGCGCCAAGCTCAACTGATCGACGAGCCAGCGGGATCTGACGCTGGGCCTGGGGCCTCATACCGCATAAAAAAAGCCGGCCAATTGGCCGGCTTTTGCATCTCAGAAGGCAAAACCGTTACGGCTGCAAAAGCGGCGCTGCGTGATAGGCCGTCACCGCCGCCTGAAGCAGAATGACCGAGCCAAGGAGAGCCAGAAGAGCGCGTCCGGCGTTTGCGACGCGATCGGTCGCATTCTGGGATGCCGCAATCGCGATCGCGCGAGCGGGACGGCGGTGATTGGTGTGGTCCATTCGTCTACCCTCTCGAAGCGCACAATCGCGATGTCAAAGCGTAGACCTTGATATGGTTCCGGCGCAAGCGAACAGAAGTGACATTCTGACGCCTTGAAGCGGATGCGGTCAACGCCGTTAACGGGGTCCTGTTCCGGCGGGTTGACGCGAGCGCGTCACCGCATGTGCCGCCGACTTTTCTTGGCGATCGGTGCGGCGCCAGCGCCTTTTTCGTCGAAGCCGACCACGACCGTGTAGTCTTCCTGTGCTTGCGCCGAGACGAACTGAACCGCGATCGGGTCCGACACAAGAGAAAAGTCTCCCTGACTCTGGCCGCCCGGTACCGTCACCGGAATGCGATAGAACTTCGAAAGAATGACCTGTTGGGTCTTTTCGTTACGGATCGCGATGCGGATCGGCGCCGTGAACGAACCAGCCGTTCCGGCCGGGCCGATCAACACACGCCCCTCGAGCCCGACTTTCAGCACGAGATTGCTGCCGACGTGGGAGCATTCGCGAACGACGTCGCCAAGCGAATATTGATATTTGACCGACGCATTGGATTGGTCAGCGCCCGCATAGGTTCGGAGCGATGCCGTGCCGTCCAGTACCTCGACGTTCGGACATTCGAGCTTTTCCTCGATTGCGGCCGGCTTCGCCGGTCCCACGTTCAAGTTATTGAACGCAATCAGGTTGCCCAGCATCGTGCCGTTATCGGAGGTCTTCGGCTCGAAGCCGCTCGTCCCGCCGCACCCGCTCAGAACGATCGGGATGATCGTGCAAAAACCGATCCTGGCAATCCGCCCGGCAGCACCACTAACCGTCATCCTACGCTCCCGATTCCGACATCCTTGGGGGTCCGGCCAATCAGAAATCAGCCCGCCGCCAAAGGCTCAGCTTACGCCTCGCATCAGGCCCTTATACCAGCTTTGCGCCGCGTCACCAGACGAGGCCGTCGCGCTTGGTTGATTCTTGGCCCTGGCGAGCGACAGGCAAATCGCCTATATGGCCCGATCATGACATCAGCCGCTGCAGCGATCGACGCGCCTTTGCGCTTCGCGAAGATGAACGGAATCGGCAACTCGATCCTGGTCGTCGACACACGCGGCCATGCAGCGCTCGACGAGGCGACGGCGCGATTCCTCGGCGCTCGACCGGGGCTCGGTTTCGACCAATTGATGGCGATCGGGGATGGGCGCGGCGCGGGCCGCCCGCCCTTCGTCGATATCTTCAACCAAGATGGGTCAAAGGCGGGCGCTTGCGGCAATGGCACGCGTTGCGTCGCATGGTTCCTGCTCGAGGGGAGCGCCGACCAGTCAGTGACGGTTGAAACGGTTGCGGGCGAGTTGGTCTGCAGGCGCCAGCCGGACGGCCTTTTCACGGTCGACATGGGGGTCCCGCATGTCGGATGGCATGACATTCCGCTGCGTGACGCGATTGAGGACACGACATCCTTCGCCCTGGAGCCGACCTCGGCCTGGATCGAGGCGCTCGGACCGGTGTCGGCTGTAAGCATGGGCAACCCCCATGCAGTGTTCTGGATCGCCCCCGATGCTCCGCAGCCTCCGCTCGCGACGCTCGGCCCTGCCCTCGAACATCATCCCATGTTTCCGGACCGGGCCAATATCTCCTTCGCCCGTGTGATGTCACCCACCTTGATCCACCTCGATGTGTGGGAACGCGGTGCCGGCTTGACCAAGGCATGCGGCTCGGCGGCTTGTGCGACACTGGTTGCGGCGGTGCGTAACCATCGTGTCTTGCGGCGCGCCGATGTGGTGCTGCCGGGCGGAACACTGACGATCGAGTGGCGTGACACCGACCAGCACGTCTTGATGACAGGGGCGGTCGAGCTCGAACATCGGGGTCTGGTCGACCGGAATGCGACGGCTTGACGGCGATCGATGGCGACGCGCGCTCTCGCGCCTCTGTCGAGGTGGTGACGTTCGGTTGCCGCCTCAACATCGTCGAATCCGATGCCATGCGGTCGAGCGCGTCGCGAGCCGGTCACGCCAATCTCGCGATCGTGAACACCTGCGCCGTGACGGCAGAGGCCGTGCGACAGGCGCGGCAATCCATTCGGCGGCTGGCTCGCGACAATCCCGAGCGTCCAATCGTCGTGACCGGATGTGCGTCAGCGATCGATCCGGATGGATTTTCGGCGATGCCGGAGGTCAGCCATGTCGTGGCCAACAGCACCAAAACCGCTCTCGCCACGTGGTCGGGCCTTCCGCGAACGCAGGCAACCGCATCGAACGTCAGGGGTTTGGCGGCGCCGATCGAGACGATCCACACGCGAGGATTTCTCGAAATTCAGAACGGCTGCGATCATCGCTGTACGTTCTGCGTCATTCCATTCGGCCGTGGAGCGTCGCGCTCCATCGCACCCGCCACGATCCTCGAGCGCGCCCGAACCATGCTGGAAAACGGCATCCGCGAGATCGTCTTGACCGGCGTCGACATCACATCTTACGGCAGCGATCTTCCAGACGAACCGAAGCTCGGAACACTCGTGCGGACGCTGCTCGCCGCCCTGCCAGACCTGCCGCGCCTGCGGCTATCCTCGATCGATTGCATTGAGGCGGATTCCGACCTCATCACCGTCATCGCCGACGAGGATCGGTTCATGCCGCATCTTCACCTATCGCTGCAATCGGGCTCTGACCTGATCCTCAAGCGCATGAAGCGGCGGCACGGGCGCGGCGACGCGGTCGCGTTCTGCCAAAAGCTCAAAGCGCTGCGGCCCGACATGGTGTTCGGCGCCGATATCATCACCGGATTTCCGACCGAAACCGAGGCCCACTTCGCCGACAGCGTGGCCTTGATCGAGGATTGCGGGCTGACGCATCTTCACGTCTTTCCCTATTCGCCACGGCCCGGCACACCGGCGACCCGCATGCCACAGGTCCCGCGCGACACCGCGAGGGAACGGGCCGCGGCCCTACGCGCGGTCGGTGATGCAGCGCTCCATCGTCATCTGGCGGCTAAAATCGGCCGAACGACCGTGGTGCTCATGGAACGCGGTGGCAAAGGCCGCGAGGCCGATTTTACCGGCGTGCGCGTCGGCGCCCCGACCGATACGGCAGCCGTTGTCCCAAGGGCCGGGAGCTTCGTGCCGGTGCTGATCACGGGTCACGATGGCCGGAACCTCGCCGGCGTCCCTCTGGATCCCTGACGACCGGCAACTTGTTTAATGCGTCCTGAACCCTTTTGCGGCAAACAGATTGCGTTTCGATTCGCCGACGACGCGTCGTCGCGGGATTGATCTCAACCAAGTCGGCCGATCAGAAGGATCTTCCATGGCGGACGCATGCACCGCGGGCCTCGATACGGGGTTCGTCAGTCTCGGTTATGCCCGCGTCGCATTCCTGGGCGTTGTCCAGGGCCTGACGGAACTGATGCCCATTTCGTCGACGGCGCATATGCGGATCGTCCCCTCCCTCCTTGGTTGGCAGGATCCGGGGTCAGCCTTCTCGGCCGCCATGCAACTGGCCGCCCTCGCGGCCGTGGTCTGCTATTTTTGGAAGGACGTGCGCGGGCTCGTCGGCGGATCCATTTCGGCGGCGGTGCGCGGCGACTTTCAAGCCTGGGATTTCCGCTTCGCGATGTGGATTGTGCTCGCCACGATCCCGATCGTGCTGGCGGGCTTGGCGCTCTCGTCTCGTCTAAACGCCTGCGGATCGTCCTTGCGCAGTCTGCAGGTCATCGGCTTGTCCTGCATCGTCATGGGCATTCTATTGGCGGTTGCCGAACTCTACTGCCGGCACAGGCGCGTTCTGGCCAACATCACACTTCTCGACGCTATGGTGGTGGGGATCGCGCAGATCGGTGCGTTGATTCCCGGCGTTTCGCGCTCGGGCTCGACCCTGACCGCGGCTCTCTTCCTCGATCTAAAACGGGAAGAGGCCGCGCGTTTTTCGTTTCTGCTGGGCCTGCCGGCGATCGCGCTCGCGGGGCTCAAAGAACTCTACGAGTTGCATAAGGCGCATCTCGACGCGCATGGCTGGTCGATTCTCGCTGTCGGGCTCGTGGTCGGCTCGATCTCGGCCTTTCTGGCCATCTTCCTGCTGATGCGAATTCTAGAGAGGTTTTCGACATGGCCCTTCGTGGTCTACCGCATCTTCATCGGCATCGTGCTGCTCGCCGGCTCGGCCATGGGCTGGCTCGCCTGATTGTCAGACTCTGACGGCGCGATCTCGATAGCCGGCAAGGTTTGATTTAGGCCGCGTCGCGTTGCTGCGCCGGCGCGTCGGTTTCTCCTCCGAAGAAGGAGGAATAACGGCTGGCGATCTGCGCGATCGGCATGACCACGAAGACATCCGTCGTCCCGAATTGATGATCGACGACGGCCCCCTCCCCGAAGGTCGCGCCGCAGCGAAGATAACCTTTGACCAGGGGCGGGAGCGACGCGAGCGCCCGACGTGGATCGACGCTCTCCTTGGCCTGCATCCCCATGGCGACATAGCGCGACGGAAGGGCGCGGGCGTGCCATTCGGGCGGCGCCGACGCGTGATGATGCAGGAAGCTCAACTGCGTCGCCAGAGCCTTCACATCGGTGCCCTCGAGACTGGCGCAGCCAATCAGGGCATCGACGTGATAATGCTGTACGTAAGCCCAGATGCCGCGCCAGAGGAGCTCGATCGTTCGCTTCGTGCGATAGACCGGGAGGACGCAGGACCGGCCCAATTCCAGAAACTGGCTGCCTGGATGGCGGGCCAGCAAGGGGCCGATGTCGAACTCCCGTGAGGAATAGAATCCGCCGTGGCGCTGCGCCACATCCTGCCGCAACAGCCGATACGTGCCGACCACCTTCGGCCGCGCGACACCGAACTTGTTGAGGGCCGCGTGATCGACAACGAGGAGATGATCGGCGATTCGATCGAAGGCGCAGCGGTCGCGCCGCGTGAGTGCCGTCGTCCGGTCCGGAATGGCGCCGCCTTCCTCGTAGAAGGAGCGATAGCGGACACGCTGGGCGCGACGGACGTCCTTCTTGCTGGCCGCGAGCCGAACTTCGAGCGACCCGATGCGACCGAGCGAACCTTGCAGGTCGGGCCATCGACGCAACCCGTTCCACGCGCGGAAACGGCTTCCTGCCCATGCGATCGGTGCCGACGGGGAGGTCACACCATGCGGATGGAACATCGCGTTAAATCCTGGGGGCGTGAAAAGCCAAGCCAAAGCTCATCTGAGACATCACGATTCCGCCAAGCTTTTATGACGAGGCCGCCGAGAGTGCTGTCGCAGAGGGTCAATTGCGCCTGATGGAGGCGAGCGCCGCGTCACCAACCTGCATCCATCCACCCGTTGAAATGGCGGCTACGGCCGTCAGATCGCGGCTTGGCTTGGCTCGGGGTCCCCGACGGGCTTCTGCTCGGCCGGGCGCAACGCGGCGCGCAGGCGGGCGAGGTCGATCGGTTTGGTCAGGAACTCATCGATCCCGGCATCGAAACAAGCTTGGCGATCATCCTCGAACGCATAGGCGGTCAGCGCCACGATGCGGGTCGGCGAGGCGCCTGCGCCTTGTTCGGCCCGGCGCAGCAGACGAGCCGCCTCCTGCCCATCGAGACCCGGCATGGAGATATCGAGCAGGATCGTGTCGAACGGCTTGGTCTCACCCCGCATGGCCGCCAGCGCGGCGTTCAGCGCCACCGCGCCATCTGCCACATGGGTGACCTCCGCGCCGATGCGATCCAGCATCTTCAACATCACGAGCGTGTTGAGTTCGTTGTCCTCGGCCAGCAGGATTCGCAGGTCCTCGACGGAAGCTGGGGGCGTTGAAGCGAGCGGAGAACTGGCGGGCTCGGTCACCGGCGCGGCATCGCCGGTCGCGGCCAATCGTGTGGCAAGCGAGCGTGCCCGCACCGGCTTCACCAGCCAACCGTCGAAAATGGCCGTGAGTTTTTGACCGAAGGCTCGCCGCTCGAAGGGGGAGAACAGCAGGAATCCCCGCGCCACATGAGCCGCCACGGACGCATCGGCCAAGCGATGGGTCGCCTCCTGCCCCAAACCGCAATCGACGAGCAGAAGATCGAGCGGCGCATCGGCCCGGATCAGGGGCAGCGCCTGGGCCACAGAGGACACGATCGTCACCCTGGCGCCAGCCGCCCCGAGATTTTGCGCCAGGAACGGCGCCTGAAACGGCGAATCGGCGACGATCAGCGCCGTCGTTCCCTTAAGATCGGGCCAGACGATCGTTCGGTTCTCGATCGTCACATCGGCGATCGGGAGCTTGATCGTGAAGCCGAATACGGTTCCGCCGCCCGGACGATCCGACAGCGTCAAGCCGCCGTCCATCAACCCGACGAACCGGCGGGCGATCGACAGCCCGAGGCCCGTGCCACCGCTGCGGCCCGCGCGGGAGGCCGGACCCTGCTCGAATTCCTCAAAGATGGCGGAACGCCGGTCAGCCGGCACACCGGGGCCGGTATCGGCCACCGTGAAGGTAAACGCGCCATCCGCCGCAGCGGCGACCCGCACCCCGACCCCGCCTTTTTCCGTGAATTTAACCGCATTGCCGGCGAGGTTGATGAGCACCTGCCGCAACCGTGGGGCATCGCCGACCAGCATGGACGGCACGCCGGGCTCGACGTGAGCCGCGATCTCGAGGCCTCGTTCTTGAGCACGTGGACCGAGCAACTCGACCACGTCATCGACCAAGGCCTGCACCTCGAACGGCGCGAGCGTGAGTTCGAATTTGCCGGCCTCGATCCTCGACAGATCCAGCACCTCGTCGATCAGAGACGTTAGCGCGCGGCCGGAGGAATGAATCGCGTCGACATAGGCCTGCTGTTCGGGGTCGAGCGGCGTTGCGCCAAGCAATTCGGCCATGCCGAGAATGCCGTTCAACGGCGTCCTGACTTCGTGACTGACGGTTGCCAAGAAACGGGATTTCGCCTGCGTCGACGCTTCGGCCCGCGAGCGAGCCTCGCCGGCCGAGCGGATTTCCAACATATCGTCGGTCAACTTGTCCTGGGCGGCATCGATTTGGCGGCGGTCCCGTCGCAGACGTGCCCGGTCGAGCAACGAATGCAGGAACAGCACCGTTCCGATGACACCGATAATCCACGCCAAGGTGAGGCTACCGAAGAACGCCGCTGCGATTTTGAGCATGAGACAGATCCAAACGGCTTGGCGCGCCGCAACCGATAGGTTGCGTCCTAAAGCTTGCGATTACGTTGAGACGACGCTCTCCCACGGTCTGATCGCCTCACATGATCTCACTTGCGGTCATCCTATCGTGGCTGCTCGATGGTCGAGCGGGTTTGACGGCCTTGGCTGCGCCCGCCGTGTTCCGGCATCTTGGTGAAAGTGGTTCCCGACGCTAACTAGAGCCGAGACACAGGGGTATGCCCCGCAGGAGAAAGCTTTGAACCAAGCGATGTCGATGGAGAATGGCCTGACGGATCGGCAATTCGGTGTGATCTCGCGCGCGTTGGCGGAGCCACGGCGGTACGAGATCCTGAAGCAGATCGCCGGATCCGACGAGCCGACGGCCTGTACATGTCTCATCGGGTCGCATCAGGTCAGCCCCGCGACCATGTCTCATCATCTCAAGGAACTCGAAACCGCCGGTCTGATCCGGGTCGTGCGCGAAGGCAAGTTCATGAAGATGATCCTGCAGCGCGACATGCTCGATGCCTATCGTCGCCAACTCTCGCTGCTGTGACGATCGTTTCCGCCGGACGCGATAAAACGCGGAGCGCGGACTTGTAACGCTTCGATGCTTATCTAACTGTCTTACCATCAACCCATGTCAGGAGACGGAAAATGAGCAAGCTTACGGGTAAGGTCGCGGTCGTGACCGGTGCGTCGAAGGGGATTGGAGCCGGCATCGCCAAGGCTCTTGCGGCGGAAGGTGCTTCGGTCGCGGTGAATTACGCGTCGGATCGCGCCGGAGCCGAGAAGGTCGTGGCCGATATCGTCGCCAAGGGCGGCAAAGCCGTTGCGGTGCAGGGCAACGTCTCCAAGCTGGACGACGTGAAACGCTTCTTCGCCGAGGCCAAGACGGCTTTCGGATCGCTCGATATTCTGGTCAATAACGCGGGCGTCTACGCGTTCAGCCCGCTCGAGGCGATCACGGCTGAAGAATTCCACCGCGAATTCGACATCAACGTGCTCGGCCTGCTGCTTTCGACGCAAGAAGCCGTCAAGCATTTCAGCGCGGGTGGCGGCAGCGTTATCAATGTCGGCTCGGTCGTGAGCCGGATCACGCCGCCCATGTCGGCGATCTATACGGCTACCAAGGCGTCGGTCGATGCGATCACGCATGTGCTGGCCAAGGAGCTCGGACCGAAGAACATCCGGGTCAATTCGATCAACCCCGGCATCGTTGAAACCGAAGGCACGCATACGGCCGGCTTCATCGGGAGCGAGTTCGAAAAGCAGGCGGTGTCGCAGACCCCGCTCGGCCGATCTGGACAGCCGGGTGATATCGCGCCGGTCGCGGTCTTCCTCGCCTCGTCCGACTCGGCCTGGATCACGGGCGAGACGCTCGTCGTCTCGGGCGGTGTCCGCTAAGCGTCACACGACATCCGCGTCACGCCATCACCGCCGATCGGCGTTGGCGCGGTACGAGAGCGCTTCGGCCAGGTGCGCCCGGTTGACCTCGCCCGAGCCGTCGAGATCCGCGAGGGTTCGGGAGAGCTTCAGCACACGGTGAAAGCCGCGTGCTGTCAGCCGCAGCTTTTCACTGGCCTGCCGGAGCAGATCGAGGCCTTTTGCATCGAGCTTGGCGACACGTTCGACCACCGAAGCCGGCGCAGCCGCATTGGTCGACACCTCCGGCATTCCCAACGCCTCGTAGCGCGCGGTCTGCATGGCGCGAGCAGCGGCGACGCGAGCCGCAACCTCGGCCGACCCTTCGGCCGGCGGCGGTAGCATCAAATCGGCCGCCGTCACGGCCTGAACCTCGATGTGAAGATCGATGCGGTCGAGCAGCGGCCCGGAAAGTCGCGCCGCATATTGGGCCATGCAGCGCTCGTTCGGCTGTCGCTTGCAGGCATAACCGGGCTCGAGCGCATGCCCGCAGCGGCACGGATTCATGGCGGCCACCAGTTGAAACCGCGCCGGATAGGTGACGCGGTGATTGGCTCGCGCGATCGACACTTCGCCGGTTTCGATCGGCTGGCGGAGGCTATCGAGCACCGTCGTCGCAAATTCGGGAAATTCGTCGAGGAACAGCACCCCGTGATGGGCGAGCGATACCTCGCCGGGCCGGGCGCCCGCCCCGCCGCCGACAAGCGCGGGCATCGAGGCCGAATGATGCGGCGCGCGAAACGGCCGACGCTCGGTGAGTTCGCCGCCGCTGAGATGGCCGGCGACCGAGTGGATCATCGAGACTTCGAGCAACTCGCGCGGGGTCAGCGGCGGCAGGATCGAGGGCAGCCGCGCCGCCAGCATGGATTTTCCAGCGCCGGGCGGCCCGTTCATCAACAGATTGTGGCCCCCGGCCGCCGCGATCTCGAGTGCCCGCTTGGCGCTTTCCTGTCCTTTGACGTCTCGAAGGTCGGCCCCGCCGATCCCCTTCTGCCGCATCGCCGGTTCGGGCCGGCTCAAGACCTGCGTGCCCTTGAAATGATTGGCGAGCGCAATGAGAGAGGCGGGCGCGAGAATATCGAGATCGCGGCTGGCCCAGGCGGCTTCAGGCCCGGAGGCGCGCGGGCAGATCAGCCCATGGCCCCGGCCATTGGCCGCGACAGCGGCCGGCAGCACACCTGCGACAGCCGTGATGGTGCCATCGAGCGCGAGTTCGCCGATTACCGTGTAACCGGCGATCGCATCGGCCGGGATGGCCCCGATCGCCGCCATGATGCCGAGCGCGATCGGGAGATCGTAGTGGCTGCCCTCCTTGGGGACATCCGCGGGCGCGAGATTGACGGTGATGCGTTTGGCCGGCAGCGCCAAGCCGGACGCGGTCAGCGCGGAGCGGACCCGCTCACGCGATTCTCCGACCGCCTTGTCGGGCAGGCCCACGATCATGAAGACCACGGAGCCGTTGGCGATCTGCACCTGCACGTCGACGGGACGCGCCTCGATGCCTTCGAACGCCACCGTGGCGACCCGCACAACCATGGAGCCTCGCTTCATCCGCAGACGCGCGGCGCAGCAACTTAACCGAGGCGGGACGTAACGTCATGCACCGACTTGAGCCGAGGCGTGATGCCTTACTCGGCTTCGGCGGCGGCCTGCTGTTCCGGGGTGCGGAAATAGGGCTCGACGACGCCCTTCAGCTTGATGGTCATGGGATTGCCGAACCGGTCCTTGGCCTTGCCGGCCGTCAGTTTCACCCAACCTTCCGAGACGCAATATTCGTCCACATTGGTCTTTTCGTTGCCATCGAACTTGATGCCTACGCCCCGTTCGAGGATCGCGTCGTCATAGTGCGGGCTGTTCGGGTTGATCGAGAGGCGATCGGGCGGCATGTCGGTCATGATGTGTCGGTGTCCGGTGAACGTCTGCGGGGGAGTAGCCGCTGGGGCGACCGGGCGCAACATGTCGACGGCGCCCGCAGGCGTCTTCGCGCAAACGACGGCGGGATTAACCCTTGCGTTCCATCATAGTGGATATATTATCTACTATATGAGTATCACTGATTCATCGATCGACATCCAGATCGGACAACGCGTCCGGCAGTTGCGCGTGTCGCGCAATCTCACACTCGAGGATCTGGCCCAATCGGCCAAGGTCAGCCGTGCGATGCTGTCGCGCATCGAACGCGGAGAATCGAGCCCCACCGCGCAGCTTCTCGGGAAGATCTGCGTCGGGCTCGACGTGACGCTTTCGGCCCTTTTCGCCGAAGCCGCGACCCCGGCGCGCCCCTTGTCGCGTCGTGACGACCAACCGACATGGCGCGATCCGGCGACCCATTACCTTCGCCGCAGCGTTTCGCCGCTCGGTACCGGGTCGACGGTCGATATCGTCGAGGTCGAGTTCCCGCCCGGCGGCCGCGTGGCCTTCGATGCCCAGCGGCTTGCCGGCACGGATCAGCAGGTCTGGGTGCTTGAGGGCACGCTGGAGATGTCGCTCGGCGACGAGGTCTTTCGGCTCGATCCCGGCGACTGCCTGTGGATGCGCTTCGATCGACCGATCCAATTCCACAACCCGACGGAGCGCCCGATCCGCTACGCCGTCATCATCGCGCAGGGAGCGCCACGATCATGAACTATCCAGCCTCCGGGGCATCGCCGATCGCGATCCGCAGGCTCGATCCGGTTGAAGCGGAGGCCCGGATCGACGAGCTGGCCGACATCCTGGTCGACGCCGTCGAGGGCGGTGCCTCGGTCCATTTCATGGCGAATGTCTCGTTTGACGAGGCCCGACGCTTCTGGCGCGATCAAATCGATGGCCTCAAGGCCGATCACAAACGCCTGTTCGTCGCGGATGACGGGACGCGGCTGGTCGGCACCGTGCTGCTGATGTTCGCGCAACAGCCGAACGCGCGGCATCGGGCCGATATCGGCAAGATGCTGGTGGCCTCGTCGGCGCGGCGGCAGGGGCTCGGCAGCAGGCTGCTCGAGGTGGCCGAGACCGCCGCAGCAGAAGCCGGTCGCACGCTTCTGATGCTCGACACCGAAACCGGCAGTGCCGGCGACCTTCTTTACAGACGGTGCGGCTGGAGCGAGATCGGCGTGGTTCCGGGCCATGCGTTCAAACCGAACGGACGACTGGCCCCGACCACCATCTTCTACAAATCCCTGGCGTGATCGCCTCAGTGCAGGCGCACGCCCTGGCGGATGAGCTCCGCCTGCACATCCGCGAGATTGACGGCATCGAGCGCCCGCCCGCTGCGAACCGAGATCGCGGCCGCGACGCCTGCCCCCTGCCCGGCCACCGCGCAACAGGCCATATTCCGCGTCGCCGCGTGAGCGACCCGACTGCCACCGATCGCGCGGCCGGCGACCAGCAGAGCCTGCACGCCCTTGGGGAGCATGGCCCGATACGGCACGTGCATGTAGCGCCCGGTCGTCGGCAGAATGAGAATGCCGTAGCCATCGATGAATTCGGGATAGATGCCGATCGAATCCTCGAAACGGCCCTCGTGCCTCACATCCCGCTCGGTCAAATTATAGACCGCGTCGATCTTGCGCGTGTCGCGGATCCCGATCGTCATGCCGAAATTACGAAGGCGCGCGCTTTCGCAACCGGGCGTGTAGCGGCGCAAGACCTCGATGGCCGCCATGGCCTGGCTGCGCCCCTCCATTTCGAAGGCGGTGAGGTCGTCCGGATCGGTCCCGTCGCATTCCGCGAGGTGCACGAGGTTCATATAGGTGAGTTCGCCGCTATCGTGCGCCGCGCCCCAGGTGCTCGAGATCGTGTTGAGATGGGCCGGTAAAACGCCGTCGCGGATCGCCTGGGCGAAGGGCTTGCCCAGAAAGGGGGAGAACATGGCATCCTCCTTGCCGTCGGTCTCGACCTGCCATTCGCCGGTCGACCAGTCGCGATACGTCTGCGGATCAGCCCTCACGCCGTCCATGAAGGCGCGTTTGTCGACGCCGGCGAGGTGGAACATGACCGAGGCGGCCTGCATCTGTTCCTTCGGCGTCTTATGGGTCGGTGCGCCTGCCCGGTGGGCCACGTCCGCGTCGCCGGTCGCATCGATGACCCGCTTGGCCAGGATCGCTTCGCGACCCGCCTTCGACTCCGTGATGATGCCGACGATCGTGTTGCCCTCCATGATCGGCGCGACGAATTGCCGATGCAGCATCGGCCGCACGCCAGCTTCGCCGACAAGCCGGTCGGCGACGAGCTTGAAGCCTTCGGAATCGAGCTCGAAACTCAGCGACTGGCTTTCCGGTACGGCCGCCCCCATCGCCTTGGCGCGGTCCTCGAACTCCCGCCCGATGCCACCGGCCTCGATCGTCGCCTCGTGCCGATACCAGGCGAAGCCCTCGACCCCGACCGCCGTGATGTTGCCGCCGAAACATCCGAAGCGTTCCACCAGCGCGACCTCGACACCGGTACGGGCCGCCGCCAGCGCCGCCGCCAAACCGCCAGGGCCGGAGCCGACGACCAACACGTCGGTGTTGTGGATGACATCGATCTCGCGCGCAGGCTCGGAAATGGTCTTGGTCACGGGAGGGAGCTCATCCGTTCGATGATGAAAGCGCGTTCCGATCATCATAGGGATGCTCCGACGAGCGGCATAGCGCTTCCGCAACGGCCGACGACGAGGTCGCCTTCGCACAACCACGCGACGCCCTTGCGACGGCGGCATGGGTCCATGACCTTTACGCTTTGGACATGTTCCAACGTTCGTGTTTCCCTCGATGGGAACGCACCAACCCGCCGGGCCAGCCATGACCGCACGCCAAGACATGATTTCGCTTCTGAAGAACCGGAAAGTCGGCTTCTCGCTGCCGCAGCCGTTCTACAATGACCCGGAATTCTTCAAGCTCGACATGGAGAACATCTGGTACAAAGATTGGCTGTTCGCCGGTCACGATATCGAAATCAACGAGCCAGGGCAGTGGTTCACGATGCAGGTCGGCGCTTATCCGCTGATCATCATCCGTGGCCGGGACGGCGAAATCCGTGCCCTCCACAATTCCTGCCGCCATCGCGGGTCGATCATCTGCAAGACCGAGCATGGCTCATCGAAGCGGCTCGTCTGCCCGTATCACCAGTGGTCCTACGACACCGACGGATCGCTGCTCCGCGCCCGCCACGCCGCAGCGGATTTCGACAAATCCGGCTATGGCTTGAAGCAGGCCCATTGCGAAACGGTCGGCGGATATATCTTCGTCTGCGTCGCCCAGAACGCGCCGGATTTTGCTCCGTTCCGCGCCCAGGCGCTCCCCTATCTCGCTCCGCACAAGCTCGGCGGCGATGTTAAGATCGCGACCCAGAACACCATCGTCGAGAACGGCAATTGGAAGCTCGTGTGGGAGAATAACCGCGAATGCTATCACTGCGCCGCAAACCATCCGGAATTATGCCGCACCTTCCCCGAGGCCCCGACCGTTACGGGCGTGACGGGCGCGATGGATGATCCGATCATCAAGGCGCATTGGGACAAGTGCGAGGCGGCCGGCCTTCCCTCGACCTTCGTGATCAACCCGACCGGCCAGTTTCGCCACACCCGCGCGCCGCTGATCGAGGGCGTCGAGAGCTATACCATGTCGGGCAAGACGGCCGTCGCTCGGCCGCTCTGCGACGACGTCACGACCCCGCAGATCGGCACAATGCTGATGTTCCACTATCCCACCAGCTGGAACCACGTGCTGGGCGACCATGCCATTTCGTTCCGGGTGCTGCCGATCGACGCCACCCACACGGCCGTGACGACCAAATGGCTGGTCCACAAGGATGCCCAGGAAGGGGTCGACTACCATCTCGACGAATTGACGGCGGTGTGGAACGCCACCAACGATCAGGATCGCCGCGTCGTCGAAGACAACCAGTTCGGCATCAACTCGCCCGCCTACGAGCCCGGCCCCTACCTCGAGCCGGACGAAGGCGGAGTGGCACAATTCGTCGAGTGGTACACCAATGCAATGGACCGCTCGCTCAACGGCGATCGGGCGACGCTTAGCCGCGTGGCCTGAGACGCCGACGGCTTGCGAGAGAGCGGAGCACGAGTCGGGCCGTTGCCTTAGCGACCGAAGAAGCTCTGCTCGATCGCGATCCATTCGGGGCCGCTCGTGATTCTGATCAGAGCCTGATCGATCGACCCCTTGAGCGCGCTCCCCCGCGGCAGCGCGAACGCCATATAGGCGGGGGCCAACAAGCCGCGCGGCATCTCGAGCCGCCCTGAATATCGTTTGGCCACGCCATAAGTGAGGGCGCCGACGCTGTTGACGACGGCATCGGCGCGATTGTCGGCGACGGCGTCCAGCGCCTCCGGCAGGTTCTTGTAACGCGTGTAGGGCAGGCGGAGGCCGTCGAGATATTCGGCGCCCGAGGACTGACCGACGGCCGCGAGGTGTCGCCCCTCGAGATCGATCGTCGAACCCGCCGTGTTCCCCTCCACCCGCTCGGCCGTCAGGCGAGAAACGAGGCTCGTCGACAGCAGCGAGACGAGGATCAGGCTGCCGAACATCCAGAGCGTCGCCATGATCCGACCGGAGTTCGTCTTCGGCGTCTTATCGCCATAGCCCACCGTCGTCATGGTCACGACTGCCCAATACAGGCCATCGCGCAAGGTCGTGATGGCCGATTCTCCATGGTCGGCGGATCGACTCGAGCGCTCGACGAGCCACATGCCGAACCCTGCCGAGATCAGCAGAAGCAAAATGCCGACGAACATGATGCCGAGGTCTGAGACTGCGGCCCCATAGGCCATGACGGCCGACAGGGGGCCGGTGGCCTTGCGAACCGCGACGGCGACCCCGGACCGGTGCGCCGGATAGGAGAAATCGACGCGTGCATCGCGTTCCGGCGTAATCGTGATCGCGCCGATCGCGACATCGAAGCGATTCTGTTCCAGTCCGCCAAGAACGGCGTCCATGTCCGAAACGGGCGTCAGTTCGAAGGTTCTCTCGAGACGCTCCGCGACTCGGCGCCAGAGGTCGACGCTGACGCCCGCGATCGACCCATCCGGCTCTACATATCCGTAGGGCGGCACATCATAAACGGCGACCCGTAGCGGTGGCAGTCGCGGCTGTTGGGCCGAGCAGACTGAGACGAAGGCCAGCCCCGCGAGCAGCCCAATCACGACGCTGCACCCACTGGCCTTGGCCCACCGCACGGCCGCTGATCACGCGATTCTGCAGGACGCCACCGGCTACTCGATCGCCGCGATCTGATCGTGGCTTTTCACCCAGACATGAGCCGGGAGTTCGACGAAATGCTGGTCGTCGAGCGTCTTCTTGTTGGCCTCGTCGGGCGCGATGGCCCAGAGAAGGAAATTGCGGATGGCGGCTGCCGTCGCCTTGTCCTTCTGCTTTGTCGAGACGATCGCATATTCGTAATTGATCAGCGGGTAGCAGTTCTGGCCCGGCGCATTAACGAGGGTGAGACGCTCATCATCGGGGGTGCGCGGCGTCAGCGCATCGGCAGCCGCCTCGATCGTCTCGGGGGTCGGCAGGAGAAACTGTCCGGCGAAGCTCTTGACCGAGGCCGTCCCGAGCTTGGCCGCCTCGATCTGCTTTTCGAAGCTGACGCCAACGTAACCAATCGAATAGGGGCTCGCCGCGATGGTTGCGACCATCCCGTCGTTTCCGGTTGCATCGCGGTCGCCCGGCACCTTCGGCCATGCCACTGAGGTGCCGAAGCCGGTTTGGTCGCCCCAAGCGGCGCCCGGCAGTCGAATGACCGTCGAGGTATCCTCGTCACGCCCGGCGGTCGTAAAGGAGAGATATTGCGTGAACACGAACGTGTCCCCCGATCCTTCGGCCCGGTGGACCGGCACAATCTCATGATGGGGGAGGCTGACCCCAGGGTTCAGTGACGCGATCGCCTTATCGTCCCAAAAACGGACCACGCCGGCGTAGATCGCAGCCAGCGTCGGCCCATCGAGTTTCAGCGAGCCCGTCACGTCGGGAAGGTTGTAGTTGATGGTCAGGGCCGAGATCGCCATCGGCACGTCGACGATCTCGGGATGCGCGAGCGCATCGTCATCCGACATGTAGGCGTCGGATGTGCCGATATTCACCGTCCCCGAGACGGCTTCCGCGATCCCCTTGGCCGACCCCGTCCCGGCGGTCGCAATTGTCACGCCTGGATGCGATGCGGCGTAATCGGCCGCCCATGTCTTGAACAGCGGCAGGATCAGCGTCGACCCGGTCTCGGTCAGAGCGGTCTCGGCCTGAGCCGGGGCGCAAGCCATGAGAGCCGATGCGACCAACATCGTCGCGGCGAGCGTGGCAGTCGTATGGTTCAGAACCATGTCGCGGTTCCCGTGAGACCCATTCATTGCTGTTCCAACTCGTCGAGGTTGATGCCCGTGGTCTCGATCTTGAACAGCCATGTCACGATCGCTCCGAGGATCGATGTCACGATCAGCCCATAGAGGAGCGCAGTCGTTCCGATACTGGTCAGCAGGATCGGGAACAGGAAGGCGGTCAACACCGCGCCGACTTTGGCGAAGGCGGCCGCGAAGCCCGCGCCCTTGCCACGGATAGCGGTTGGGAACACCTCGCCGGCGAGCAGGTAGGTCTGCGCGTTCGGGCCGAGATTGGTCATGAAATTGAACAGCATGAAACCCGCAAAGATCAGCAGCGTGCTGGCCCCTCCGGACACCATCGACGAGAACGAGGCGAGCAGCAGACCCGCGGCACAACCGATGAATCCCAGCACCTGCAGCCGGATGCGGCCGACCACGTCGGCAAGCAGAACCGCAAAGATAATGCCGACGATCAGCAGCGTGGTGATCAGGGCCGCGCCTTTGGCGGCCGTGATGTCGTTCGCGATAATGTCGGCGACGCTCCGGGCATGGTCGGCATTGGCCCCGACGGCGGCGGCCAGAATGGTCGGCGTGAAAATACCGATGCCGTAGGTGCCGAGATCCTGGAGGAACCAGGGTACGGATGCCAGGATGGTGGCCCGCAGGTTGGTCTTGTTGAACAACGCCGCGTAGGACGTGCCTCCCCCGTGTCCGGAGACGGAAGCACCATCGCGTGTGATCAGCTTGATATCGGTCGGATATTGGGGCGTGCGGACGAGCAGGCGCTTGACGGCGGCCTCGGCGCGCTGGGCCTCACCGCGCGCGAACAGCCAATGGCGCTCTCGACGATGTAGAAGCGGCCGATCAGCACCAGGATGGCCGGGATGAGCGCGGAGGCATACATCCAGCGCCACGCTGAGAGTTCGGGCAAGGTCGCCAGGACCCCATAGCCGACCGCCGTTCCGGCCAGCGCACCCACGGCCTGGAACGCAAAGGCACCGAGCACCAGCTTGCCGCGCATCAGGCTCGGGATGCTCTCGGAAATGATCATATGGGCCGTCGGATAGTCGCAGCCGAGCGACAGGCCGAGGCCGAACAGGAAGATCACAAGGAGGTAATAATTCGGCGCGACACAGAGCGCCGCGAGAAAACCAACGAAGATCACCATCTCGATGATGAACATCGGCTTGCGGCCGAACCGGTCCGACAAGCCCCCGAGCGCGACAGCGCCGATCAAGATGCCGAACAAGCTCGCGGCGCTGATGATCCCATGCTCGGCGGCGCCGATGTGGAACTCGGCCGAGAGCAGCGGCAACGCGACACCGGTCATAAAGACAACGAAGCCTTCGAAGAACTTGCCCGCTGCGGCCAGCCCCCAAATCAACCATTGCATCGATGTCATGGGGACGGACGGGAGGCTCGTGCCGTCCGGCCAGATCGGACGCTCGTCGATCCAGCCCTGGACGGTTTTGGCGGATGGCGTTTGGCTTACGGTCGCGTCAGTCATGAGCGTCCCCCAACTCGCGCCCGTCGTCACCAGAAGCTGCGACGGTTAGACCGAGTGGGTAGAGCATCACCTGACTTGCTAACACGGATGTGACGTCGCCAAGCGGGAGCTAATCGGTCGCAGGCCGCCTGGCCTCAGCCGCCCTCGACACGCATCGGCGCGTCTTCGGTTTCGAGCGCGCGCTGGCGGCACAAGGCAGCTTGACGGGCGCGATGGTGCGCGCCCCAAGCGGATTCCCTTCCAAGGCGTCTCGCTCTAAGATGACCACCAGGACACGGGGAGGAGACGACACCATGACCGCAGACGCGGGCGCGACGCGCTGGCATCAGTTCAAGCCCGTGATCCAGGTCGCGAGTGGCAATTTCCTCGAAATGTACGACTTTTTCGTCTTCGCCTATTACGCGGCGGCGATCGGTCGAGCCTTCTTTCCCAGCCATGACGCCTTCGCCTCGCTGATGTTGTCGCTGGCGACCTTCGGGGTCGGGTTTTTGATGCGGCCGCTCGGCGCGCTCGTGCTCGGCGCCTATATCGACCATCATGGCCGCCGCGCGGGCCTGCTGCTCACATTGGGACTCATGGCGGTCGGCACCGTGTCGGTGGCGGTGACGCCGGGCTATGCGACGCTCGGCATCGCGGCGCCCCTGATCGTGCTTGCCGGCCGGTTGATGCAAGGCTTCTCGGCCGGGGCGGAGCTGGGTGGCGTGTCGGTCTACCTCGCCGAGATCGCCACGCCCGGCCACAAAGGGTTTTACGTCAGTTGGCAATCGGCCAGCCAGCAGGTCGCCGTCATCGTGGCGGCGCTGCTCGGGGTCGCGCTCCAGCAGGAATTGACGCCGGCCCAGATGGACGACTGGGGCTGGCGACTGCCGCTCTTGCTCGGCTGTCTCATTATCCCGATTCTGTTCCTGCTCCGGTCGGGTCTGCAGGAAACCGCCGAATTCGCGACCCGGAAAAAACGCACCGCATCGCTGTCGGATGTGTGGCGGTCGGTCGCGGCCAATTGGCCGATCGTGCTGGTCGGCGCCATGCTGGTCACGATGACGACGGTATCTTTTTACCTCATCACGGCCTACACGCCGACCTTCGGCAAGGAAACGCTCAAGCTCGACGCCATGGCGGCCCTGATCGTGACGCTGCTGGTCGGGGTCTCGAACCTGTTCTGGCTGCCGGTCATGGGCGCATTGTCGGACCGGATCGGCCGTCGACCTCTGCTGATCGGCTTCACGCTGCTGGCCCTCGTGACGGCCTATCCGGTGATGTTGTGGCTGACGGCCGCACCCTCGTTCGAGCGGCTGCTGGCGGTCGAACTCTGGCTGTCGTTCATCTACGGCAGCTACAATGGCGCCATGGTGGTCTATCTGACCGAACTGATGCCCGCGGATGTCCGCAGCGCCGGCTTTTCACTGGCCTATAGTCTGGCGACCGCGATCTTTGGCGGCTTTACACCGGCGATCTGCACCTGGCTGATCCACGTGACCGACAATAAAGCCATGCCGGGCGTCTGGCTTTCCTGCGCGGCGCTGATGGGCCTCATCGCCGCCGTGCTGGCCGAACGCGTCGGCACAGCGGCGGCGAACTCCCGACCGGAGGCGATGGGCGCAGAGCTCAGCGCGCGCCGCGCATCGTGAGCAGCCGCATCACGAACCAGATCGGCACGACGATAACGGCTCCGGCCAGCACGTAGCGACCCGCCTGCCCGAACGCGTCAAACCCCATGGCCCAGAGGCGTTCGCCCGCGCGCAGAGCGCCGCGAACGACCTCCATCGGCTCGACATTAAGCCACATCAGCAAAGCCCCGACGACGAGGCAGATGAAGATCAACCGGATCAGCACCGTCACCGGCGGGCCGCCGAAGAAGCGGTGGGCCAACGAAGGGGGCCGCCGATCGTGTCCGAACTCGACCTCTCTCACCGAATCATTCTGCATGGTCGATCTCCCTCGCCCTCATGTGTCGGCTACGATGGCCGTAGACAAGCTGAGCGGCCGTCGATGTTAAAGGGATTTACAAAATGTGAACCTATGCGGCTTAATTTTCGGCTATCGTGCCGCATCGTTTGACATCGTCGAGATCGGGTCGCGGAGGCTAGAACGCATGGGGCGGAAATATTTCGGGACGGACGGCATTCGCGGACGCGCCAATGGCCTGATCACCCCCGATCTCGCCATGAGGGTCGGTCAGGCGACCGGGCTGCTGTTCCAGCGCGGCGATCATCGCCACCGCGTCGTTATCGGCAAGGACACGCGCCTCTCCGGCTATATGATCGAATATGCGATGGTGGGCGGCTTCACCTCGGTCGGCATGGACGTGATGCTGCTCGGCCCGGTCCCGACGCCGGCCGTCGCCATGCTGACGCGTTCGATGCGGGCCGATGTCGGCGTGATGATCTCGGCCTCGCATAACCCCTACGAAGACAACGGCATCAAGCTGTTCGGGCCAGACGGGTTCAAGCTGTCGGATGAGGTCGAAGCCGAGATCGAGCGCCTACTCGACTGCAATCTTGGATCGCGGCTGTCGAAATCGAAACATCTCGGCCGTGCCAAACGCATCGAGAGCGTGCACGCCCGCTACATCGAATTCGCCAAGCGCACCCTGCCCCGCAACCTGTCGCTTGACGGCCTCCGCATCGTGCTCGATTGCGCCAATGGGGCCGCCTACAAGGTCGCGCCCGAAGCGTTGTGGGAACTCGGCGCTGAGGTGTTCTCGATCGGCATCGAGCCGGATGGCTTCAACATCAACCACAATGTCGGCTCGACCGCGCCTGACGCCCTGGTCCGCAAGGTCCGCGAAATGCGGGCTGATGTCGGCATCGCGCTCGATGGCGACGCCGACCGGCTCCTCATGGTCGACGAAAAGGGCAATGTGATCGACGGCGACCAGATCATGGCCGTGATCGCGCAAAGCTGGATGGAGGACGGCCGCCTCAGCAAGCCCGGCCTCGTCACCACCGTGATGTCCAACCTCGGGTTGGAGCGCTACCTGCAAGGGGTCGGGCTCGGCATGGTCCGCACCGCGGTCGGCGATCGGTATGTGCTCGAACACATGCGTCAAAATGGCTACAACGTCGGCGGCGAGCAATCGGGCCACATCATCCTGTCGGATTATTCGACGACCGGCGACGGGCTCGTCGCGGCCCTGCAGGTCATGGCCGTGGTCAAGCGCTCCGACAAACCGGTCAGCGAGGTGTGCCATCGCTTCGAGCCGCTGCCGCAGATTCTCAAGAACGTGCGCGTCAGCGGCACCGTCTTGTCGCAGCCAGGCATTGCCGAGATGATCGAGAAGCAGCGCACGCGGCTTGCGGCCTCCGGTCGCTTGCTCATCCGCCCCTCCGGCACCGAGCCGGTAATCCGCGTGATGGGCGAAGGCGACAACAAGGATCTGGTCGAGAGCGTCGTCGACGACATCTGCGATGCGCTGACCGCGAGCGGAACATCGTTGGCGGCGGAGTAAGGCAAGCCGATCGTTTCGACCGGCGGTCCAGCGCAGCGACCAGCGCAGCGCGTGACCGGACACGCCGGCTCTGTTAATCAAAGCGTCATGACCACCGACCCCGATTCCGCCTTGTCCAGCCCCGATCCGGACGCCCGCCACAAGGCCAAAATGGCCAATCGCAAAGCGGTGCAGGATGCCGAGGTCGCGTCCAAGACCATCACCGAGAAGGGTCTGCTGATCGTCCATACTGGCCCCGGCAAGGGCAAATCGACGGCCGCCTTCGGGTTGCTGCTCCGCGCGCTCGGCTACGGCTGGCCGGTCGGCGTCGTGCAATTCATCAAGGGCGCGTGGGACACCGGCGAGCGCCGCATGATCTTGGAGCGGTTTCCCGAGGTCCGATGGCATACGATGGGCGAGGGCTTCACCTGGGAAACGCAGGACCGCGCGCGTGATGTCGCTGCCGCCGAGGCCGCTTGGGCCAAGACCGTGGACCTGATGGCCGACCCCACGATCCGGCTGATCGTGCTGGACGAACTCAATATCGCGCTGCGCTACGATTACCTGTCGCTCGAGACCGTCGTGGCGGCGCTAAAGTCTCGGCGGCCAGACCTGCATATCGTCGTGACAGGCCGAAACGCCAAGCCAGCCCTGATCGAAGCGGCCGATCTCGTGACCGAGATGACGATCGTCAAGCATCACTTCGCGGCCGGCGTGAAGGCTCAGGCCGGCATCGAGTTCTGACCATGACGGCGCGCGCCCTGATGGTGCAGGGCACCGGCTCGGATGTCGGGAAAAGCCTGATGGTGGCGGGGCTCTGCCGCGCCTTCACGCTGCGCGGCCTTCGCGTGCTGCCGTTCAAGCCGCAAAACATGTCGAACAATGCGGCCGTGACGGCGGATGGTGGCGAGATCGGGCGGGCGCAAGCGTTGCAGGCGCGGGCCTGCCGCGTTCCGCCGACTGTGCATATGAACCCGGTTCTGTTGAAGCCGCAGAGCGAGATCGGCAGCCAGGTTGTGGTGCAGGGTCGCGCCATCGGCAACGCCAAAGCGCGCGAGTACCAAAGCTGGAAGCCTCGTCTGATGAGCGCCGTTCAGGAAAGCTTCGCCCTGCTGCGGCAGGAGGCGGATCTCGTCCTCGTCGAAGGCGCGGGCAGCGCCGCCGAGGTCAACCTGCGGGCCAACGACATCGCCAATATGGGATTCGCGCGGGCCGCCACCGTGCCGGTGGTCCTGCTCGGAGACATCGACCGGGGCGGCGTGATCGCCCAGATCGTCGGCACCAAGGCAGTGCTGGACCCTGCCGACGCCGCTATGGTGGCGGGTTTTATCGTCAACAAATTTCGCGGCGACCCGAGCCTGTTCGCATCCGGCATGGATCTGATCGCGCGCCACACCGGTTGGGCCGCGATCGGCCTCGTGCCGCATTTTTCCGAGGCCTCGCGCCTTCCGGCCGAAGACGCAATGGCGCTCTCGGCGAGGGCGGCCGGGCCGCGCGATCCGCAAGCCCCCGTTACGATCGCGGTGCCGACATTGCCGCGCATCAGCAACTTCGACGATCTCGATCCGCTGCGGCTCGAACCGGGCGTGACCGTCGTCATGGTGCGGCCGGGGGACACGATCCCGCTCGCCGATCTCGTCATCCTGCCGGGCTCTAAGGCCACGATCGCGGATCTCGCCGATCTACGGCGCTTCGGATGGGACATCGACATTTTGGCTCATTCCCGACGCGGGGGGCGCGTTCTCGGCCTCTGCGGCGGCTACCAGATGCTCGGACGCAGTATCGCCGATCCGAACGGTGTCGAGGGACCGCCGAGCACCGCCGTCGGCCTCGGGCTGCTGGACGTGGAGACCGTCCTTGGCGGCCTGAAGACGTTGCGGCGTGTGGCCGGACGATCGGTCGACGGAGGCGCGGCCTTCGAGGGCTATGAAATGCACATGGGCCGCACGCAAGGCCCGGACTGCGAACGCCCGATGCTGCGCTTCGAGGACGGCCGCCCCGATGGCGCCACCTCGCCGAACGGGCGCGTGTCGGCCGCCTATGTGCATGGCCTCTTCGCCGACGACAGGCAGCGCGCCGATTGGCTGTCGCGGCTTGGCGCTGCTCCGTCGACGCTCAACTACGAGGCCGATGTCGAGCGCGTGCTCGACGCCCTCGCGGCTCACCTCGAAACCCACCTCGATCTCGACCGGCTGCTCAGCCTCGCGCGATGAGCGCGAGCATCAGCAGCAAAGCATATTGAACGCCGCATGCGACACGATAGAGCCGCAAGGCGCGCCGAATATCGGCGGCGGTCGCATCCGCCCGGCCTGCCCCCATATAGCCATCCGCGATCAGGTCAGCGCCATAAACGCGCGGCCCGCCGAGCCGGAGCCCGAGCGCGCCCGCCATGGCGGCCTCGGGCCAACCCGCATTGGGCGAGCGGTGCTGGCGCGCATCGCGAAACACAGCGCGCCAGGCTTCCGCCGCCTCCTGGCCGGTCAGCGCCGCGGCGAGCACAAGCCAGAGGGCCGACAAGCGCGACGCCGGCAGATTGACGAGATCGTCGAACCGCGCTGCTGCCCAGCCAAAGGCGGCGTAGCGATCGTTACGATGGCCGATCATGCTGTCGGCCGTGTTGGCGGCCTTGTAGAGCGCAGCGCCCGGCAATCCCGCGACCGCCATCCAAAACGTCGGCGCCACGACCCCATCGGAAAAATTTTCGGCCAGGCTCTCGATCGCGGCCCGGGCAACCGCGGCCTCGTCCAGCGTCTCGGGATTGCGGCCGACGATCATCGCCACGGCCGAGCGGCCCGCCGCAAGGCCGCCCGTCTCGAGCGCCCCTGCGACAGCGCGGACATGTGTGTCGAGGCTGCGCTGCGCCGGCAGGCTGGCACAGAGCATAACCACAAGCATGAATCCGGCCCAGCCGCCCGGCACCACTGCGACGACGAGACCGGTGACGACGCCTGTCGTACCCAAGAGCAGGATCAGGGCCGCTACACCAGCGGCGCGCCTTTTTGCGAAAGACGCGTTCGACTGGTTGAGATGGCGATCGAGCCAGCCGATCAGCGCGCCCATCCAGGTGACGGGATGGCCGATGCTGCGATACACGACATCCGGATAGCCGAACGCCGCCTCGATCGCGAGGGCCGCGCATGTCACTGGGAGCGTGGGTTCGAACATCATGGCTGAGACGGTGGTAAGCAGAGTGGAGCGCGGGCGGTTGGCGCAACACGGTGGCGACCTCGCGGCGGCGCGCAACCTGTTTCCGGGCGCGCCCCTCCCGTGGATCGACTTGTCCACCGGCATCAACCCGCGCCCCTACCCGATCGGTACGATCACGCCGGATGGCGTCGCCCGTCTCCCCGGGCTCGACGCCCTGGCGGGTTTAGAAGCCGCCGCCGCCGAAGCTTACGGCGCGCGGGATGTGGCACAGGTCGTCGCCGCGCCGGGCACCCAGGCGTTGATCCAGTGGCTGCCGCGTCTCCTGCGGCCGGCCCGTCGCGTCGGGATCCTCGGTTTTACCTATGGGGAGCACCAGCGGGCCTGGGGCGCCGCCGGGGCGGAGGTCGTCACGGTCGAGGACGTCGACGCGCTTGCGACAGTCGACGTCGCGGTCGTGGTCAATCCGAACAATCCCGATGGGCGGCTGGTCGCGCCGGAGCAACTCCGGAGGCTCGCCGCCACACTGTCCGCGCGCGGCGGGCTCCTCGTGGTCGACGAAGCCTTCATGGATGTGATCCAGCCGGGCATGAGCCTCATCCCAACGCTGCCCGACCTTGGCGCCCTCGTGTTGCGATCGTTCGGCAAGACCTATGGGCTCGGCGGCCTGCGGCTCGGTTTCGCAGTGGCGTCGGACGATCTGGCGCGGCAGATCCGGACGGCCCTCGGACCCTGGGCCGTGTCGGGTCCCGCGATCGAGGTCGGCACCCGCGCGCTTTGCGACACCGCTTGGCTCACCGGCGAGACGCTGCACCTGAGCCGCGCGAGTCGGCGTCTCGACGATCTGCTGGCGTCCGCAGGCTGCGACATCGTCGGTGGCACCCCACTGTTCCGGCTCGCCCGATCGCCGGACGCGCCGTCCATCTTCGAGCATCTGGCGCGGCGCGGCATTCTGTGTCGCCCCTTCGCGCATCGGCCGGACTGGCTGCGCTTTGGGCTTTGCGACGGAGAGGCGGCCTGGACGCGCCTGTCCGATGCGCTGATGAAGCGTTGAGCCTTACGGCTCCTGTTCGAGGCGACGCCTCGCCTCGGCAAAGCTCGCGACCTGCTCGTCGGTGGGCATCACGGTCTTCAGGGCGAGCGCCTCCAAGGCGTCGTTGATGGCCGCGACGATCACGAGGCGCATGAACCATTTCTGATCCGCCGGAACGACGAACCACGGCGCCTGTTCGGTTGCGGTTGCGGCGATCGCTTCCTCGTAGGCCGCCATATAGTCGGTCCAATAGCCTCGTTCTTTCAGATCGCCGATGTCGAATTTCCAGTTTTTATCGGGATGGTCGAGGCGTTCGAGAAAGCGCTTCTTCTGCTCGTCTCGGCCGACATTCAGGAAGAACTTCAGCACGATCGTCCCTTGTCGTGCCAGATGCCGCTCGAAGCCTGCGATATCCTTCAAGCGATGATCCCAGAACTTCTTGCCGTCGATGAGCGATGGCGGCAGCCCCTGCTTTTCCAGGATGTCGGGGTGGACGCGGGTGACCAGCACCTCCTCATAATGCGAGCGGTTGAAAATGCCGATCATGCCGCGAGCCGGTAGTGCGCGATTGATCCGCCACAGAAAGTCATGCGCCAGATCCTCGGGGCCCGGCGCCTTGAAGGAGGTCACCTGAATCCCCTGTGGGTTGACCCCGGACATGACGTGTTTGATCGTGCCGTCCTTGCCGGCGGCGTCCATGGCCTGAAACACGATCAGCAGTGACCATGACGCATTGGCGTAGAGCAGTTCCTGCAGGTCCGATAATCGCTGCACACCTTGTTGCAGCAACGCCTTGGCCTGCGACTTGTCGACGATGTCCGGCAGAGGGTCGTCGGTCGCGTAATGTTTCAGTTTGAAGTCCGCCCCATCCGTCACGCGAAATCGGTCGACGATCTTGCGGATCTGCTTCGGGCCGAGTTCGGCTGGCTGGACCTCCGTGTCGGTGCTCGGATCGGGCATGGTCTCGGTCTCTCCTGGTTACGGGCTAACCACAGCTTACGACATGGAAGCCATGGCGTGGCTGCGCTATTCTCGAACGGTTTCGCGGCGTATAGCTTGTGGGATCAACGACGCGACCGTCCCGGACCATCTGTCCGGGACCCGAAAGTGATCTCCATGTTGGACGCCTCCTCCGGCCCATCCACCACCCCCCCGTTCGCCAAAATTCCGCCGACCCGAAACTTCCGAACCATCGCGCTCATCATCGCCAGCGCCATGTTCATGGAACAGCTGGACGCGACCGTCTTGACGACGGCCCTGCCGACGATGGCGCGCGATTTCGGCGTGACGGCGACGAGCATGAGCGTGGCGTTGACGTCCTATCTGCTGAGCCTCGCGATCTTCATCCCGGCCAGCGGCAAGGTGGCCGATCGCTTCGGCTCGCGTGTGGTGTTTCGCGGCGCGATCGTGGTGTTCACGTTGGGATCGATCTTCTGCGCGCAGGCCCCCAACCTGACCTTGCTGGTGCTGGCCCGCGTTTTCCAAGGGCTCGGCGGCGCCATGATGATGCCGGTCGGTCGGCTCGTGCTGCTCCGCAGCGTCGAGCGCCGCAACATGGTGTCGGCCATGTCCTGGTTGCTGGTGCCGGCCTTGATCGGGCCGATCATCGGGCCGCCTGTCGGCGGTTTCTTCGTGACCTATCTCGATTGGCGCTGGATTTTCTATATCAACGTGCCGATCGGTATTCTGGGGGTTGTCCTCGTCAGCTTGTTCATCGACGACGTCCCCGGCATCTCGATCGGGCGCTTCGACACGCTCGGCATGCTGCTGTCCGGTGTATCGCTCGGCTGCCTTTTCTTCGGCTTCGAGATGACGAGCCACGCGGGCGAGGGCTGGGTCGTCCTCATGATGTTAACGATCGGCTTGGTGTCGGGCGCCCTCTACGTGCGGCATTCCCGCCGCGTGACCGACCCGATCCTCGATCTTTCCCTGATGCAGGTGCCGAATTTCGGCCTCTCGGTCATCGCGGGCTCCTTGACGCGCATCACCCAGGGCGCTCAGCCCTTTCTGCTTCCGCTGATGCTGCAGATCGGCTTCGGCCTGTCGGCCGCCACCAGCGGCACGATCGTGATCGCCACCGCGATCGGCTCGATGTCGATGAAAGGGCTGGCGCCTCGCATCCTGCGGCGCTTCGGCTTCCGCACCAGCCTGATCGTGAACGGCATCGTGGCTAGCTTTGGCTATGCGATCTGTGCCGCCTTTCGGCCCGGCTGGCCGCATTGGGCCATGTTCGGGATCCTGGTCTTCTGCGGATTCTTCATGTCGTTTCAGTTCACCGGCTACAATACGGTGGCGTTCGACGAGATTTCCAATGCGCGGATGAGTTCGGCCACGAGCTTCTACACGACGTTTCAGCAGCTCATGCTGTCTGTCGGGATCTGCGTCGCAGTGCTGGCTCTCCAAGGATCCATGGTGGCGCGCGGTCACACGACGCCGCAACTCGGCGACTTCTCGGCCGCGTTCCTGATCGTCACGGCGATCTCGTTGACCGCGACGATCTGGAACCTCCGTTTCTCACCCCATGCGGGCGCGGAGATCAGCGGCCATCGGTTGCAACAGCAATCCGCCACCGACGTGACGGATGCGATCGACTGACACGACGATGCGTCTACTCGAGCGGAGCGACAGGCACATCCTTACCGGCGGGCTTGCGCGCGGCCGACGATGCAGTCGCGGTCCCCTTGCTTTTGTCGTCCTGCTCGCGTGTTCCCGGCAAGCTCAGCGGATTGGTCACGATGGACCGAACGGGCCTGTCGCCCGCCGGAGCCGCGACGGTCGGCGCCGATGCGGCGGGAGCGGAGACGGCGGGGGCCGAAACCACGGGCGTCGATGTCGCGGCTGGCGAAACCGACCCAGTTGCCGGAGCCGGTTGCTGATCGGGCGCCGCCAGGGGCGATGTTTCGATCGGGGATGACCGCGCGGGCTCGGGCGTGCGCTCGACCACACGCGGGGCGCGTTTGACGCGCGGCGGCCGTGGCTGCGCCGGGACCGGCAGTTCATGACCCTGGCTGGCGTTCGGTGGCTGCTGGTTGGTGTCGTCGTTGCCGCCCCCGAACAGCCGCGTGAACATGTTAGGCTGATTATCCTCGCTGGGGATCTGAGCGGGCGGCACCGGGCCGCGCGGGATCGTCGGATCGATGTTGCGACGGAAAGCGCGACGATCGTCCATCACGAACCGCTGGAGAATTTCACCATTGTCGGCGCTGACGACCAGCCGCTCGCGCCGACCGCGACGGTCGACAACATCGGCCAAGTAGACGCCTTCGTTGCGGACCGGCGGCGCCAGCGGTCGGAACCCCTTATCGATCACGGACCCTGCTGCATCGTCGGCCGACAGGCGCGGCTGATCCCAAAAGAATTGCGCGCTGGCCGGCTTCGGCGCCAACACGCCGCCCAGAAGAGCGGCCCAACTCGCGATCAACACCAGCTTCACGGTCTTGCCGGACAGGTCAGAGACCCGGGCACCATCACGCATCCGTCACTCCATCGGCCGCGCCTCAATCCCACGGTGGGGCAGCACGGCAGTTCACCACAAGCGTTGACGATTCATTACGGCGAGGATGCGACGGTTCATCGAGCCCCGCCGGCAATACGGATAAAATCGTCGACCTCTTGCTCGAGCGTCTCGAAGGAGCAGACAAGCCGGATGAAAACCTCACCGGCGCGTGGCACGTCGTCGGCCGATAGCCCAAGGGCGTCCCACTCGTAATAATGGGCGCCGGCCTGCTTCAACGCCGCGTCGATGTCTCCAGGCAGAACGGCGAAGATCTCGTTGGCCTGCCGGCTCCAAGGCAGACGGATCCCCGCAATTTCGATCAGGCCGTCGGCCAGCCGTTTCGCCATCCGGTTGGCGTGACGGGCGAGATCGAGCCAATGGTCGTCGGCCAGATAGGCATCCATCTGGGCGCCGAGGAAACGCCCTTTCGACAGGGTGTGGCCGGCGCGCTTGCGTTGAATCTCGAGGATTTCGGCCTTGCCCGGATCAAAGGCGATAATGGCCTCGCAGGCCAGAGCGCCGTTTTTCGTCGCCCCGAACGACAGGATGTCGACACCCGCTTTCCAGGTCATTTCGGCGGGCGTAGAGCGCAGGTCGACCAGAGCATTGGCAAAGCGCGCGCCATCCATATGGACCGAGAGGCCGGCGCCCCGCGCGACCTCGGCCAGAGCGCCGATCTCCTCGCAGGCATAGGCCGTGCCCGATTCGGTCGCCTGCGACAGACTGAGGGTTGCGGCGTGCACATGCCGCGTGCCGCCGCGCGGAAAGCGCGCCAGCGTTTCGGTCAGAGCCCGTGCGGTCATCTTGCCGCCCGGCCCCGCAACACCGATCAATTTGCCACCGGCCGTGAAAAATTCCGGCGCGCCGCATTCCTCATCGTTGATATGCGCCATGTCATGGCAGAACACGCCGCCCCACGGCGGCGTGACGGTCGCGAGCGACAAGGCATTGGCGGCCGTGCCGGTCGTCATCAACAACACCGACAGCTTGCGCTCGAACAGATCTTCGAGCCGCCGAACCGCCGATTGCGTCCAACGGTCGGACCCATAGGTGCCCTCGCGTCCCGCCCGCGCCGCCACGGCGATCGCTTCGACGATCGGGGCGCTCGCCCCAACCACATTATCGCTTCCAAATTCCATTCTGTGCCCGCCGCGTGTTTCGAGATTGGCGCCAAGCATCATGCACGGGCGACGGTGTCCAGCCTCAAGCCTTTTTGAGCGCTTCGGCTTTATGAGCCGCCTTGGCACCGGTCTTGTCGCTCTTGACCAGAAACTCCGGATTTTCGGGCGAGGCCGCCACCTTGTGGGTTTTGATCTTGGTCGGTTTGGTGAGCTTTTTTTCCACCGTTCCGGTGACCTCGCCCTGCGAGGACGACCAGGTGACCTTGTCGCCGGCTTTCGGTTCTTTCGTCATGATGGACCTCCTGAAAGACCAGTCAAACCGTCGATGCGCCAGCCGGTTCCGCGCGCAGATCCAAGCCCCGCAGCCGATAGCGTCGCACGGCTGTCGCCGTGCGTCGTTTTATTCGTGCGGACCGTCTTGTGCCACACATGTGATGCTGTAAAAGTCGAAGTCCTGATTTAGGACAGGACTACTGACCATTTCGGCTGACGGGCCTCTTCGACGGAGAGGGGCGGTGAGCGCGACATGTCAGGCGGCCCTGTCCCATGAGCCATGGGGGCAACGTCGATGAGCGAGAGCAGAGCAGCGGAACTTGCGGTCTTGATGACCACGCAGGCCGACGCCAAACGCGTCGCTGGTTCGGCAAAGACCCCGCCTGTGGTGCCGATGTACCGTGATCCCGGCTTGCCGGCCGCGCAAGGTCTTTATGATCCGGCACGCGAGCACGATGCCTGCGGCGTCGGCTTCGTGGCGCATATGAAGAACCAGAAGTCCCATTCCATCGTGAAGATGGGGCTCGAGATCCTGCTCAATCTGGATCATCGCGGTGCGGTCGGGGCCGATGCTCATGGCGGCGATGGCTGCGGCATGTTGGTGCAGATCCCGCATGACTTCTTCTGGTCCGAAGCCGAGCGGCTGGGCTTCTCGCTGCCGGAACCCGGTCACTACGCGATCGGCTTCATGTTCCTGCCGCGCGATGCGGGCGGGCGCGCCCTGATCGAAGACATCATCAGCCAAGTTGTCGCCGACGAAGGTCAGGTGCTGCTCGGCTGGCGCGACGTGCCGACCGACAGTTCCTGCCTCGGCGAAAGCATCAAGGCGAGCGAACCCGTGTGCCGGCAGGTGTTCATCGGGCGTGGCGAGGGCATCACGGATGATGCGACCTTCGAGCGACGACTGTTCATTCTCCGCAAGGTCATATCGGGAAATGTCTACAAGCTGACCGACGAGCGCGTGCGTGGCTTCTACCCCGTCTCGATGTCGTCGCGTACGCTCGTCTACAAGGGCCTTCTGCTGGCGACGCGTCTCGGCGCCTATTATGCCGACCTGACCGACGAGCGGTTCACCTCGGCGCTGGCGCTCGTGCATCAGCGTTTCTCGACCAACACGTTCCCGGCTTGGTCGCTCGCCCATCCCTACCGGATGGTCGCCCATAATGGCGAGATCAACACGCTGCGCGGCAACGTCAACTGGATGGCGGCTCGCCAAGCGTCGGTCGAATCGGTGCTGTTCGGCAAGGACATCTCGAAGCTCTGGCCGATTTCCTACGAAGGCCAGTCCGATACCGCCTGTTTCGACAATGCGCTCGAGTTCTTGGTCGAGGGTGGCTATTCGCTCGCCCATGCCATGATGATGCTGATCCCGGAAGCTTGGGCCGGCAATCCGCTGATGGAAGAGGATCGGCGCGCGTTCTACGAATATCACGCGGCCTTGATGGAGCCGTGGGACGGACCGGCGGCAGTCGCCTTTACGGATGGCGTGCAGATTGGTGCGACGCTCGACCGGAACGGCCTCCGGCCGGCGCGCTACCTCGTGACCGACGACGACCTCGTGATCCTGGCGTCGGAAATGGGCGTGCTGCCGATCCCGCAGGAGAAGATCGTCAAGAAGTGGCGGCTGCAGCCGGGCAAGATGCTGCTGGTCGATCTCGAACAGGGCCGCATCATCTCGGACGACGAGATGAAGAGCCAGGTTGCCGCCTCGCACCCCTATCGGGAGTGGCTGAGCCGCACGCAGATCGTGCTGGAAGATATGCAGCCGGTGGAAGCCCGCGCGGCCCGGACGGACGTGTCGCTGCTCGATAAGCAGCAGGCGTTCGGCTATACGCAGGAGGATCTGACGACCCTGTTGGCCCCGATGGCCGCGACGGGCCAGGAAGCCATGGGCTCGATGGGCACCGACACGCCGATCTCGGCTTTGTCGGACAAGCCGAAGCTGCTCTACACCTATTTCAAGCAGAATTTCGCGCAGGTCACGAACCCGCCGATCGACCCGATCCGCGAGGAACTCGTCATGAGCCTCGTGTCGTTCATCGGTCCGCGCCCGAACATCTTCGATCTCGAGGGCAATTCGAGCAAGAAGCGGCTTGAAGTGCGCCAGCCCATCCTGACCAACGACGATCTCGAGAAGATCCGCTGCATCGGGTTTCTGGAAGAGGCGTTCGACACGAAGACGCTGGACACCACCTATGCGGTCAAGCACGGCGCCGAGGGGATGGAAGCCATCCTGCAGCGCCTCTGCGAGCGGGCCGAGGCCGCCGTGCATGGCGGCTATAACATCATCATCCTGTCGGACCGGATGATGGGGCCGGACCGCATCCCGATCCCGGCTTTGCTGGCGACCGCCGCGGTTCACCATCACCTGATCCGCAAGGGACTTCGCACGTCGGTCGGCCTCGTGGTCGAAACCGGTGAAGCGCGCGAGATTCATCATTTCGCCTGCCTTGCCGGCTACGGCGCCGAGGCCATCAACCCCTATCTGGCGTTCGAGACCCTCACGGCGCTCGCGATCGAATTCCCCGAGGAGATCGACGGCACCGAGGCCGTGAAGCGGTTCATCAAGTCGATCGACAAGGGCTTGCTGAAGGTCATGTCCAAGATGGGCATCTCGACCTACCAATCCTATTGCGGCGCGCAGATTTTCGATGCGGTCGGGCTGGCCGACAGTTTCATCGATCAATATTTCCGGGGCACCGCGACCATGATCGGCGGCATTGGCTTGGCCGAAATCGCTCGTGAAACGGCGCGGCGTCACGCCGATGCCTTTGGCGACGCTCCGATTTATCGCAACGCGCTCGATGTCGGCGGCGATTATGCCTATCGCATCCGGGGCGAAGCACATTCGTGGTCGCCGCAGACCGTGTCGCTGCTGCAGCATGCCGTGCGCGGTAACAGCCAGGACAAGTATCGGGCCTATGCCAAGCTGATGAACGAGCAGGACGAGCGCCTGCTGACCGTGCGCGGGCTGTTCCGCGTGAAAGGCGCGGCCGAGGACGGCCGCACCCCGGTTCCGATCGAGGAGGTCGAGACCGCAGCCGAGATCGTCAAGCGCTTCTCGACCGGCGCCATGTCGTATGGCTCGATCTCGCGCGAGGCCCATACCACGCTGGCGATCGCCATGAACCGGATCGGTGGCAAGTCGAACACCGGCGAGGGGGGCGAGGAATCCGATCGCTTCAAGCCGATGGCGAACGGCGACAGCATGCGCTCGGCCATCAAGCAGGTGGCGTCGGGGCGCTTTGGTGTCACGACCGAATATCTCGTCAATTCCGACATGATGCAGATCAAGATGGCGCAGGGCGCGAAGCCCGGCGAAGGCGGTCAATTGCCCGGCCACAAGGTCGATGCGATCATCGCCAAGGTGCGTCATTCGACGGCCGGCGTCGGCCTGATCTCGCCGCCGCCCCATCATGACATCTATTCGATCGAGGATCTGGCGCAGCTCGTCTACGACTTGAAGAACGTCAATCCGGAGGCGCTCGTTTCGGTCAAGCTGGTGTCGGAAGTCGGCGTCGGCACGGTCGCGGCGGGTGTCGCCAAGGCGCGCGCCGACCATGTGACGATCGCCGGCTTCGAGGGCGGCACAGGGGCGTCGCCGCTCACCTCGATCAAGCATGCCGGCAGCCCGTGGGAGATCGGCCTCGCCGAAACCCACCAGACGCTGGTGCTGAACCGTCTCCGCTCACGCATCACCGTGCAGGTCGATGGCGGCATCCGCACGGGGCGCGACGTCGTCGTCGGCGCTCTGCTCGGCGCCGACGAATTCGGCTGTGCAACCGCGCCGCTGATCGCGGCTGGCTGCATCATGATGCGGAAGTGCCATCTCAACACCTGCCCGGTCGGGGTCGCGACCCAGGACCCGGTTCTCCGCAAGCGTTTCGTCGGCTTGCCCGAACACGTCATCAATTACTTCTTCTTCGTGGCCGAGGAAGTGCGTGAGTTGATGGCCGCGATGGGCTATCGCCGGTTCGACGAGATGATCGGCCAGATGCAGATGCTCGATCGCGAAACCGCGATGGATCACTGGAAGGCGAATGGCCTGGACTTCAGCAAGCTGTTCCACAAGCCGGATGCGCCCGAGGGCGTCGGCATCCGCTGCACCGAGACGCAGAACCACAATCTCGGCAAGGTGCTGGATCAGACGCTGATTGCCGAGACGGCCGAAGCGGTGGCCAATCGCACGCCGATCGTGGTGCAGAAGACGATCGCCAACACGGACCGCACCACCGGGGCGATGCTGTCGGGCGCAATCGTCAAGCGTTACGGTCACGCCGGGCTGCCGAGCGACACGATCCACATCAAGTTCGACGGCACCGCCGGGCAGAGCTTTGGCGCCTTCGTGGCCAATGGTGTGACGCTGGAACTCGAGGGCGAGGCCAACGACTATGTCGGCAAGGGCCTCTCGGGCGGCAAGATCATCATCTATCCGCCGAAAGCCGCGACCCAGATCGTCCCCGAGCAATCGATCATCGTGGGTAATACGGTTCTGTATGGCGCGATTTCGGGCGAGTGCTACTTCCGGGGCGTCGCGGGCGAGCGCTTCGCGGTGCGGAACTCCGGCGCGATCGCGGTCGTCGAAGGCACCGGCGATCATGGCTGCGAGTATATGACGGGCGGCATCGTCGTGGTGATCGGCGAAACCGGGCGCAATTTTGCGGCCGGAATGTCGGGTGGCATCGCCTATGTGCTCGACCAGGATGGCTCCTTCGCCAAGCGGTGCAACATGGCGATGGTCGATCTCGAACCGATCGAAGCCGAAGAGGACGCCAACGAGCGGTTCTACCACCAGAGCAACGACCTGCAGTTCCCGCGCCCTGTCGACATCATGTCCGACATGACGCGATATGATGCGGAGCGGCTGCGTCAACTGGTGGCCAACCATGCGCGTTTGACCGGCTCAACCAAAGCGAAAGCATTGCTGGACGACTGGGCGGCGGTGTTGCCCCACTTCAAAAAGGTCATGCCGACCGACTATCGTCGCGCGCTGGCCGAACTGGCGCCGCAGATGCAGAGCCGGCCCGTGTTGGCCGTGGCGGGGGAATAGAGCTGATGGGTAAGGTCACCGGCTTCATCGAGATCGATCGGCACGATCGGCGCTATGCGCCGGCTTCCGATCGCATCCGCCACTACAAGGAATTCGTGCTTCCGATGTCGGAAGCATCGACCAAGGACCAGGCGGCACGCTGCATGAATTGCGGCATTCCGTTTTGCCACAACGGCTGCCCGGTCAATAACCAGATCCCGGATTGGAACGACCTCGTCTATCGCGGCGACTGGGAGGAGGCGGCCAGCAACCTCCATTCGACCAACAACTTCCCGGAATTTACCGGCCGCATCTGCCCTGCCCCCTGCGAGGCCGCCTGTACGCTGAACCTCAGCGACTCGCCCGTCACGATCAAGACGATCGAGAACGCCATCATCGACCGCGCCTGGGAAGAAGGCTGGGTCAGACCGCAAAAGGCGACGCGCCAGACCGGCAAAACCATCGCGATCGTCGGCTCGGGGCCGGCCGGCCTCGCCTGCGCACAGCAACTCGCGCGGGCCGGACATGACGTCCATGTCTACGAGAAAAACCCCAAGCCCGGCGGCTTGCTGCGCTATGGCATTCCGGACTTCAAGCTGGAGAAGCGGCACATCGACCGGCGTGTCGCTCAGATGTCGTCGGAAGGCGTCACGTTCCATTGCGGCGTGAATGTCGGCGTCGACATCACGGCGCAGGAACTACAAGACAATTACGACGCCGTGGTTCTGGCAGGCGGATCCGAAAAGCCGCGCGACCTGCCGATCCCGGGCCGCGACCTCAACGGCATCCATTTCGCAATGGATTTTCTGCCTCAGCAGAACCGCCGCGTTTCGAAGGAGCCGGTTCGCTCCAACACGCCCATCCTGGCCTCCGGCAAGCATGTCGTGGTGATCGGCGGCGGCGACACGGGATCCGATTGCATCGGCACCTCAATCCGTCAGGGCGCCTTGTCGGTGACGCAGCTCGAAATCATGCCGCGCCCGCCCGAGAAGGAGAATAAGCTTCTGACGTGGCCGGATTGGCCGCTGAAGCTGCGGACTTCCTCGAGCCAGGAAGAAGGCGCCGAACGCGACTTCGCGGTGTTGACCAAGGAATTCACCGGCGATGGCGGCCAGGTGAAGCAACTGCATATCAGCCGAGTCGACGGCAAGATGCAGCCCGTGCCCGATAGCGGGTTCTCGCTGCGGGCCGATCTCGTTCTGTTGGCCATGGGGTTCGTCTCACCCATCGAAGATGGCTTGTTGGCCGACCTTGGCGTGCAACTCGATGCACGCGGCAATGTCGCGGCCGACACGAAGGTCTATCGCTCGAGCACCGACAAAGTCTTTGCCTGCGGTGACATGCGTCGCGGGCAATCGCTGGTTGTTTGGGCTATCCGCGAAGGTCGTCAAGCTGCTTCGTCGGTCGACGCCCATCTGATGGGATCGACCACGCTGCCGCGCTAAACGGGTCGAAATGGCGGATCTTTCCTCCTACCGCTACAATCCTCGCGCGATCGCCTTTCAGGGTCATCGCGCGATCGGGCGCTGGCGTGTCAAGGCGCATGTCATCACGGTGCGCGGAACGGCTGCTCACTTTCCTGACATCGTCGAGGCGGCTTGGGACAAAGTTTCGGTTGTGCTCGCCGAGGCGCCGGACCAGGGTCTCGATGTCGGGGTCGCGTTCGTGACGCTGCACCTTGGCCTCCAAGGGGTTTGGCTTCTGCTCGACTGGTGGCACCGCGCCGACATGACGATCCATCGGCACTTCCGCGCGCCCTTTGACGACCCGACGCGCTTCGTCGATGTCGGCGCGGAGCATCTTGGCCCATGCGTGTGGGAAATCGCTGTCGCGGCGCATGAACGACAGGCCTGGATCACGCATGTGCTCGACAACCGCGCGGGGGCCGACATCGACGCCTATCTGGACGACGGCCTCACTGCGACGATATAGGTCGCCTACCCTTGCGCGATACAGGCAGCCCCGATCGCAATCACGAGGCAGGCGGCGATCCGCTTCCCCGTGAGGGTTTCGCCGAGAAAGAGGCGCCCGAGAACGGCCGCGAACACCACGCTCGTCTCCCGCAAGGCCGAGACGGAGCCCATGGCGCCCATCTGCAACGCCCAGATCACGACCGCATAGGCCGCGAAAGAGACCGCGCCTCCGGTCGCCGATTTCAACACCTCGGGTGCCGGCGCATACACCGCCGCAACGCCTCTGCGCCAGACGAACCAGAGCGGCAGCAACAATTCCAGCGCAAACATCGCCCCTGAATAGGCGAGCCAATCGCCCGATAGGCGCACCCCGATGCCATCCACCACCGTGTAGCTGGCGATGGCGGCCCCCGTCGCAAGCGCGATCGGTAGGCTGCCCGCATGCAGGCGGCCCTTGGCCAAAGCGAGCAGCAGAATGCCGCCGGTGATCAGCAACACGCCCGCGATCGCGGCCACGCCGGGGTGCTCGCCGACCAGCACTAGGGCTCCGAGCGTCACGAGCGCGGGAGAGGAACCACGGGCGATCGGGTAGATTTCGCCGAGATCGCCTGTCCTGTAACTTCGAACCAGCAGGATATTGTAGAGGAAATGGAGCAGGCCCGAGGCGATCACATAGGGGAGGCTCGCGGCGGATGGCAGCCCGGTGAACGGCACCACGATGCAGCCGCCGGCCCCGAGCACGAGATCCATGATGGCCATGGACCAGAGCCGGTCACGACCGCCTCGAAGCAGAGCATTCCACCCGGCATGCATGAAGGCCGCAAGCAGGACCAGACCGATGATCGGAAGCGACATGCCTATTGTCGCGGCCAGGAAAAATCGTCCATCCGGCTCGGCTTGGGTTGGATCGGCTGGCCCTGAACCAAGGCACGCTCGGTCAGACCTTCCGCATCGCGATCAGCCGATCGTGGCAAGCCGGATGTCGCATCCGCGAGGCGGCCGCCGATCGTCACAACGGGCGCCGTGAGGCTGATGATTGGACCGATTTGCGGCGCGCCGGTTGCGCCCTGCGGCGCCGGGTCGGAGGACGGCAAAGCCGGTAAGCCCGCCTCCCGCCGGATCTGCGCGTTCACATCGATTTGCAGTGCGTTATCGAAGCCCGGCTGCGTCGGGATCATGACGGCGGACACGTTTGGCGCATCGGGCTTGGCTTTCTCCCGGTCGCGACGAAGATCGGCCTCGACGAAGCTCGCGAGCTTGCGTTCACCCGCGCGGGTGAAATCGATTCCATCGGACGCGCGCAGTTTCGCCGGCTGGCCATTCAGATCGGGACCGGACGCCGCATATTTGCCGGCCTCGTCCACGAAGGCTTCCCAACTGTCGACATAGGTCGCGCCGGCCTTGACGGCCCGGTCGCGGACGATCTCGTTGAGGGCGACGAATTGTGCCGAGAGTTCGTCGTCTTGCACGATCGGCAGGCCGACCCAGATCACGGGGATGCCCTTGTCGCGAAACAGCGCCACGACTGCGTCGACCCGCGCGCCATACATCTGGCGCCAGCGCGCCGTCTGCGGCTCGACTGTCGTCACGCCATCTTTGATCGGCATCGTATCGTTGGCGCCCATCATGATGACGGCAGCGTCGATCGGCTCTGAGGCGGCAAACATATTGCGAATGGCGATCGGCCACTCGAACCGGTCATCCTGTGACAAGCCATAGGGCGCATGCGTCTTTTGCAGGATGGACATGCCGGACGGGCCGGCAGCGTTGAGGCTCAAACCTTCCGCAAGCGCTTCGGCGAACCCATCGCCCAGCACCGCGACACTATAGGGTCGCGTTTGTGCGTCGGTCGATCCAGCCGTCGTCGGACGCAACTGATCCGGGCCGCGTTGCGGGCCAGGACTGTTGCGCCGCGCCGCCAAACCACCATCAGCGTCACCAAGCAGCAGGCAAAACGCCAAGGCCAAAGCGCCCACGCGGCGCTCGACGGGTGTTGCGGAGGCTGTGAAGAAATGACGAACGAGAGGCCACTGCATCCTCTCGTTTAACAAAGGTCGAGGCGGCCCGCATCCCCTATGGTTTGATCGAGGGCGATCACCCGTCAGCGCGACGCCATCGGCCATTGTCCCTTCAACGGGCCCCATCCGGCGATGCGATCACTCAGCAAGGCCACGCCAAGCGCATAAGCGGTCGAATTATTGTAGCTTTTTATCACCTTGAAATTTGGCGTGACCAGGAAGGCCGGTCCGCCGGCCCCCGCCGGCATCAGCAATTCCGCCTTACCGCTCCGAGGCATCTCGCCCCCATCTGCCCGCTGCACGCCGCGCTCGCCCCATGAGGCGAAACTCTTGTAACCGGCCTCCCCCGGGTGGCCAAAGCCGTTCGGCAGTTGAACCTCGTAGCCCCAGGTCTCGCCTGGGATCCAGTGATGCTTGTGCAGATAATTCGCGGTCGAGCCGATCGCATCCGGCACGCTGGTCCAGATATCGCGGCGCCCGTCGCCGTCGAAATCGACCGCATAGGTCTTGAAGCTGGTCGGCATGAATTGGGTCTGACCCATCGCCCCGGCCCAGGAGCCGAGCATATGGGCCGGATCGACATTCCGTTCCTGCAGAATGACGAGAGCCGCGATCAGCTCCTTCCGGAAATAATTGCCGCGATAGCGTTGGTAGGCCAGCGTCGCCAGCGAACGCACCACGTAATCATTCCCCGCGAAGCCGCCGAAATTGGTTTCGAGCCCCCAAACACCGAGCACGATGTAACGATCGACGCCATAGTCGTTCTCGGCTTTGACGATCCATTTCTCCCAATCGCGCGCTTTGGAGCGGCCGGTCTCGATCCGCTTTTGCGAGACGGCGGATGTCAAATAATCGCCGACCGGCTTGACGAACTCGGCCTGCTTGCGGGTCTTGTCGATCACGGCGGGATCGAGTGTGACGCCGGCCATCGCCGCATCGAATGTGGCTCGGCTGACGCCGCGACGCGACGCTTCAGGCCAAAGGGACGCCACGAACGACTCGAAGCTTTGGGTGCGGGACTGGAGGGCCGCATGGCTCGGGCGAACCACCATGTTGGCCTCGGCCGCAGCCGAGAAGCCCAGCGCCAGCGCCATCGCCCCAGCAAGAGCCCGGAGCGACGACGTCATCGCGAATGCGCCGAATTTGCGCGGGTCGATCGTCACCTGGTTGCTCCCTTGCCTTGCCGATCCGGGCGTCGCCTCAATCGAGACACGACGTCAGCAAGGTTTTAAGGTGAACAGGTTTCCGCTTGTTTACCACGTCGCGGCATCGACCCGGTCGCGTCAGCCGATCCCGATCCCATAGAGATCGTGAAGATGGAGGATGCCGATCGGCCTCTTGTCGTGATCGGCCACGATCAGTACGGACCGGCGGGTTTCCGTGAGCAACGCCAGAGCTTCGACGGCCAGCGCATCGGGATCGATCGTGGTGGGTGTGCGGGTCATGATATCGGCCGCGACCTGATGCATCAGAGTCGGGCCCATATGCCGCCGCAGGTCGCCATCCGTGATGATGCCGACCAGCAAACCCGCAGTGTCGATGACGCCGACACAGCCGAAGCGTTTGCCGGACATTTCGACGATCGCCTCCGACATGGCGGCCTGTGTGGAGACGCAGGGAATCTCATCGCCCTGGTGCATGACGTCGCGCACGAACGTGAGCCGCGCGCCGAGCTTGCCGCCGGGATGGTAGACCTTGAAATCGGTCGCCGAAAACCCGCGTGCTTCCAACAACGCCACGGCAAGCGCGTCGCCTAAAACGAGCTGCATGGTGGTGGAGGTGGTCGGCGCGAGGCCGTTCGGACAAGCCTCTTCGGCGCGCGGAAGCGTGAGACAGAGATCCGCCTCGCGGCCGAGCGCGCTATCGGGGTTCGAGGTGACGGCCAGCAGAGGGATGCGAAACCGCTTGGCATAGGTGATGATGTCGGCGAGTTCGACGGTCTCGCCCGACCAGGACATGGCCAGCACCACATCGCCTGACCGGATCATGCCGAGGTCGCCGTGACTGGCTTCGGCCGGATGAACAAAATAGGCCGCCGTCCCGGTCGAGGCCAGCGTTGCGGCGATCTTGCGTCCGATATGGCCGGATTTGCCCATGCCGGTCACAATCACGCGTCCATCAATCCCCCGCAGCAGATCGACCACCGCGGCGAAAACGTGGCCGAAATCCTGAGGGCCGGTGGCCGCCACGGCGGCCTCCATGGCGGCGATGCCGGCGCGCTCGGTCGCCAGCGTCCGCAATGCCGAGCTAATCGCAAGGGTGGATGAGGGCTGGAAGCCCGGCCCGACTGCACGCTGTTTCATGCTCATCGCCCCTCACTATCACCTTCGCGGCGGACCTGCATCCAGCGACAACTGAGCTCGCTAACGCGGCCTTAACTACAATTCCATTAACCATAGACCATGAATTTCGGCGGAGTGACCGAACGGACAGGACGGAACGTGGGTTCGAGGACCTCTCGCCAGACAGGAACAACTTGGGTGCTCCGCCTGCTTCGCGCAGCGGTGCCGCTGGTGCTTTGCGTCGCTCCGGTCGGGTTTGGGACGCGGCTTGCGCTCGCGCAGGATGCGACGCCTGCTCCCGAGGGAAGCGGCTTCGGCCCGGACACGTTTACAGGATCCGGCCTCCGCGGCAGCGGAGCCTTGACTGATGACGCTGGAACACCGGCGCCGCCTGCCGCGATTGACCCGAATACCGGCCTGACCCCTCCCGATGCGACGGCACCACAACGCCCGGCCCTTCGGTCGACCATCGCGCCCCAGCCATTGAGCACCGCGAAAGCCCGCGTCGGACCACCAAAACTTCCGGCTCTCGCGGCCTACCCGAGCCTGTCGGACAGTGCCAAACTGCGCGCGGCCACACTCGGCGCGTTCGTTCCCCCTGTCGGTCCGACCACCGCAGCCCTTCCGCTCGACGTCCGGCGGCGCCCGAAGCCGGATCCCGCGCCATTCGCCCCGATCGGCTATACGATCGGCACGGTGAGGCTGACACCCTTTATCGAGCAAAGTCTCGGGTTCGACAGTAATCCCGATCAGACCGCCGTTGGCGTGAAATCCTCGGCGTTCAGCCGCACCGAAGGCGGCTTCGACCTCTTGTCCTTGTGGTCGTCGAACGAACTTCGCGCCAATATGCATGGCGCTTACGACGATTTCTTTTCCAATCCTGCGGCGAACCGGCCGGATGCGGCCGGCACGATCGACTACCGCTTTGACGCAACGCGGGATATCGCGCTCGATGCCGAGGGCCGCTTTGCCATCACGACGCAGCGGCCGGGCTCGCCCGAGCTGAACGTCGCCGTGAAAGACCGGCCTCTCGTCTCAAGCTTTGGGACGAGCATCGGCGGCAGCGACACATTCGGGCGCCTTACCTTGGCGCTCCACGGCACATTCGATCGCACCATGTACGAGAATGGCATCCTGCCGGACGGTACCGTGATCCCGCTCGGCGACCAGACGTTCAACGCCTACGGGGTCATCGGTCGCGCCAGCTATGAGCTCACACCAGGGTTCAAGCCTTTCGTCGAAGTCGGTGTCGATACGCGTGTGCATGATCAGCGCATCGACAATTCCGGCTATGCGCGGGATTCCGAGGGGATCCTCGGCCGAGTCGGCTCAACCTTCGAGTTCTCGCGCCTGCTGGTCGGACAATTATCGGCCGGTTACGAAAACCGAAGCTACGACGATCGCCGCTTGCGCGACCTCAAGGGTCCGTTGGTCGATGGGTCGTTGAGCTACTTCGTCACCAATTTGACGAGCCTGACCCTGCTGGCCGCCACCAGCTTCAACGAAACCACCGTGGCTGGATCGCCCGGGTCCGAGTCGCGAAGCGTTTCGCTGCAGGTGTCCCATGCCCTGATGCGAAACCTGATCCTGACCGGGACGCTCACCTACCTGAACACCAATTACATCTCGTCTCCGATCGTCGAAAACACGCTGTCGGAGACCTTCAAGGCGAGTTACAGCCTCAATCGCTCCATCGTGCTCGACGCGACTTACAGCCATCAGCGTCTCAACAGCACGGCCGTTGCGTCGAGCTTCAGCCAGGATGTGTTCATGGTCGGGCTTCGGCTGCAGCACTGAGGCGAGACAATCTCGGCCGATCATTGACATCCTCATGAAAAAGGCCGGCTTGCGCCGGCCCTTTCGGTTTCAGATGCTGCTTGCGACGACTTATGCTGCCTCGTCGACATCCCCGCCGTCGGTCTCGGTCTCGGCATCAGCGTCGCCCTCGGCTTCACTCTCGGCATCGGCCTTGCCGGTGCGACGCGGGCCCTTCTGCAACTGCTCATCGAGCAGCTTCAGAGCTTCGCTGTCGGTCAGCTTTTGCACGGCCGAAATCTCACGGGCCATCCGGTCGAGCGCGGCCTCGTAAAGCTGCCGCTCGGAGTAAGACTGTTCCGGCTGTGCGTCGGAGCGATAAAGATCGCGGACCACTTCGGCGATGCTGACGAGATCGCCGGAATTGATCTTGGCTTCATATTCCTGCGCCCGTCGCGACCACATCGTGCGTTTGACGCGCGCCCGGCCCGTCAACGTGTCGAGCGAACGCTTGACCACATCCGGCTCGCTGAGCTTCCGCATGCCGACGCTGTGGACTTTGGGAACCGGCACCTTCAACTTCATCTTGTCTTTGGCGAAGCTGATGACGAACAGCTCGAGCTTGAAACCGGCGACCTCTTCCTCTTCGATCGCGACGATCTGACCGACACCATGCGCCGGATAGACGATGAATTCCTGCGCCTTGAAGCCATGCGCCTTTCCGGTCGGCTTGATGACCGGCTTGGCGGTCAAATCAGGCTTGAAGGCACCCGGCTTGCCGCCCATCGGTTGCCGGAACGTCGACATCCGATCGCCACCGATCTTATTGGCCGGAGCCCGTACGCTCTCACTCTTGTCCGTCATCGATTTCATCTCCGTCGCCGCATGCGTTCGCCTCGGCGATGCCATCACGCGGCGTAGCTGTTGTTCATCATTCAGGGCCGACTCTCGTCAGCGCCCCAGTTGCTCGATCCGTCCCGTCATCCCCACGTCCGGCATTCCCCCTGCCCCGCTCACCCCACATTCGATGTCGCTCGTCACCGTCTGGCGGACGACCCCTCGCCGCTGAACCTCATCGACCCCTGGAGCCCGCCGACGCGATGTCGAACAGGAGCCACGTCATTGCTCGGAAGGTCTTGCTTTCAGACTCAACATGCCGCATCTGCCGTGTGGACTGAGGAAGCGGACGCGAATCGCCTGGAGTGGCATCGAGCGTCTTCAGATCGTCGAACGAGCCTGCTTGACGCATCGTCGCGTCATGACGGCACCGTAACCGCTCCCAAGCAGATTGAGCTTGGTTGACATATGCGGTTGAACCACCTGAAACTGAACTCAAGAGCTTATGACCGAAGCGGGCGGGAAAAAGCCCGCAAAACTAGTTTTAAGTTCCTGTTGCTACCACAACACAGCCCGAAAATCAAAGGTTTTGCTGATCTCGATTCGGTTTCTCCATGTCGAGCGAGCTTTCGGTCCTGTGCGACAGCGCGCATTGCTTGCAAACTCACCCGGCATCACGGTCGGGCCATCGCATGACAGCCCTTGGGTCATGCTGCAGCAGAGGTCCGAGAAGAGGATGAAGCGGTTCGCTCGATTTTGAGCGATGCCCACCAACCGGGCGCTAGAGGCGCCGCCGCGCCGCCTCGGCCAGGTCGCGTAGAACGGCCCGAAGCGCGCCGGGATCGGTCACGCGATTGGGAAACACAACCCGCGCCGACATGTCGCCACAGATGAGATCGATCCCCTCCGGATCGATCCCGCTCGCTCGCCACGCGCCATCTTTGCCGCGCGCCAAGGCGGTGGCGTAAAGACGGAGCGCCTCGGTGTGGTCGCGGTTCATGTGATCGACCGCATCGGCTTCGGCCGCGAGCAAAGGTGCGCAACCTGCAAGATCGGTCAGCACCTCGGCCCCCGTGAACCGCGCCGCCCGGGCGAAGCCGCCGTTCAGATGCACGGCCGCGAGATCGAGCGTCCAGAAACCGAAATCCGGAAAGTCGACATAGAGCGCGGCCTTTGGGTTTCTGGCGAGAAAGCGTGCGCGAGCCTGTGCACGCTCACCCTCCGGCTCGAGCCGTCGCGCGCGGCCGACGATGCTGATCCGCGGATGCGCCAGCGGATCTCCCTTGCGGGTTTGGGTCAAGAGCAGTGAGCAGCGCGGATCAGTGTCGAGATGCCCGGTATGGGCCGCCAGCCGCGAGAGAAGCAGGAGTGGCGCGCCATCGGCCGCGGTCGCGACCGTGACGAGGCTCACAAACGGCTGATGATCGGCGTCCTGCGTCGCCAGAGCACCGGCCCGGACGTCCCGAAGCAGGCGCTTGGCTTCCCCCAGCGCATCATAAGCAGCGGCCGGCGGGGATGGATTGGGCTCAGTCGCCGGTTGGTTGTCGGGCATGGACAATCGATCCGGTTCCCATCAGTGGCGTTGCGTGCCGGAGATGAATTGCGTGAACCGGGGCGACGCACCGCCGCCGAAGAGCGCTGCGGGAGCACCATCGTCGCAGACATGGCCATGATCGAAGAACACCACGCGATTGGACACATCGCGGGCGAACCCCATCTCATGCGTCACCACCAACATCGTGCGCCCTTCGTCCGCGAGGGCGCGCATCACCCGCAGCACCTCGCCGACGAGTTCGGGATCGAGGGCGGATGTGGGCTCATCGAACAGCATCACGTCCGGTCGCATCGCCAGGGCGCGCGCGATAGCGGCGCGTTGCTGCTGCCCCCCCGACAGGTGCGCTGGATAGAAATGCCGTTTGTCGGCGATGCCGACCTTGGCCAGAAGCGCCTCCGCCTCTTCGATACATTCGGCCTTCGGCCGCTTGAGAACGTGCAACGGTGCCTCGATGACGTTCTGCAGAATGGTCATATGCGACCAGAGATTGAATCCCTGGAACACCATGCCGAGGCGGGTTCGGATGCGATCGACCTGACGGCGATCCTTCGGTTCGCTGGTGCCGCCGCTCCGTTTCCGCATCACGATGGTCTCGCCCGCGACCGTCACGGCGCCGGCATCCGGCGTCTCGAGCAAATTGATGCAGCGGAGGAATGTGCTCTTGCCCGACCCGCTCGCCCCGAGAATCGAGATGACGTCCCCCTTATGGGCGTCGAGCGAAATCCCTTTCAAAACTTCGAGCGCCCCAAAGCTCTTGCGAAGGTCTTTGACCGACAGCGCGATCGGGCTGGTGCTGTTCATAGGGGCTCCGAACGAAGTCGCGGTTCAACGAGGCGGCGAAGAAGCAATGCGCCGCGTAGCGGCGACATGAGACTGTCATTTATTATGCAAGCCGCTTGCCCGTAGCCGCCGACGATTCGCCCATAAAGCTGCAATTCGGACGCGCCGCCAAGCGCAGACATGGACCAATACGCGAATTTCCAGGTAGAATCCGGAGATTAACGTTTTGTAAGCATATCCAAGCGGTAGATCGTGTAGGATGCGATTTCGAAAGGCTGTCACATTTCAGCCTCACTCGAGATTGAGTCTTCGCGGCTCGTTCGACGCCGCACCCTCCCGGGCGATGTGGCTCGACGGCTTGTGAGAAGGAAAGTTCATGCCCGCCATTGCCCTCGTGGACGATGACCGCAATATTCTGACGTCCGTGTCGCTCTCCCTCGAGGCGGAAGGCTACCGCGTTCAAACCTACACGGATGGTGCGGCGGCGCTGGACGGTCTCAAGGCAAGCCCACCCGATCTCGCCATCTTCGACATCAAGATGCCCCGCATGGATGGCATGGAGTTGTTGCGTCGGCTGCGGCAGAAGTCCGATTTGCCGGTCATCTTTCTCACCTCGAAGGACGACGAGATCGACGAACTCTTCGGTCTCAAGATGGGCGCGGACGACTTCATTCGGAAGCCCTTTTCGCAGCGCCTGCTGGTGGAGCGCGTCAAGGCGATCCTCCGCCGCGCCAATCCAAAGGAAGCTGCGGCCCAGAAGGAATCCGAAGCCAAGCAACTCGAGCGCGGCGCCCTGAAAATGGACCCTGAGCGGCATACCTGCACCTGGAATAACGATCCGGTTACCCTCACCGTGACCGAGTTCTTGATCCTGCAGGCGCTCGCAACCCGTCCTGGCGTTGTCAAGAGCCGCAACGCCTTGATGGATGCGGCCTATGATGATCAGGTCTATGTCGATGATCGGACGATCGACAGTCACATCAAGCGCCTTCGCAAGAAGTTCAAGCTGGTCGACGATGACTTCGAGATGATCGAAACGCTGTATGGCGTCGGCTATCGCTTCAAGGAAGGCTGAATTTGCGCTTTTTGGGCGGTCACCTGCCGGGTTCGCTTCGGACGGTTCTGCTCGATCGGCATGGGGGAGATGGCGCGGGGTCTGCGACCGGCGGTCGCGACCGGCGGAAGATGAGACGAAGCGTCAGCCTCCGGATGCGGCGCTTCGTCAGAAGCGTCACCACACGCCTCTCGTCGTCGCTGACGCGCCGCATCGTGGTCTTGAACCTCGGCGGCCTTCTAGCGCTGTTGCTCCTGTTTTTATATCTCAATCAGTTCCGCGAAGGGCTGATCGACGCGCGGGTGCAGAGCCTGCAGACGCAGGGCGAGATCATCGCGGCTGCGATCGCGGCGTCCGCAACAGTCGAGACCGATGCGATCACGGTCGATCCGGAGAAGCTGCTGCAGCTCGCACCCGGTCAAAGCACCGGCGCCCCGGACGAAGACGCTTCGTCGCTGCAATTTTCCATTAACCCGGAAAAGATCGGCCCGGTGCTGCGTCGGCTTGTCTCCCCGACGCGGACCCGCGCCCGTGTGTTCGACAGCGAGGGCGAGTTGCTGCTCGACTCTCGATCCCTGTCCTTGCATGGCAACATCCTGCGATCCGATCTGCCGCCCCCCGATCCAAATGAAGCAACGCTGATCGAGCGCACCTGGAGCGAGGTCAAGCGCCGCTTCGGCCATACCGACGTCTCCCTGTTCGACGATGGCCGCAACGCCAAAGGCGTCGGCTTTCCAGAAGTCGCCCGCGCCCTCAAGGGGGCGACGCAATATGTCGTGCGGGTCAATAAGAAGGGCGAGACCATCGTCTCGGTCGCGGTGCCGATCGAACGCTTCAAAAACATCCGCGGCGCGCTGCTGCTGTCGACCCAGGGCGGCGATATCGACGCCATCATCGCGTCCGAACGATGGGCGTTCTTCCGCGTCTTTCTGCTGGCGGCCGGCGTGACCTTTCTGCTGTCGCTCCTGCTCGCCAATACGATCGCGGGTCCCATGCGCCGTCTCGCCGACGCCGCCGATCGGGTGCGCCGCGGCATCAATTCTCGCGAGGAAATCCCCGATTTCACGTCCCGCTCCGACGAGATCGGCCACCTCTCGGGGGCGCTCCGCGACATGACGGGCGCACTCTACCTTCGCATGGAGGCCATCGAGAGCTTTGCGGCCGACGTCGCCCATGAGCTGAAAAACCCGCTCACGTCGCTCCGAAGCGCCGTCGAAACCTTGCCGCGCATCAAATCCGAAGAATCGCGTGAACGTCTCATGTCGGTCATCCAGCACGACATCAGGCGTCTCGACCGTTTGATCAGCGACATCTCCGACGCGTCGCGTCTCGACGCAGAACTGGCGCGGGGCGCCACCGCCCAGGTCGATGTCAAACGCCTGCTGACGGCCGTCGTTGAAGTCGCAAATGGCGTGTCCCGCGATGACGGCGTGACGATTGCGCTCACGGTCGAGCCGAAGGCGACGGGCGAGCAGGATGACGACGCTTTCAAGGTCGAGGGCCATGATTCGCGCCTGGGCCAAGTCATGAACAACCTGATCGACAATGCCCGCTCGTTCTCGCCTGAGGGCGGTGTCGTCAACGTTCTGCTTCGCTCATGTTGTCTCGACGACGGTGACGAGGGAATAGCAGGCGTCGAAATCGTCGTAGAAGACGCCGGGCCGGGCATTCCGGCGGATGCGTTTGAGCGCATCTTCGAGCGCTTCTATACCGATCGCCCCGAACATGGTTTTGGGCAAAATTCCGGTCTGGGCCTCTCGATCTCACGTCAGATCATCGATGCACACGGAGGCCGCATCTTTGCGCGCAATCGGGAACCGCAGCACGACCTAGCCACGATGGGTGTCGACGATCATCCGGAGTGGAGCGACGAGTTCAAACGCGACATCGACGAGCCGGAGCAGAGCACGACAATCCCGAGGACCGCCGGTGCTCGCTTCATCGTCTGGCTGCCGCAGAGAGCCATTTGACCGACGACGCGACCCTCACATTCGTTCATGCGACGGCACTCGTGGTCGGCGAACAGGGCATTCTGATCCAAGGCCGCTCAGGAGCCGGCAAGTCCAGCTTGGCGCTGGCGCTGTTGGCGGAGGCATCGCACCATCATCGCTTCGCCCGCCTTGTCGGCGATGATCGCATCGGGCTAAGCCAGCAGAATAATCGCCTCATCGCACGACCTCACCGATCGATCGCCGGATCGATCGAATGGCGCGGGCTCGGCATCTGCGCAATCCTGCACGAGCCTGCCTGCGTGGTCAGTCTCGCGATCGAGCTCGACACCGAGGGTTTGATGCAGGCCGACCGCATTCCCGAGGCAACGCCGACGCTTTGCTTACTCGGCGTAAAGGTTCCACTGCTGACACTTCGCGCGACAGCCGGTTCACATGAAAACAGCTCTATAACGTTTCGTTATTTGGACCTGTGGCCTTCGCGCTGACAACGGAACAGTTCTAATATGCTTGCCAATTTCGCCGCAATGCACAAGATAGCGCCGGATAATCGGCGCGGGCGAGCATCTGGCATATTCGAGAATGATTGGTAACGCGCAATGATCGGGATGGTCCTGGTGACCCACGGCCGCCTCGCGACCGAGTTTCGGGCCGCACTTGAGCATGTGGTCGGCCCGCAACGATGTATCGCGACGATTACGATTGGACCGGACGACGATATGGAAGCGCGTCGGCAAGACATCGTCGATGCGGTCGCTGAAGTCGATCAAGGCAGCGGCGTGGTTCTGTTGACCGATATGTTCGGAGGAACCCCGTCGAATCTTGCCATTTCGGTGATGTCAGGCAACCACGTCGAGGTCGTCGCCGGCATCAACCTGCCGATGCTCATTAAACTGGCGTCCGTTCGGGACGTCGTCAATCTCGAGCAAGCGGTCATCCAAGCGCAGGATGCCGGGCGCAAATATATCAATGTGGCCAGCCGGGTGTTGAACGGCAAATGAGCCAGACCAGCGACGACGCGGTGTCACGCGAGCTCCCCATCATCAACCGGAAAGGGCTTCATGCGCGCGCGACGGCGAAATTCGTCCATTGCGTCGAGGCCTATGATGCCGAAGTCCGTGTCACCCGCGGGACCGACACTGTCGGCGGCCTGTCGATCATGGGCATCTTGACGCTCGGCGCCGCCCAGGGAACCAGCATCCTCGTCAGCGCCACGGGGCCCGATGCGGCTCGCGTCCTTCAGGCTCTCGCTGATTTATTGGCCAATCGCTTCGGCGAAGACGAATAAAACCTGTCGTTCGCAACATTGCAGCAAACAAAAAGGGCGCCCCTTTCGGGACGCCCTCGACACCGGTCTGACCGGGTCAGGCAGCTTTCGCCGCGACAATGCGCGGCCCGCTCGATCCGATGGCGATCTGACGCGGCTTCTGCGCCTCCGGGATCTCGCGGACGAGATCGACGTGCAGGAGACCGTGCTCGAGGATCGCGCCCGTCACCTGAACGTGGTCGGCAAGCTGGAAGCGTCGCTCGAACGCCCGTGCCGCAATGCCCTGGTACAGCACCTCGACCTTGACGGCATCGCCTTCGACGGGGGCCTTGGACCCGCGAATCAAAAGCGTGTTCTCACGCGTCTCGATCGTCAGGTCGTTTTCGGAAAAGCCGGCAACCGCGACCGAGATGCGATACGCGTTTTCGCCGGTCCGCTCGATATTGTAGGGGGGGTAGGATGGCGCCGCGCCTTCGACACCCGACATCTGATCGATAAGGGAAAACAACCGGTCGAAACCGACGGTCGAGCGGTACAGCGGTGCAAGATCATATTGACGCATGACATATCCTCCGAAAAGCGACATGTGCCCCGGGGCTTCGTGCTCCGAAGCAATCAGGTAAGCGCGTCCATTACGGCCCGCGCAAACCAGATTTAGGTGTGTCGATCCGGTGGTTCAAGAGGGTCGGATTGCACAAATTTCGCAAGCCGACCCTCACGTCAAACGTGGATCAGCCGACGTTTTCGCGCAGGAACGGCAAGGTGCGGCTCAGCGCGAGATCGGCACTGGCCTTATCGTAGCTGCCACGTTCATCGCAGTTGAAGCCATGCCCGGCCGGGTAGGTGAACACCGGTACGGAGGGCTCGGCGGCTTTGATTTTCTCGATGTCGCTCATCGGGATATGATCGTCGTGCTCGCCGAAATGCAGCATCAACGGCACGGTCGGCTTCTCATCCAGCATGTTGACGATCCCGCCGCCGTAATAGCCGACGGCCGCATAAACGCCCGGCAGGTCGCAGGCCGCCGCATAGGCCAGGGTCCCGCCCCAGCAATAGCCGATGACACCGACCCGGCCGGCTTCACTGGCCGCCGCGACCGCAGCCGCAATGTCCTTCATGGTATCCGCATGCTTGGTCTGCTTGTTGAGCGCGATGCCCTCCTGCATCCCATCCTGATCGTAGTTCAACTGCACGCCGGGCTTGGCACGATCGAAGATCGCCGGGGCCACGACGAGATAACCCTCAGCGGCAAAACGGTCCGCGACCGAGCGGATGTGATGATTGACGCCGAAAATCTCCTGCAGCACCACGAGGCCGCCCCGCGGCGTGGTGGTCGGCACGGCCTTATAGGCATCGAGCACAAAGCCATCGGAGGCCGTCAGCTTGATATCCTGTCCCATGATCATCTCCATTGGTCGGTCGCGCAGGAATTGCGCGAATCTAGGTCCTGCCCCGGCTTCAGGCTTTCGTGCCGAGCGAGGCTGCGGTTTGGCCGAACAGAATTTTCTTCTGCTCGTCGGTCATCTCGGCCGGGCGGTTCACAGCATCGCCTTTGGCATAGGCCGCCACCGTGGCCGGCTTGGCCTTGATGGTCTCGTGCCAGCGCTTCACGTTCGGGAAATCATCCAGCTGTTGACCCTGCCGCTGCCAGTTGACGGTCCAGGGATAAGCCGCCATGTCGGCGATCGAATAATCCCCCGCGACGTAATCGGCGGCCGCCAGCTGTCGGTCGAGCACCCCATAAAGGCGGTTCGTCTCGTTCACATAACGATCGATGGCATAAGGGATCTTCTCGGGCGCGTAAGCCGAAAAGTGATGATTTTGCCCCGCCATGGGTCCAAGTCCGCCCATCTGCCAGAACAGCCATTCGAGGACTTGCGTTCGGCCACGGAGATCCTTCGGCAAAAATTGCCCCGTCTTCTCGGCCAGATACACGAGAATTGCACCGGATTCGAACACGGAGATCGGCTCGCCGCCGCCGTCCGGCGCGTGATCGACGATCGCGGGCATGCGATTGTTCGGCGCGATCGTTAGAAAGTCCGGCTTGAACTGCTCGCCGGTTCCGATGTTGATGGTTTTCAGCGTGTAGGGGAGACCCGTCTCCTCCAAAAACATCGTGATCTTATGTCCGTTCGGGGTCGGCCAATAGAAAAGATCGATCATTCGGGGACCTCGCGCGGTGTCGATAGCCGGATCTGAAGCGTGCCTTTAGCACCGGATGGCGACGGCTTGAAGCCCGCGCTTGCGCGCCGAGGCGCGGCTGATCGCCCGACAGGCAGCGCGCCGTTGCCGAGGTGACCGATGGCGCGGAATCTCATAATCGTGGCACAACACCGCCGCGACGGTGACCCGATGGGAGGACCAGCCATGATCGACGGACGCAGTGAGACTTCAGGCCGACGCATTCGCCTCGGGATGGTGGGGGGCGGCGAAGGCGCCTTCATTGGCGCAGTCCATCGGATCGCCTCCCGCCTCGACGATCGCTTCGAGGTCGTGGCTGGCGCGCTGTCGTCCACGCCCGAGAAGGCCATGCGCTCCGCCGCAGCGCTCGGGCTCGCACCCGACCGGAGCTATGGCGATTTCGCCACCATGGCGCGGGATGAGGCCGCTCGCCCCGATGGCATCGAGGCGGTCGCGATCGTGACGCCCAATCATATGCATGCACCGGCGGCACGCGCCTTTCTCGAAGCCGGGATCCATGTCATCTGCGACAAGCCCATGACGACGACGCTGGCTGAGGCGCTCGACCTCAAGGCTTTGGCCGAGCGGTCCGGCCGCGTGTTCGTTCTCACGCATAACTACACCGGCTATCCGCTGGTCCGACAAGCCCGCGCCATGGTCCGCGACGGCGAACTCGGCGACATCCGCATCGTTCAGGTCGAATATCCGCAGGATTGGCTGGCTGAGAAGATCGAGGACAGCGGCCACAAACAGGCCGAATGGCGGTCCGATCCGGCGCGGTCGGGCGCGGGAGGCTGCATCGGCGACATCGGGACCCACGCGTACAATCTGGCCGACTTCATCACCGGCATTCCGGTCACATCGCTCTTGGCCGACTTGACCACCTTCGTGCCGGGACGCCGGCTCGACGACAATGCCCAGATCCTGCTCCGCTATGCAAATGGCGCGCGGGGCATGCTGTGGGCCAGCCAGGTTGCGCCGGGCCATGAGAATGGCCTGAAGGTGCGGGTCTACGGTAGCAAGGGCAGTCTCGAATGGGTCCAGGCCGAACCCAACCGGATGTTATGGTCGCCGCTGAACCAACCCCAGCAGATCCTGACGCGCGGAGGCCCGGGCACCGGCCCGGATGCCGCACGGGCGACGCGCATCCCACCCGGTCATCCCGAGGGCTACCTCGAAGCCTTCGCCACGATCTACTCGGAAGCCGCCGAGGCCATTCTGGCGGCGCGCGACGGCCATACGGCCGGACATGACGTCATCTATCCAACGCTTGACGATGGGGTGAAGGGACTGGCTTTCATCGAGGCCGCCCTGCGGTCGTCGCAGTCCGGGGCGACCTGGGTCGAACTTTGATGTCCTGGCTTCGGCGGGCCGTCATCGCCGGAGTCCTCGTTACGGCCGCGGCGCTGCCGGCGCGGCTCGATGCGCGTGAGCGGGCAGCGCCGGAACTCGCGCCGGAGCAGATGCGAATCGCCGGGGGGCTCCTGCCTCTCGCGATATCGGCGGATTGGTCGCGGCCGCTTCCAGCGATCACGCGCGCCGTCATCATCGTGCATGGCAAGAACCGCGATGCAGTTCCGTACTTCCAGTCACTCCAAGCTGCGGCGCAAGATGCAGCGGCAACAGCCGACACCTTGCTGATCGCGCCGCAATTTCTACGCGGCCATGATGAGCGTCAGATCGATCTGCCGCCCGGCACCCTTACGTGGCGCGGCAACGATTGGATGGACGATGCGCCGGACGAGACAGCCGGTGTCGCGAGTTTCGTGGCGCTCGACGCTATCCTGGCGCGGCTGGCGGATCGCGTACTGTTTCCACATCTCACCCGCATCGTCGTCGCGGGTCATTCGGGTGGCGCCCAGATGGTGCAGCGCTTCGCCATCGTCACGACCAGCCCGGAGACCCTGTCCAAGGCCGGGGTGGCAGTGCGGTTCGTCGTGGCCGATCCGTCATCCTACGCTTATTTCGACGAGGCGCGGCCCGTGACGACCGGCGGTTTCGCAGCCGCGGACACGGCCATGTGTCCAGCCGTAAACCGTTGGAAATATGGCATGGCGGACAGGCCGCCCGCGATCGCATCGCTCGACGTGCCGGCGCTCGAGCGCCGCTATATCCAGCATGATGTGACGATGCTGCTCGGGGGTGCCGACGACGATCCGGATCAGGCGGCACTCGACACGAGCTGCGCGGCCGAAGCGCAAGGCCCCGACCGCCTTGCGCGGGGGCGTCATTTCGCGGCGTATCTCGAAGCGCGACATCCAGGCCTGACCATCCCGGTGCTGATCGCACCCGGCGTCGGGCATGAGGGCGGCGCGCTGCTTCGTTCGTCCTGCGGGCTGAAGGCTCTGTTCAGTGTCGGACGCTGCCCGGACTAGATGTCCGGCTTGGGCCGGACCCCGAAGATCGCGCTGCCAACCCGCACATGCGTCGCGCCGAGTTGGATGCCAAGCTCGAAATCGTGGCTCATGCCCATCGACAGGTCGGATACGCCGTTGCGCTTGGCGATCTGAGCCAGCAACCCAAAATGCGGCGATGCCTGCTCGTCGGCGGGCGGAATACACATCAGACCCGACACGGTCAGGCCATAGCTTTGCCGACACATGGCGATGAACGCATCGGCGTCTTGCGGCAGTACCCCGGCTTTTTGCGGCTCGGCTCCGGTATTGACCTGCACGAGCAAGCGCGGGGTCTTTCCGAGGCGCGCGATCTCCGCCGCTAGCGCTTCGGCGATCTTCGGACGATCCACCGTTTCGATGACATCGAAGATCTCGACCGCCTCGCGCGCCTTGTTGGATTGCAGGGGACCAATCAGATGCAGCACGAGGTCGGGCGTCTGCTCCCGCAGCGCCGGCCATTTGGTCTTGGCCTCCTGCACCCGATTTTCGCCGAACACGCGTTGCCCGGCCCCGATCAGCGGCAGCATGTCGTCCGCCCCAAAGGTCTTGGAGACGGCCACCAAAGTCACGGTCGACGGATCACGGTCCGCGTCGCGCGCGGCCTGCACGATGCGGTGCTGGATGCCGTGAAGCCGGTCGAGGCTTGTTTCCGCAATCGACATGAGAGGCCGTCCTGATCCGTGACACGAGCCGAGACCTCAACCGGCATTTGGCTGGGGCGTCAAGGTCTGGCCGGGATCGGGCCGCTCGCGCGCACCGCCTCTCGCCAGGCGATCGCCGAATTGACCCGGCACCCCTTTCATGCTCACTGCCGCTGACAGCCACCACCACCAAAGTCCGGGTGCCGAGCACCCTCCGGGGATCGATTGACCGAACGTTACAACGCCCGCGAAGCCGAACCGCATTGGCAACAGGTTTGGGCGACGCGCGAAATTTTCCGCGCCTCGAACGACGATCCGCGCGAGAAATACTACGTCCTCGAGATGTTCCCCTACCCGTCCGGCCGCGTCCACATGGGCCATGTGCGGAACTACGCGATGGGCGATGTCGTGGCGCGCTACCGTCGCGCAAAGGGCTACAACGTCATCCATCCGATGGGCTGGGATGCGTTCGGCATGCCGGCCGAGAATGCGGCGATGCAAAACAAGTCGCATCCGGCCGCATGGACCTACGCCAATATCGCGACCATGAAAGGTCAGTTGAAAAACATCGGCCTCTCGCTCGATTGGTCGCGCGAGGTCGCAACATGCGACCCGTCTTATTACAAGCACCAGCAGCGGATCTTCCTCGAATTTCTCAAGGCAGGCCTCGTCGATCGTCGCAAGTCCAAGGTGAATTGGGACCCGGTCGATCAGACCGTTTTGGCCAATGAGCAGGTGATCGACGGTCGCGGGTGGCGTTCAGGCGCACTCGTCGAGCAGCGTGAACTGGTTCAGTGGTTTTTGAAGATCACGGATTATGCAGAGGATCTGCTGGTCTCGCTCGACCGGCTGGAGAATTGGCCCGAAAAAGTACGGCTGATGCAGCGCAACTGGATCGGCAAGTCGGAGGGGCTGTCGGTCCGCTTCGCGCTCGATCCGGCCACCACGGTCGACGGCGCCCCGGATGTCGAGGTCTATACGACCCGCCCCGACACGTTGTTCGGCGCGAGCTTCATCGCGGTCGCGGCGGATCACCCGCTCGCCGCAGCGGCGGCGGCCCGCGATGCGGCGTTGGCCGCGTTCGTCACCGAATGCCAGCGGCTCGGCACGTCGGTAGCGGCGCTGGAGACGGCCGAAAAGAAGGGCTTCGACACCGGCATACGGGCCGTGCATCCGCTTGACCCGAGCTGGACCCTGCCGGTCTATGTGGCGAATTTCGTGCTGATGGAATATGGCACGGGCGCCATCTTCGGTTGCCCGGCGCATGACCAGCGTGATCTCGACTTCGCCCGGGCCAAAGGCCTGCCGGTCGTCGCGGTCGTCTGCCCGCCCGATCAAGACGCCGCGACATTCGCGGTCGGAGCCGAGGCCTTCACGGGCGACGGCCTAATGATCAACTCGCGATTTTTGGACGGACTGACGACGGATGCGGCCTTCGATCAGGTCGCCTCGCGGCTCGAAGCACAAGTGATCGGCAATGCGCCGCAGGCCAAGCGCCAGACGAATTACAAGCTGCGCGACTGGGGTATTTCGCGGCAGCGCTATTGGGGTTGCCCGATCCCGATCATCCATTGCGATGCCTGTGGCACCGTACCGGTTCCGGTCGCCGATCTGCCGGTCAAGCTGCCCGAGGACGTCACCTTCGACCAGCCGGGCAACCCGCTCGACCGGCATCCGACGTGGCGGCACGTCGCCTGCCCGCAATGCGGCGGGCCCGCCCGGCGCGAAACCGATACGATGGATACGTTCGTCGATTCGTCCTGGTATTTCGCCCGCTTCACCGACCCGTGGAACGAGACGGACCCGACCACGCCAAGCGTCGCCAATCGCTTCCTGCCGGTCGATCAATATATCGGCGGCATCGAACATGCGATTCTGCATCTGCTCTATTCGCGCTTCTTTACCCGCGCCATGAAGAAGGTCGGGATGCTCGACCTCGACGAGCCGTTCGCCGGCCTGTTCACGCAAGGCATGGTGGTGCACGAGACCTATCGCTCCGAAGCGGGCGCCTGGGTCTCGCCGGAGGAGATCAATATCGAGGGCGTGGGCGCCGACCGGCGCGCCACCCTGATCGACGGCGGCGCTCCGGTGCGGATCGGCGCTATCGAGAAGATGTCGAAATCGAAACGCAACATCGTCGATCCGGACGACATCATCGCGACCTACGGGGCCGACACGGCTCGCTGGTTCGTGCTGAGCGATAGCCCGCCCGAGCGCGACGTGATCTGGACCGAGGAAGGCGTCCAGGGCGCCGCTAAATTCGTGCAGCGCCTCTATCGCCTGTCCGGCGAGCTGGCTGAACTCGGCAAAGCGGCAACCTCCGAGGACGCGTCGGTATCGCCCAGCGTCGAGGCGCTCGGCGTGCGGAAGGCTGCCCACAAGGCTGTGATCCGGATCGAGGAGGATCTCGCGCGCCTCCGGTTCAATCGATGCGTCGCGCATATCTACGAACTCTCGAACGCGCTGTCGGCCGCGATCGCCGCGATCGAGACGCCGGAACTCGCGTCAGGCCTCGCCGCCGCCTTTCGAGAGGCGGCCGACATCCTGGTGCTGGTGACCTCGCCGTTCATGCCGCATCTCGCCGAGACGCTGTGGGCCGCTCTCGGCCATGACACGCTGGTGTCCGCTTCGCCCTGGCCGGTTGCCGATCATGCGATCGTGGTGGAAGACAGCATCACCTTGCCGGTGCAGATCAACGGCAAGAAGCGGGCCGATGTCACGATCGCTCGCGACGCCGACAATGTCGCCGTGACCGCAGCCGCCTTGGGCCTCGAGAGCGTTCAGCGCGCGCTGGAAGGCCGGACACCCAAAAAGGTGATCATCGTGCCGATGAGGATCGTCAATGTCGTGGTTTAATCGCCGGATCGCCCTGTCGCGCTCCCTCAAGGCTGTCGCGGCGCTCGGATTGTCGCTCTCGCTGGCGGGCTGCTTCACGCCACTTTACGGCAGCATGAACGGGCACCTGAGCAGTGAACTCCAAGCCATCGCGATCGATCCAGCACCCGAATTGCTCGGCCATTACGTGGTCGATGAATTGATCACCGACCTCAACGGCACGGGGTCGAGCCCGGCGCCGAAATACCGTCTCGCCCTCACCACGAAGGAACGCGTGCAATCGGCGTTGATCGATACGGTGACGCGCCGCGCCTCCGCCGCCACGGTCGTGACCGATATTAATTACGTGCTGACCCCCGCCGGCGGTGGCAAGCCGATTACGCAAGGCACGGTGACGAGCGCCGCGACCTACAACCGCTCCGAACAACGCTTCGCCAACATTCGCGCCGCGCGCGACGCCGAGATCAGGAACGCCAAGGTGATCGCAGACCAAATCACCATCAGGCTGTCGACGGCGCTGGCGACGCGCAGCTAAAGCGCGCCGGAACACAGCGGAATGGTCGCGATCAAAAGCCACGAGGCGGACCGGTTCATGGCTCGCGATGTCGCGGGCTTTTCGGCCTATCTCGTCTTCGGCACCGACCTCGGCCTTGTGAGCGAACGTGTGCGCCGGATCGGCAAGCTGCTGGTCGACGATCCGAACGACCCGTTTCAGATGGTGCGGCTTTCCGGAGACGATGTGGCGAGCGATCCGGGCCGCCTCGCCGACGAGGCCAATACGATCCCCTTGTTCGGCGGCAAGCGCGCCATTCTGGTCGATGCGGGCGCCAAGGCGCTCGTTCCAGCGCTCGAGCATCACCTTGGGTCCGGCTCCCCCTGCCCGGTTCTGGTCGAGGCCGGCAACCTCAAGAAGGACGCGCCGCTCCGCAAGCTGTTCGAGCGCGGTCGGACCGCCGTCGCGATCGAATGCTATCCGGACGAGGAGCGCGACGTGCTTCGGCTGATCGACGCCGAAGCGGCCGAGGCGGGTATGACGATCGAGCCCGCCGCCAAGCAGATGCTGGCGGCTCTGCTCGGCGCGGATCGGCTGGCCAGCCGATCCGAGATCGCCAAGCTGACGCTTTATGCCCACGGCCGGCCCGCCATCACGCTCGACGATGTCGAAGCCGTGGTGGCCGACGCATCCGCCATCGCGACCGATGCGCTGATCGACGCCACCTTCACCGGCAATCTTCCGGCCATCGAACAGGCGGCCAGGCGGGTGCTTGGCCACGGCGGGGAGGCCGGCGTGCTGCTCGGCTTCGCCTTGCGACACGCCACATGGCTGCATCGCGCCAAGCTTGACCTCATCGGGGGCGCATCGCTGGATCAGGTGATGGGCACCGCGGCCCGCGTCGGCATCTCGTTTAAACGTAAATCGGCGATCGAACGCCAATTGAAGCTCGGCAGCGGCGAAGCACTGGGCCGCGCCGTGATGCGGCTCGGCGAGGCTGTCGGAAAGGCGAGGCGCGAACCGGGCCTTGCCCAGAGCCTCGCACTCCGCACGCTCTGGGCCATCGCCCTGTCGATGCAGGGCCGTCCCGGCGCCGGATGACCCAATCTCTCACGTCGGAACCCTGAATGATTCGATATCTCGCACCTGCCGTGCTGGCCAGCCTGCTGCTGCCCCAAGTCGCCAGAGCGGAGCCGCTGCGGCTCGACACGTTCTTCAAAGGGAGTCTCAACGGAACCGGCAGCGTCGATAACAATCGCGAAAGCACGCATCGCGAATTCAAAGCCACCATGAAGGCCAATTGGGACGGCCCGCGCGGTACGCTGATCGAAGACCTCCTCTATACGGACGGCGAAAAAAAACACATCGTCTGGACCTTCGAGAAGACCGCCGACGGGCGCCTCGTCGGTCACCGCGACGACCTCATCGGCGAAGCTGCTATTTCGCAGGAGGGAGACACGATACGGATGAAATATACCGCGAAGACGCGGCTCCCGACCGGCAAGATCTGGACTTTGTCGTTCGACGACCGGCTCGAACAAATCTCGTCCACGACCGTAACGATGACGGGCGACGTGTCGTATCTGTTCATAGGGGTCGGCACGACCAGAATGACGATCGTCAAATCGGGGCATTGAGCCGCAGCGGTGGAATAAACGCCACGTTTGCGCGTTTCTATTCAAGGCCCAACGTCAGCGCGCTTACGAGGACCAAAGATGCTCATCCGTCACCGTGAAACATGGTCGATCGCCGAGCGCGACGCCACACCCGAACACGTCTTCCTCAATCGCCGGTCCTTCGTGGCTGGTGCCGCCCTCGCAGGTGCGGCCATCGGCACCGGAATGATCGGGCTTCCCAGAAGCGCCATGGCGGCCGGCGAAGTCGATCCGTCGGCCTCGCTCTACCCGGCGAAAGCCAACCCGGCCTATACGATTTCGCAAGCTGTGACGCCGGAAGCCGTCAACACGAACTACAATAACTTCTACGAATATGGCGAGACCAAGCATATCGCCGATGCGGCGCAAGCCTTGAAGATCAGGCCTTGGATGGTGTCGATCGATGGAATGGTCGACAAGCCGAAGGAGATCGCGATCGACGATCTTCTCAAGGCAATGCCGCTCGAGGAGCGATTGTACCGGCACCGTTGTGTCGAAGCTTGGTCGATGGCGGTGCCGTGGACCGGCTTTCCGGTCAAGGCCCTAGTCGATTTCGCCAAGCCGCTCGGCTCGGCCAAATATATCCAGGTGCAAACGTTCCTGGATCCCAAGATGGCGCCGGGCCAGCGCGGTTTTGTGTACACGTGGCCCTATGTCGAGGGTCTGACGATGGCAGAAGCCACCAATGACCTCGCCTTCATGGTGACGGGCGCCTATGGCAAGCCGCTGCCGAAAGCCATGGGGGCGCCGTTGCGTTTGGCGCTGCCGTGGAAATACGGGTTCAAATCGGCGAAATCGATCGTCAAGATCACATTCACGGACAAGCGCCCGACGACATTCTGGCAGGGACTCGCCAGCAACGAATACGGCTTTTGGGCCAATGTGAACCCCGGTGTGCCGCATCCACGCTGGAGCCAGGCTACCGAGGAAGTGCTTGGAACGAGCGAACGCCGCCCGACGATGATCTACAACGGCTACGCTGAGAAAGTCGCGGCGCTTTACACCGACATCAAGGGCGAAAACATCTTCATGTGAGGATGGTTTCTGCCGCCGAGGCACGTCGGGTCGCGCGCCCGGCCGCTTCGGCGGCGGATTTCGAGACATGCGAGGCCCGGTTGATGGCCTGAAGGTTGGGGAACCCCCAATAGGCGAGAAGCGCGGGCCACTTCACCTCCCGGTGATCGCGCCACACCTCGAACAGCGGCGTCCGGTGATCGACCTCGGCGGCGCGCAAAAGGCGCGTTCCGGTTTCCGGGCATTTCCGCTTCTGCAGCCGCCGCAGCACTTTCGCCTGCGCGGTCGGCGCGAGCCAAAGACGCCAGGCTTCCACACAGCAGGCATGCCAGCGGGCACGGGTATTGGGCTTTCCATCGCCCCATAGATCTCGGTGCCAGCCAAATTTAAAGACCGGTTGACCGCAGACGCAGCAATGGCCCGCCCCGCGTGTCAGCGCGCTCTCGCGATAAGGCGCCGGCGGCACGCGAAAGCTCATCGGCAACCCCGATTCCGGCGCGGTCGACAGTCGCCACGTCCAGCCCTCGGGCGCGCCGCTGCGCTGCGCCAAAGCCCGCGACAACCGGTCGGCCCGCACCGGATGCGCGCGCCAATAACTCGCGACGGCGAGGCGCGGCAGCGGCGGAATGAGCGACCGGCCGAATGCGTGGACCGACACCGCCGTGGGAAAGATCGGCGGCATGGCTTTCAAAAGCCGTGCGCGCGCCTGTTCGTTCTTCTGGTCTCGCCATTGCGACATCGCGAATCGCCTTGATGCTGTTGCGCTCGTGCTTACGCCAGCAGGTCGCCTCGTCGCAACGCATCGTCTCATCCGTTATCTGGTTGACTCATCATACCAGTTTTGAATACGGTTGATGAGAGGCGCAAGAGCGGTGCCGAACAGGGATCGTGCGCCAAGCCCTCCCCGTGACACTCCGCTCGATTGTGCAGCATCGAGCGCAGCCGCCACGGCGATGCGCTTAGGGAGCGAGACGCGATGACCGTGATTGCATTGTTCGGTGCCGGCGGCAAAATGGGCTACCGGCTCGCCAGCAACCTCAAGGGATCACGGTTCGAGGTCAGGCATATCGAGGTCAGCGACGCTGGCCGCACGCGGCTGAAGAATGACCTTGGCATCGATTGTGTGCCGCAGGATCAAGCGCTCGACGGCGCGGACGTCGTCGTCCTCGCGGTTCCCGACACGATCATCGGCAAGGTGGCGCATGCCATCTCGCCCAGCCTCAAGGCGGGCACGATGGTGGTGGCGCTGGACGCCGCCGCGCCCTTTGCAGGGCATCTGCCGGAGCGCGCGGATCTCATTTATTTCGTCACCCACCCGTGCCATCCGCCGATCTTCAACGACGAAACCGACATGGAGGCGAAGACCGATTATTTTGGGGGCGTCGCGGCCAAGCAGCATATCGTCAGTTCGCTGATGCAGGGTCCGGATAGCGCCTACGCGCTCGGCGAGGAGATCGCCAAGGTGATTTGGGCGCCGGTCATGCGCTCGCATCGCGTCACCGTCGAGCAGATGGCATTGCTCGAACCTGGCCTGTCCGAAACGGTCTGCGCCACCTTGCTGGTCGTCATGAAGGACGCGATGGACGACGTGATCGCCCGCGGCGTGCCGAAGGATGCCGCCCGCGACTTCCTGCTCGGTCATATGAACGTGCTCGCCTCGGTCATCTTCGAGGAACGGCCAGGATTGTTCTCGGATGCCTGCAACAAGGCCATCGAATTCGGCAAGCCGGTGCTCATGAAGGATGATTGGAAACGCGTGTTCGAACCGCAGGAGATCGCGGCGAGCATCCAGCGCATCACCTGACGCGCCGGCACCGACCAAGCGGCCTCATCCCACGAAGGCCCGACAAGACAACCCACAACGATCATCACGGGAGGACCATAACAATGTTGAAGCGGGCAATTCTCGGTGCGCTCATGGCCAGCACCGTCCTGTTCGGGGCACAAGCCCAGGCCAAGGATCTCATCGCCATCATCACGCCATCGTTCGACAATCCGTTCTTCAAGGCGGAAGCGGATGGCGCCAAGGCCCGGGCCGAGGCGCTCGGCTACGACACGATCGTGCTGTCGCATGACGACGACACCAGCAAGCAGCTGCAGATGATCGACAGCGTCGTGACGCGCGGCGCAAAGGCCATCATTCTCGACAATGCCGGATCGGACGCCAGCGTCGCGGCCGTCCAGAACGCCAAAAAGGCCGGCGTTCCCTCGTTTCTGATCGACCGTGAGATCAATGCGACCGGCATCGCAGTGTCGCAGATCGTGTCGAACAACTACCAAGGCGCCCAACTCGGCGGCCAGGAATTTGTGAAGACCATGGGCGAAAAGGGCGGATACGTCGAGCTCACCGGCCGTGACGCCGACGTCAACGCGCATATTCGCTCAAAGGGCTATCACGACGTGATGGACGATTATCCCGACATGAAGATGTTGGCGACGCAATCGGCCAATTGGAGCCAGCCCGAGGCTTTCACCAAGATGGAAGCCCTGCTGCAGGCGCATCCCGACCTCAAGGGCGTCATCGCCGGCAACGACACGATGGCCATGGGCGCGCAAGCCGCTCTGAAGGCCGCGAACCGCCCGGACGTGATCGTGGTCGGCTTCGATGGCTCGAACGACGTGCGTGACCAGATCATGGCCGGCACCATCAAGGCGACCGTCTTGCAGCCGGCATTCCGCCAAGCCCAGATGGCCGTCGAGCAGGCCGACCAGTATCTCAAGACCAAATCGACGGGCCAGCCCGAGAAGCAGCTGATGGATTGCGTGCTGATCACCAAGGCGAATGCTCCGATGCTCGAGACCTTCCAGCTCAAGCCCTGAGACGTGACCGGGAGGCGCCCGTGCGGCGCTTCCCTCCCCCGCCCCTAAGCACGGTGATCGATGCGCGTTTTCCTTCTGCCCTGCCTCGGTGTCGCGGCCTTGCTTGCGGGTTGCAAGATCGAGAAGACGGCCGTTGTCGACCCCTCGCAGACCGCGACATCGGTCTTCATCAACGATGCGTCCTTCGATCCGGCCAAAATGGTCGATACGGATTGGGACACGACGATCCTTCCCGCGCTGCGAACCAAGGCCGGCCCTTATGATGAGGTCGCCGCTGCGATTGCGGCCAATCCAGATGCGGCCGGCGACCGTTTCGGCTTTCGCGAGACGGCAACGGGTGGCCCCTGGACCTATGTGGCCAAGCTTGACGGAACCGTGACGGCCGCCAACACCGAGTCCCGCGCCGCGACGCTCGACATCAAGACGGCAGCGGGGAAGCTCGTGACGGTGCAGATCGGGCCGGTGGTGCGCGGGACGACGATCCGCGACACGGTCACGACCAGACCGTTCGGTTCGTTCAAGAACCAGGTCGATTACGCCCAATTCGGCAAGTCGCTCAATGCGAAAGCCAATGCGACGGCGCTCGCCAAAGTGCCGCGACAGGATCTCATCGGCGCTCACGTGACCGCCCTCGGCGCGTTTCAGGCCGGAGCTGCCGGCGCCGCGCCGCTCTTCACCCCGGTCGAGATCACGGTCGGGGCCAAGCCGTGAGCGCGTCCGACCAGACAAGCGCCACGGCGGACCTCGATCTGAACGGCATCATCCTAACGCTCGATGACGTCTCCAAAGCTTACTCAGGCACGCTGGCGGTCAAACATGCGACGTTCCATGTCCGTAAGGGCTTGGTCAACGTGCTGGTGGGCGAGAATGGCGCCGGTAAATCGACCCTGATGAAGATCATTGCGGGCGTCGAGCAACCGACGCTCGGCCGCATCATGCTCGATGGCAAACAGGTACATTTCAACAAGACAGCTGATGCGGTGGCCTGCGGCATCGGCATGGTGTTTCAGGAACTCAACCTGTTCGGCAATCTCTCGGTGGCCGAGAACATCTTTGCGACGCGTGAAATCCGGCGCGGGTTGCGCGGCATCGATCATGCCGAACAGATTCGCCGCGCCGGCGATCTGATGAGGCGGCTCCAAACCGACATCGATCCCCGCGCTATGGTCGAGGATCTGCGGATCGGCCAGCAGCAGCTCGTCGAGATCGCCAAGGCGGTGTCGCAGAACGCCCGCATCCTCATCATGGACGAGCCGACCTCGGCGCTCAGCGCCACCGAGGTCGAGGTGCTGTTTCGCGTCATCGCCGACCTCAAGCGACAGGGCGTCGCGATCGTCTATATTTCGCATCGCCTCGAGGAATTGATCCGCATCGGCGACACCATCACGGTCCTGCGGGATGGTCGCATCACCGGCCACGACCGGATGGCCAACGTCGACACGCATTGGATCGTCCGCCAGATGATCGGGCAAGACGCGAAAGATTTCGCCAAAGGCATCGGCCATACGATCGGCGACGTCGTGTTCACGGCCGAGGATATCAGCCTGCCGCGCATCACCGGCGGCCTCGCGGTCGACCATGTGTCGCTCGACCTGCGCGCCGGGGAAATTCTCGGCGTCTACGGCCTCATGGGGGCGGGCCGCAGCGAATTGCTCGATTGCATCATCGGACGTCAGCGCAACTCAACCGGCAAAGTCACGGTCGAGGGCAAGGCCGTGCAGGCGCTCGATGTCGCAGGCCGCATCCAGTGCGGTATCGCGCTGATTCCGGAAGATCGCCAGCGCGAGGGGCAGGTCGGGATCCTGTCGATCGCCGAAAATCTGACCATGGCGAGCCTGTCACGCTACGTCCGTGGCATCCACATCCAGCGCGCCGACGAGCGGGCCGCCGTCACCGGCATCATCAAGGATCTGTCGATCAAGGTCGTCGACCCGGCGCTGCCGGTGAGTTCGCTCAGCGGCGGCAATCAGCAGAAGGTGGTGATCGGCAAGGCCCTGCTGACCCGTCCCAAGGTGCTGCTGATGGATGAGCCGAGCCGAGGCATCGACGTCGGCGCGAAAGCGGATGTGTTCCTCACCATGCGGCGGCTCGCGGCGCAGGGGCTCGGCATCATCTTCGTGACGTCCGATCTCGAAGAGGTCATGGCCCTCTCGGACCGCATCGCCGTCATGAGCAACGGCAAATTGACCGCCTTGTTCGACCGGACCGACGCGACCGAAGCCAAGGTCGTGGCCGCTTCGGCGCAGGGCCACGCACCCGCCCCAACGCCGCCCTCGATCGCTGTTGAAGGACCTTAAGATCATGACGGCAGTGCCGCAGGCCAATCCCCGCGCAAGCGCCACCAGCGGTTCGCTGCTGCTCAATGTGATGAAGCTTCGCACCTTCATCGCCCTTTTCGCCGTGCTGATCGTTTTCTCGATCCTCGCACCGAACTTCATGTCGAGCGCCAACCTGATCTTGATGGCGAAACATGTCGCGCTGAACGCTTTCCTGGCGATTGGCATGACCTTCGTGATCGTCACCGGCGGCATCGACCTCTCGGTCGGCTCGATCGTCGGCCTCTGTTCGATGGTGGCCGGCGGACTTCTCTTCAATGGGCTGGTGCTACCGGTCGGCTACACGGTCTGGTTCAGCGTCCCCGAAACCGTGCTGGTCACCCTCGCGGTCGGCATCTTCATCGGCTGGATCAACGGGCTTCTGATCACCCGGCTGAACGTGGCGCCGTTCATCGCGACGCTCGGGACGCTCTATATCGCGCGCGGGGCGGCGCTGCTGCTTTCGGACGGTCGAACGTTCCCCAACCTCGCCGGTAAGCCGCAACTCGGTAACCAGGGCTTCGACGTCATCGGCGGCGGCCGGTTCCTCAACCTGCCCTATGCGGTCTGGGCGCTGCTGGTCGTGGCGCTGGTGGCCGCCTATGTGGCCCGCTCCACACCGCTCGGGCGACATATCTTCGCGGTCGGCGGCAACGAACGCGCCGCGGCGCTATCGGGCATCCGGGTCAATTCCGTGAAGATGTTCGTCTACATGTTCTCCGGTTTCTGTGCCGCCATCGTCGGCCTCATCATCGCGTCCGAGCTCATGGCCGCTCATCCCGCCACCGGCGAGACGTTCGAGCTCAACGCCATCGCGGCGGCCGTCCTCGGCGGCACCTCCATGTCGGGCGGTCGCGGCACCGTCGGCGGCACGGTCATCGGCGCCTTCGTGATCGGCATTCTCTCGGATGGGCTCGTCATGATGGGCGTCAGCTCGTTCTGGCAAACCGTCATCAAGGGCCTCGTCATCGTTGCGGCCGTCGTGGTCGATCAAGCCCAGCGCAAGCTGCAGCAGCGGGTCGCCCTCATGCAGGTCGCCAAGCAGTCATGAGCACCCCTCTGCGCGGCGCCGTCATCGGCTGCGGGTTCTTCGCACTCAACCAATTGCACGCCTGGCGCGATCTTCCGGATGCGACGATCGTGGCGATCTGCGACCGCGATCCCGCGCGGTTGGTCGAGGTCGGCGACACCTTCGATATCGCAACCCGCTACACGGATGCGGCGGAGCTGTTCGCCCGGGAGCGGCTCGACTTCGTCGACATCGCCACGACCGTGCAAAGCCACCGCGCCCTGGTCGAACTCGCGGCGGCCCACCGCGTCCCGGTGATCTGTCAGAAGCCCTTCGCGGCGTCGATGGCGGATGCACGCGCCATGGTGGCGGCCTGCGACGCGGCGGGCGTGCCCCTGATGGTGCACGAAAATTTCCGCTGGCAGAGCGCCATCATGGCCGTGAAAGCCGCTATCGAGACGGGCCGGATCGGCCAGCCGTTTTGGGGGCGCGTGTCGTTTCGCTCCGCCTTTGATGTGTTCAGCGGCCAGCCCTACCTCGCGACGGGGTCGCGCTTCATCATCGAGGATCTCGGCATTCATGTGCTCGACGTCGCCCGCTTCCTGTTCGGCGACGTCACCCGCCTCACGGCCCGAACACGGCGCGTCAATCCGGCGATCGCGGGCGAGGACGTCGCCACAATGATGCTCGATCACGTCGACGGCCTGACCTCGATCGTCGATTGCTCTTATGCGACCCGACTTGCGGCCGAGCCCTTCCCCGAGACGTTTGTCGAGGTCGACGGATCGCTTGGCACAATCCGTCTTTCGCAAGGCTATTGCCTGACTATCACGACGGTGGACGCCACGAGCGTGGAGGATGTGTCGCCCCCGCTCCTGCCCTGGGCGTCACGCCCTTGGCACAATATTCAGGAGAGCGTGATGCTGATCCAACGTCACTGGCTCGCAGCCCTTCGCACAGGAACGGAGCCGGCCACGTCGGGCCGTGACAATCTCAAGACCCTGGCATTGGTCGAAGCCGCCTATGCCGGAGCATCCGAGGAGCGGTGGATCGCGACCGCTGAGATTTAAGACGATCGCTCAGGATTGCTGCCATGGTGGGTATAGAGGCCGCTCGATCGATCGAGATGACGGATCATCGCGGTTTCCGCCTGGTCGGGGTCACGTGCCGCGATCGCCGCGATGATTTCCGCATGTTCGGACAGGGTCAGGGTTTCTTTGCCGGTCCAGATCAGCACATGGGTGTGGTAGTGTTTCAGCCAGTTCAGCATGGCTTCACTGACGCCCGCATAGATCGGGTTGCCCGACAGCGCGGCGATTTGCGTGTGGAATGCCATGTCGGCGGCAATGAACGCCTCGGCCTGACCGAGGCTTTCGCGCTGCCGATCAACCACGGCGTCGAGCTGCGCGATATCGTCCGACGTCGCGCGCAAGGCCGCCTCCCGCACCATGCCGCGTTCGAAAAAGCGGCGCGCATCTTTAAGATGATCCAACGAGTCCGGCGATGTGGTCAGCATGATATTGGCCGCCATATCGACCTGCTGGATCAACGACCGAGCCGTCAATTGACGGACCTTCGCACGCTCACCATGCGAGATCGACAAGAGCCCCATGTTGCTGAGTGCCTGCATGGCTTCGCGGATCGCGGGACGCCCGACGCCGAACCGCTCCATCAGATCGCGCTCGGAGGGAATGGCCTCGCCCGGCCGGACGTCGCCACTGGTGATCATCGCCTTCAGTCGATCGAAGACCTCGTCGGACAATTTGCGCCGGATGATGGGATCGGGAACCGACATGGTTTGCGGCCTTGATTGATGCGGTCGACCGTCTGGACGGCGTCCGGTGCAACGATCGTTTATCGCGAAAGCGAGCCGAGACGCTATGCCGATCCTCGTTGACACGGGAGGAGCGGCTCCATCACAAAAGGCATGGTCATCATACCAGCGATGCGACCGGTATCGTCAAGGCTCGGCACGAGAATGGGAGGAGATCATGCCATCACCGCAGCCACACGAGGTGATCCGCGTCACCTACCGGCTCGAAACGTCGGGCGACATCGCCGCCATCGCGGCCAAGATCGCCAGCGATCAGTCGACCGGAACCTTCGTGGACGTGCCCGGCGAAACGCCTGAGCTCAAAGCCCGCGTCGCGGCCCGGGTCACGGCCGTCCGTCCGCTCGCATCAGTGGATCGGCCTTCATGGCCCGAGGCTTGCGCCACAGGCCCCGTTCGGCGGGCCGATGTCGACATCGAATTCCCGCTCGATGCCGTCGGGACCGATATCGCGGCGCTCACGACGATTGCGCTCGGTGGGGCCTTCTCGATCAAAGGTCTATCCGGCCTTCGCATCGTCGGCCTGACGCTGCCGGCCGCCTTCGGCCGCGATCATCCCGGCCCGCAATTCGGCATCGCGGGCAGCCGCCGACTGACCGGGGTCTACGACCGCCCGATCATCGGCACGATCGTCAAGCCCGCCCTCGGCCTCCGGCCGCTCGAGACCGCTGCTTTGGTGCGCGACCTTGTCGAGGCGGATGTCGACTTCATCAAGGACGACGAGAAACTGATGAGCCCGGCCTATTCCAGCCTGGAAGACCGTGTCGGTGCCATCATGCCGATCATTCTCGACCACGAGCAGAAGACCGGAAAGAAGGTGATGTATGCCTTTAACCTGACGAGCCACGACCCCGAGCGGATGGTGCGGGACCACGACATCATCGTCAAAGCCGGCGGCAATGCCGCCGTGGTGGCGATCCAGTCGATCGGCTTCGGCGGCATGGCCTTCCTCCGCAAACGATCGAGCCTCGCGCTCCACGCGCATCGCGCCGGATGGGACGTGCTGACCCGGCATCCAGGGCTCGGCTTCGATTTTGCGGTCTACCAGCAACTCTGGCGGCTGCTCGGCGTCGACCAATTCCAGATCAACGGCATCGGCGTGAAATATTGGGAGCCGGACGAGTCGTTCGTGGCCTCGTTCGAGGCCGTGACGACGCCGATCTTTTCGGACGCCGATCGGGTGCTACCGGTCGCGGGCTCGGGCCAATGGGGTGGGCAGGCGCCGGAGACCTATCGGCGGACCGGCCGAACGGTCGATCTCATGTATCTCTGCGGCGGCGGCATCGTCAGCCACCCCGGCGGCCCAGCCGCGGGCGTGCGGGCCGTCCGGCAGGCGTGGGAGGCCGCCGTGGCCGACATTCCGCTCGCGGTCTATGCCGAGACTCACCCGGACCTCGCCCAATCGATCGCAAAATTCGGAGGCTCCGCCAAGGATGCTTGATCCACATGCGCCGCTTCTCGCCTTCTACGGCGACGATCTGACCGGCTCGACCGACGCCATGGAGGCGCTCGCCCAGCATGGCGTGCCGACCGTCCTGTTCATGCAGCAGCCGACCGTCGAGCAACGCGCACGGTTCAGCGAGGCCCGTGCGATCGGCCTCGCCGGAACCAGCCGCAGCGAAACGCCCGACTGGATGCAGCGGCATCTCACGCCCGCCTTCGCGTGGCTGCATGGGCTCGGCGCAGAGATCTGCCACTACAAGGTCTGTTCCACCTTCGATTCCAGCCCGGAAATCGGCAGCATCGGATGCGCCATCGAGATCGGCGCCGAGATTTTCGGCCAAGCCAACGTGCCGTTGGTGATCGGCGCGCCGGAGTTGAAGCGCTACACGGCCTTCGGAACGCTTTTCGCGGCCTATCAGGGCGCCACCTATCGGATCGACCGCCATCCCGTGATGAGCCGGCACCCGGTGACCCCGATGCACGAGGCGGACCTGCGCCTGCATCTCGCCCGCCAGACGGAGCGCCGGATCGCTCTCGTCGATCTCGCCATGCTCGCGGCCGACGATCGATCGGCTCGCGTCGACGCGTTGCTGGCGGCTGGCGACGGTGTGGTGATGTTCGATGTCGCCGATGCCAGGACACAAGCAGCGGTGGGCCAAGAACTCTGGCGGCTGCGCCGGAAGGCTTCGTTCGTGGTCGGCTCGTCCGGCGTCGAATATGCGCTGCTGGGCGCCTGGCGCGCGGCAGGCTTGATCGGCGGCAGCATGGCCTTTCAGCATCCAGGCCGCGCGGAGCGGATCGCCGTCGTGTCCGGGAGTTGCTCCCCCACCACCGCACGCCAGATCAGCCATGCGGTCGACCACGGCTTCATCGGCCTTCACATCGACGCGCAAAGCCTCAGCGGCCCGGACCGGGAGACCGCGATCGCCAATGCCATCGATCGTGGGCTGGCGGTGCTGCAGACCGGCCGCAGCGTGATTCTCTATACGGCTCTCGGGCCCGAAAGCGACCTTGGCGCGTCGCTCGATCCAGCCCAGGGCGGCCGCCATGCCATCGGCGTCGCCTTGGGCCGTATTCTGCGTCGGCTCGTGGAAGCCGAAACGCTGACACGCGCCGTCATCGCAGGTGGCGACACGTCGAGCCATGCGTTGCGGGAACTCGACGTCTTCGCGCTCGAAACCAAGCTACCCTTACCTCAAACGCCGGGATCCCCGCTGTGCAAGGCGTTCAGCGACCAAGCGGCTTTCGATGGTTTGGAGATCGCGCTCAAGGGCGGGCAAGTCGGCAATGACGATTATTTCTGTCTGATCCGCGAGGGGGGAGCGTCTGCGCCAACGCCCTAAGGGGCAATCGGCGGTTTTGACCCGCTCGCTTCACGCCGGACAGGTGCGATCGGATTTGTGGTCACGGTTCCGCTTCAAGGCAAAGCTTGACGGAGCAGCCGGGTTGGGTGCCGAAGCTGGCTTGCTTTATCGACAATGTCGGTCAAACGACTATGTCTTGCCGGACTAGCGGCTGATCGGGCCACGAGCAGGTAGAAAAATGAGCGCACAATCGACGTTCCTCGTGTTTGGCGCCACGGGCGGGACGGGACAGCATTTCGTGTCGCTGGCGCTGAAGGACGGGCATTCGGTCAAAGCTTTTGCCCGTAGCCCGGCGAAACTCACGGTCCAGAACCCGAAGCTCAGCATTCATCAAGGGTCGATCACCGACATTGCCGATATCGACAGCTTGCTGGCCGGGGTCGATTTTGTTGTCGCGATGCTGGGAGACGTGGCCGTCCAACGGGTCACGAAGATCAACACGGCCTTCGTCCATACGCTGGTCCCCGCCATGCGGCGACAGGGCGTCAAACGCTTCCTCTATCAGGCCGGCGGCTTGAGCAGACCCTATAAGGGACACCTCTCGCCCATTCTATGGACCATCCGAAACACGCTCGCTCGCGGCTTCATCGGCCAGCACGAGGATAATGAAGCCGTGATGCAATATCTGGCCGAAGACGCCAGCGACTTGGAGTGGATGGTGCACCGGGCCGGCATCGGCTCCAACGGCGCCTCGAAAGGTGTGTTGAAGCGATCCACGTCGAAGTTCAGCGTGGCGACCTTCGGCGATTGCGCGGCTTACAACTACCGCACGGTCCAGGACGCGGCTGCGATTCATACGTGCGATCTAAGCTGCTATGCGAAGGGGGACCAACCTTAGAAGGTCAGGCGCGATGCAGGGATCGTCGACCGATCGACCGTCTCGTTGCATCGCCAGGCGCCCGATCGCCTCGATCTAGACTCATGCCGATCCCGGGAGGTCGCCGAGCGTGACGGGCTTGGCCCGGACCTCCTCGAGTTCGATCAGCGTACCGGCGCAATCCTTCGGGTGCAGGAACAACACCGGGCGGCCATGGGCGCCGATGCTCGGTTGGCCATCGCCAAGAACGCGCAGACCCTGCGCGAGCAGCCGGTCGCGTGTGTCGATGAGATCACCCACCTCATAACAAAGATGATGCATGCCGCCCTGCGGATTGCGGGCCAGAAACGTCGCGACCGGCGACGCATCGCCCAGCGGCGCGACCAGTTCGACCTTGCTGCCGGGCAGATCGATAAACACCACCGTGACGCCATGCTCCGGCAGATCCTGGGGTGCCGACACATGCGCCCCGAGCACGTTCTGGTAGAGCGACACGGCCTTGTCGAGATCCGGCACCACGATGGCGACGTGGTTCAAGCGTTTCAGCATGGTCGACCTCGTGGACGCGGCAGCGTTCGGCTGCTCTAGCAGAAGCCGCGCGAGCGCTCTACTCAACCATCCGTCGCGGGTACGACGCGAGAGGCCGTCAGGGTCGCGCCCGCCGAGGCGAGGATCACACAAGCGATGGCGATGAATTGGCGGAGCGTCAGATCCTCGCCGAGGATCAACCAGCCGAACAGCGCGCCCAAAGCCGGCTCAAGGCTCATCAGCACGCCGAACAACCGCGTCGGCAGCCGCTTCATCGCAACCATTTCGAGGTTGTAGGGCAAGGCGCTGGAGAGAACCGCGACCAGAAGCCCGATTGGCAACACCGACCACGACAGCAGCATGCCGCCCGCCTCGGCGACCCCGAACGGCAGCACCAGAAGCGACGCAATCCCGAGCCCGATCGCCGTGGCGCGTCCGCTCGGGACCGTCTCGCCCGCTTTCTGGCCATAGAGGATGTAGACCGCCCATGCGGCGGCGGAGCCGAGACAATAGACGACACCGATCGGGTCGAGCGCCGCAACGGACCCACCAATGGGGAACAGCAAGGCGATCCCGCATGCCGCCAAAATCACCCAAAAGCCGTCCAGCCACCGCCGCGAATAGCCGATCGCGACCGCGAGGGGCCCGATGAAGTCGATCGCGACCGCAATGCCGAGCGGAATGCGCTGCACCGCGAGGTAAAAGAACGAGTTCAGCGCCGCAAGCGCGATGCCATAAACCAGCAGCGATCGCGTTTCGGATCGGTTGAAGCGGCTGCGCCAGGGCGTCGTGAGACCCCAGAGAATCATGGCCGAGAGCCCAATTCGCAGCAGGGCCGCGCCTTGCGGACCGACCAGCGGAAACAGCTGCTTGGCGAGCGCAGCGCCGAGTTGAAACGAACTCATCGCCACGATCACGATGCCGATCGACACCGCACGCGAGGGGCCGCCGGCCGTTCGGATGTCTGCCGCGGATGCGTCCACGAACGTCAGGACACGATGTCGGCGGCCGTATAGCCCTGGGCGTAGAGAAGCGCCGAGAGATCGCCATGGTCGATCCGCCCATGCGCCGCCGCCGCGACGGCCGGCTTGGCGTGGAAGGCGACGCCGAACCCTGCCTCGTCCAGCATCGCGAGATCGTTGGCACCATCCCCGACCGCCATCGTGGCGTCGGCCGTCAGCCCGAGCCGATCCCGCAATTCGATCAAGGCGTGCAACTTGGCCTCGCGCCCGAGGATCGGGTCCGCCACCTGCCCGGTGAGCGTCCCATCCTTGATCAGCAGCACGTTGCCGCGGTTCTCATCGAAACCGAGGCGCTCGGCCACCGGCCCCGTGAACAGGGTGAAACCGCCGGACACGAGCGCGCAATAGGCGCCATGCGCCCGCATGGTCTGCACCAGCATCCGTGCGCCCGGGGTCAATGTGATGCGCTCGGCCAAGACTGTCGCGACAATCGAAACAGGCAGCCCGGCCAGCAGCCCGACGCGCTCACGCAAAGCGGGCTCGAACGCGATCTCGCCTCGCATGGCCCGCTCGGTAATGGCCGAGACATGCGCTTTCAGGCCGGCGAAATCGGCCAGTTCGTCGATACATTCCTGACCGATCAGGGTTGAATCCATGTCGGCGAGCAGCAAGCCTTTTCGTCGAGTTGCCTGGGGCTGCACAAAGACGTCGACCTCGTGTGATCGTCCCCAATGCTCCAGCCGAGACTTCACGGCCGACATTGTCTCATCGCCCGGCGTGAACGCGATGTCTGCGGCCTCGGCTGGCGCCAGCCATGTCGGTTCCGCCGCGTCGGGAAGCAGAGCGAAGGCCTCGGCGATCCGGGATCGATCGAGAAGACCCGAGCCTTTACGAGCGACGATCGTGGCGACACAAGGGGGAGTGATCGATGGCATGAAACAGGACGGCTCGATGAGGCGGGATGGGAACGGCGCAGCGGAGGCCATCCTCATCGCAGGCCCGACGGCCAGCGGCAAGTCCGCCCTCGCGATCGCGCTCGCGCAACGATTTGGCGGGACGATCATCAATGCCGACTCGATGCAGATCTATGCCGATCTCACGGTGCTGTCATCCCGCCCGGGAGCCGTCGATCTCGCCCAAGCGCCGCATCGCCTTTTCGGCCATGTCGACGGGGCCGAACCCTATTCCGTGGCGCGGTGGCTGACCGAGGTCGCAAGCGAGATCGAGGCGGCCCGCCAGTCGAGCAAACTCCCAATCGTGGTCGGCGGCACCGGCCTCTATTTTAAGGCGCTGACACAAGGGCTGTCGGCGATTCCGACCGTGCCGCAGGCGGTGCGCGACAGGGTCCGACGCGAGGCGGAGAGCCTGCCGGTCGCGACGCTTCATGCCCGCCTGGCGTTGCTCGATCCGGCCACGGCGGCTCGCTTGCGGCCAACGGACCCGCAACGCATCATCCGCGCGCTTGAGGTCTTCGAGGCAACGGGTCGATCCTTGGCGAGCTTCCAGGGTGATCGGGAGCCCCCCGTTTTACCGACCACCGCCGTCATCGGCCTTTGCCTGACGCCGGAGCGAACCGCCCTCAATGCCCGCATCGATGCCCGGTTCGACCGCATGGTCGCGGATGGGGCGCTCGATGAGGTCGCGACGCTGGGCGAGCGGCGGCTCGATCCGGCGCTCCCGGTCATGCGGGCACTCGGCGTCCCCTCGTTCCTGTCCTACCTCGATGGATCACTGACGCTGGACGAGGCGATCGCGGCCGCCAAGCTGCAGACCCGACAATATGCCAAGCGGCAGATGACCTTCGCGCGGCATCAATTGAATTTTACGGCGGTGCAGCCTGACGATGCGGCCGCTCTCGCGTTGCTGTTGGGCAATGTCGGCTCAGCGTCGAGCTAGTCGCACTTGGCCCTCGACCGAGACGTCCAGCCTCTGCTCGCGAAAGCCGTCGAAATATCGCCGGTCCAAACGGAGCGCCATCGGGGTCGGCCAGCCCATCTCACGCGCCACGATCAAGCCGAGCAGCAAGATCGCATCGGGTTCGTGCAGGATCAGAGCGGCCGGGGCGCGTTGGCCATAGACGAGTTCGAGCAGCACCGCCGCGGCCGATGACGAGCCGATCGTGCCCGGCAGACAGAGCACGAAACCTTCGATCGAGCGCCCGTGTTCGGGATGGCGAACATCCGCGATCAGCGCGGTCTTCGGATCGACCCCGCCCCAGAAGCTGATCGGCCCGCTGAGGACCAGCGCCGCCGCGCTCACGGGAGCTCCTGGCACCAGAATGTCGGCCGCGACCGTCTCCAACGTCGAGCCGCTCATTGCAGCGCCTGGGTCAAGACTACACGGCCGAGGACGGCGCTCTCGATACAGTCCGCCAGCGAGCCGTAGATGACGCCATAGCCGGTGTTACCGGGTGCGTAATGAGCGAATTTGCCCGAATTCGTCATCAGCACGGCGCCGGGCTTTTCGGGCAGGATCGGCGTCACCACCACGCAGGTGTCGGCCACGATCACGACCCCGGCGCGCTCGAGGGAATCGCGACGTCCGTTCGCCTCCAGCACCGCAAGGGCGTGGCGGCCGGTGCAGGCATAGAGCGGAACCGCGAGCCGTCGCCCCGCCAATCTCGCTTCGAGCCGGTCGAATTCGCCGACCGAGAGATGCGGACTGCCGATTGCGACCGCATCGATCGCGCCGGCTGCCCCGACGGTCGAGAGCCGCGTCCGCGCATCGGCCATCATGGCGGGCGTCACGACGATCAGCGCCTCGGGTGGTTCATGGCCCAGTGCTGTCTCGAGGTCCGGCGCCTCCGGCGTCACGCCGGCGACATGAAACAGCCCGACCGAACCGGCCGAGGCCGATGCTGCTCCGAAAGCCTTGAGCGCATCCTCGCCCGGATGACGCTGGACACCGGTCACGACCCCGACGCTCTCGCCGACGGCACGGCCGAAGAAGCTGCCAAGGATCGGCCACGCGACATCGGAGGCGAGGAACGCCGCTCCAAGCGCCGAGACGTCCACCACGACGCGCGCGCGGCGGTTCTCGGCGCGGTGCAGTCCGTAATCGGGCGCGCGGCCGGCGATCGCGCAGGCGATGTCGAGAAAATCGCCATAGCGGTTGGTGCGCGCGCCCAGCACCGAATTGCAGAACACGACGGCATTGGATTCGCCCCAGGCGACGTCGCTGCCCTGGGCCGGGCGATGGCCGGCCTGATAGGGCGCGCAGGTCCAGGTCGGCTCGCAGCCGAGTGTCCGATAGGCCGTCATCATCCGCCGCGCCATGGCGCGTTCGGCAGGCGGCAAGCGGTTTTGTGAGCAGCCGGTCAGATCGAGCGACCCGACGTTCAGGGTGGCCCGCACCGCGACTTTGGCGCCGCCTTCGACCAGTCGCTCGGCAAAGAGCGTGCCTGAATCGCCATGGTAGAGCGCACCGTCGATATGGGCGGAGGCGATCGGGATCAAGCGGGGTGCGCCCATCAGCCGAGCCGTTTCGACCACGATCCGCATCGCGATGGCCGGGCCATCGGCGCCAGCCGCGACCTCGCGTTCATGGTCGGAGAGGTGGAGCGCCATGCCAACAATCCTCGGTCAGCGGAACGGCGGCTCGTCGAAACTGCGCAGCTTGCGCGAATGGAGCCCCGACCGATCGAGCCGCAAGACGTCGAGCGCCGCGAGGCCGATCAGCAGATGTTCGGCGACCGCACGCTCGTAAAAAGCGCTGGCCGAGCCCGGCAGTTTGATCTCGCCGTGCAAAGGTTTGTCGGAGACGCACAACAGCGTCCCGTAGGGGACGCGTAGGCGGTAGCCCTGCGCCGCCACGGTCCCGCTTTCCATATCGACCGCGATCGAGCGGGACAGGTTGATGCTGCGACGCTCCTGCGAAAACCGGAGTTCCCAGTTTCGGTCGTCGTAGGTCACCACCGTCCCGGTCCGCAGCCGCTGCTTCAGATCATCCGGTGTCTCGCCCGTCACGGCGGCAGCGGCGGACTGCAGCGCGAGTTGCACCTCGGCGAGGGCCGGCACGGGCACGTCGGTCGGCACGAGGTCGTCGAGAATGCGGTCGCGCCGCAGGTATCCATGCGCCAGCACGTAGTCGCCGATGGTCTGCGATTGCCGCAAGCCGCCGCAATGACCGACCATCAGCCAGCAATGCGGACGCATCACCGCCAGGTGATCCGTGATGGTCTTGGCGTTGGACGGCCCCACCCCGATGTTGATCAGCGTCTTGCCATATTGTGCGCCCGAGGCGTCCCGCCCGACGAGGTGATAGGCCGGCATCTGGTAGCGGTGCCACGGCGAGGCGGCGATCACGGCATCCGGATCGGCGCCGGCGGCCTCGTGCTGCTCGACCGTCACGCCGCCCGGCAGGATCAGCCGATCGAACCCACCCTCGCCCCGCGCCAAGGTGGCGAGACCGACGCGAACAAATTGATCGACATAGCGGTGATAATTGGTCAGCAGGATCCAGGGCTGGGTGTTGCGCCAATCCGACCCCGTGTAATGAACGAGCCGGCGGAGCGAGAAATCCACCCGGACGGCGTCGAACAACGCCAGAGGCCGCGAATCGTCCCCTTCCGGGATCTGCCATAGCCCGTCGGCGATCTCGTCTCCCACGGCCGACAGGAGCGGGGTCGGAAAATGATGGGCGAGATCGGCCGAGGTCTTGCCGCTCCGGGCCAGATCGGCGCCGGGCTCGACCACGTAAGGATAGGGAATTTCCTGCGCGCTGACGCCGACCTCGAGCGTCGCGCCATAGTCGTTCACCAGTGGGTTCAATTGATCGAGCAGATAGGGCGCGAAAAAATCCGGCTGTGTGACCGTGGTCGAATAAATGCCGGGGCCCTGAAACTTGGCAGTCGCCCGCTTGATGCGCGGCATCGGGCCGCCCGGGGCGTAAGTGACGCGAAGCTCGGGATACCGAAACGTGAGGCGGGTGGTGTGATCGGGCGCTGCCCCACCATCGAGGAACGTCGCCAGCGATGACCGCAGCGCCTCTGTCGCATTGGCGTAGAGGGAGCAAAGCCGCCCGACCGCTTCGGCGGGCGAGTCCATCGTCTCCATCGGCCTGAGTTCGTCGGTCCGCACCCGCGCCCCCCTCTGGTTTGTCCCGCCGGATCGAAGTCGGTCCGACCACAACAACGAGCGCGGCCGCGTCGGGTCGCGCGCCAGAGGGATGCACCGGACCGAGCAGTGACGCAAGCCGCGCGCAAATGGCTGCGATGGTACGACATGGCGTTACTTGTCCGCTGCTGGTCCGCCGCATGTCTTTCGGGCTGGCGTCAGGAGACTATCGTGGCATGATCCTCGAACAAAGGTTCACGCTCATGTCGGCCCACGATACCGCGCTGCTCGTCATCGATGTCCAGCAATCCTTCCTGCATCGCCCCTACTTCGACGCGGCCGACGTCCCCGCCTTCATGGCCGCGGTGCAGGCCCTCGTCGATGGCGCGGTGCGCCAGTCGATCCCGGTGCTGCAGGTCTTTCATGTGGAGAAGGAGGGCGTGTTCTCACTCGCATCCGGCCACGTCCAGACCCTGTCGCCGCTCGCGATCAAGCCCACGGCGATCTTCCACAAGCAGCGGCATAGCGCGCTCGTCGGAAGCGGGCTCGACGTTTGGCTGGTGGAGCACGGCATTCGCCGGTTGATCGTTGCGGGCATCCGCACCGAGCAATGCTGCGAAACGACGACGCGGCAGCTGTCCGACTTCGGCTATCAGGTCGATTTCGTCTCGGACGCGACCCTGACGTTTCCAATGACGAACGCGGCCGGCAAGGTCTGGACCGCCGCCGACATCAAGGCACGAACCGAACTCGTTCTCGCGGATCGCTTCGCCCGGATCGCGACTGTCGATCAGGCGCTTGCCGGGGCCGGGATGCCGATCGCCGCATGAGCAGCGTTCGGCACATCCCCGTCATCGTGGTGCTCCCCCCGCGCACGCTGCTTCTGGATGTCGCCGGGCCGATCGAGGTTGTGCGGAAAGCCAATCTCGATCAGGCCGCCGTCGCATTCGACGTGACCTACGTCGGGCCGAGAGCCTCGCTCCCGACCTCGATCGGGCTGGAGATCGGCGGGATTGCACCTTTGCCGGACCGGCTTCCCGATGGTGCGATTGTGGTGCTGGTCGGCAGCGCCGATGTCATAATGAACGTCGGCGCCGCCGACGTCAGCATGCCGGCCCTGGACGAGCGAAGCCTTGCCGACCACGCCGACGACGGCCTGATCGTGACATGGCTGCGCGACACGATCAGGGATGGCCATCGGCTTGTGTCTATCTGCTCGGGCGCTCTGCTGGCCGGCCGGGCGGGGCTGCTCGACGGCTATGATTGCACGACGCATCACGCCTGCTGTGCCGACCTTGCACGGCTCGCGCCACGCGCCCGCGTCATCGAGAATCGCCTTTTCGTTGAGGATCGCGACCGGCTGAGCAGCGCCGGCATCACGGCCGGCATCGACCTCATGCTTCACCTCGTGGCGCAGCTCATCGGACCGGCCTGCGCGCTGGCGGTGGCGCGATATCTCGTCGTCTATCTCAGGCGCGGCGGCGGCGATCCGCAGCTCTCGCCCTGGCTGGAAGGCCGCAATCACCTGCACCCCGTGGTGCATCGCGCCCAGGATGCGATCGCCAGCGATCCGGCGCGGGCCTGGACCCTCGCGGACCTCGCGGCCGTCGCTTACGCGAGCCCGCGCCACCTGTCCCGTCTCTTCAACGACCATGCCGGCATGAGCCTGACGGATTACATCAATCGCTTGCGCGTCTCGCTCGCGCGCGAATTGCTCGGGCAGACGCGGCTCGATCTCGAGCATGTCGCCGAACGATCCGGTTTTGCATCGGCGCGCCAGTTGCGCCGCGCCTGGAGCCGTTTCGACGCGACGCCGCCAAGCCAGGCGCGTCGCAGCGCGGGTTAGGCGCGCCGCGCCAGGACGAGGCGCAGCCCGAAGGCGACGAAGACGAGGCCAGTCAGTCTGTCGAGCCACGCCACGATAGCGGGCCGCTGCAATTGCGGGCGGAGCCGATCCATGCCGAGGATCAGGAGTGACAGCCAAGTGATGCCGATGAGGTCGTGATAGATCGCGAGGCCAAAGATGTAGGGGGCCGGCGCATAGCCCACCGGCACGAATTGCGGCAGGAACGACACGTAGAACACGCCGATCTTTGGGTTGAGGAGATTGGTCAACAGCCCGCGCCACAGCCATGTCGTGGCCGGCATATGAGCCGGAGCATCGGCACCGATCGCGAACGACTGCCGCGGTCGCACGAGCAGCGTGACGCCGACATAGACCAGATAGGCGGCGCCAACCCAGGTCAGCGCCGTATAGGCGAGCGAGGAGGCCTGCAGCAGAGCCCCGAGCCCGACCGCGACGGCCGCGCCCCAGATCAAGCACCCAAGCTGGATCCCCACCATAGCCATCACGGCTGCGGTCCGTCCCTCACTGGCTGCCGTCCGCAGCACCAGCGCGGTGTCGAGCCCCGGCGTGATGGTCAGCAAACCGCCCGCCAGCAGGAAGGCGGCGAGCGATTGGACCAGGGTCATGACGCGACCTCTCGGATCAGATGTGGATGGCGCGCTTCTCGACCGCCATGGCGGCCTCCTTGACGGCTTCCGACATCGTGGGATGGGCGTGGCAGGTGCGCGCCAAATCTTCGGACGAGCCGCCGAATTCCATCAACAAGGTCGCTTCCTGGATCAGTTCGCCGGCCACCGACGAGATCATGTGAACGCCGAGCACGCGGTCGGTCTCGGCATCGGCAAGCACCTTGACGAATCCGTCGGGATGGCGCGTCGCACGGGCACGACCATTGGCCGTATAAGGGAACTTGCCGACCTTATAGGCGACGCCCGCCGCCGTCAGATCTTCCTCGGTCGCACCCACCGATGCGACTTCCGGCATGGTGTAGACGACCGACGGGATCGCGGCGTAGTTCACGTGCCCCGCCTGCCCAGCCAAGATTTCGGCGACCGCAATCCCTTCGTCCTCGGCCTTGTGGGCCAGCATCGGGCCACGCACCACATCGCCAATGGCATAAATGCCCGGGACATTGGTGGCGAAATGATCGTCGATCACTACGCGGCCGCGATCCATCGCGACACCGGCGTCATCGCAGCCGAGGCCGTCCGTATTGGGACGACGACCGATCGCCACCAGAACGACGTCGGCATCGATCGTCTGAGCGTCTCCGCCGGCCGCCGGCGCGAATGAGACCGTCGCGCCACGCTCGTTCGAGCCTTCCGGCTTCAGTGTCACGCCCGACACCTTCTGGCCGAGATGGAACGTGATGCCCTGCTTGGCCTGGATGCGCTGGAATTGCTTTGCGGTCTCGGCATCCATACCGGGCAAGATGCGATCGAGATATTCGATTACGGTGACCTCGGCCCCAAGGCGGCGCCAGACCGAGCCGAGTTCGAGCCCGATGACGCCGGCCCCGATCACCGCCATCGTCTTCGGTACGCCATCGAGCACCAGAGCGCCGGTCGACGACACGATCGTCTTCTCGTCGATGGTGACGCCCGGCAGCGGCGTGACGCTGGAGCCGGTCGCGATCACGATCGCCTTGGTGTCGAGGGTCGTGACGGTGCCGTCCTCGGCCGTGACCTCGACGGATCCGGCACCTTTCAGACGGCCAGTGCCGATCACACTGTCGACTTTGTTCTTCTTGAACAGAAAGGCGACGCCGCTGACGTTCGACGCCACTGTGTCGTCGCGATGCTTCGACATGGCAGCCCAATCGAGCTGCGGCGGCGGCGTCACGATGCCGAGCGGCGCGAATTCGTGGCCGGCCGCCTCGAACATTTCCGACGCATAGAGCAAGGCTTTCGAGGGAATGCAGCCGATGTTGAGGCACGTGCCCCCGAACGTCTTGTTCTTTTCGACCACCGCGACTTTGAGGCCGAGTTGGGCCGCACGAATGGCGCACACATAGCCGCCCGGGCCAGTGCCGATGACAACGAGATCGTAGGACATGAGTTGGATCTGCCTGAACGTTCTGAGCGGTCTCGGGAGGCGAGGCCGGAAGGACACATGCGCCGCAAATGGGCGCGAGCATGAGCCCCAGGGCGGGGCGCAGCCCTCATATACGCGAAAGCCGCGTCAGGTTTTAGGTGGGGACGGGTCGAATTCTGATGGTTCGAAGTCACGGTGCGTGCCACAGAACTCGCAGGTTACGCCGATCAGCCCGCTTGCACCGACCATGTCGTGCCGCTCGGTCGGCGTGAAGCTCTTCAGCATGGCAGCAATGCGGTCGCGCGAACATCGGCACGAGTCGCGCAAATCATGCGGGTCGAAGACTGTCACGCCACGCTCATGGAACAGCCGATAGAGCAGCCGCTCGCTCGAGAGCTGCGGATCGACCAACTCGTGATCCTCGATCGTGCCAGAAAGCGCCTTTGCCTCGGCCCACGCATCATCGTCGGCTAACGGCTCGGGCACGATACCACCCGGTGCATCGCCAGGCGGCAGATCGGATTGGCGTCGGCGATCGTCCGATTGCGGCAGGAACTGCACCAGGAAACCGCCCGCGCGCCAGGCTGTGCCCTCGCCTGTGACACTCTGGGCGACCGCGAGACGGACGACTGTCGGGATCTGTTCGGACTGCTTGAAATATTGGTCGGCGGCCGCTTCGAGCCCCTGCCCTTCGAGCGGCACGATGCCTTGATAGCGGCTCTGCTCGCCCCCTTGCTCGATCGTCAGCGCGAGATGGCCCTGACCAAGCAATTCGGCCGATGACAGCCGGCCGTCGGCCTCCGTCAGCCGATCCGCATCGAACCGCGCGAAAGCACGCAAGCGATCCGGCGCATCGAAATCCACCACCAGCATATCGACGATACCATCGGTCCGCGTCTGCAGCTGGAAGCGGCCATCGAATTTGAGAGATGTCCCAAGCAATGCCGTGAGCGCCGTCGCCTCGCCGACGAGCCGCGCCACCGGCTCCGGATAGCCATGCTTGCGGAGGATCTGGTCCACCGACGGACCGAGCCGCACGACGCGACCGCGCACGTCCAGCGGCGTCACGGTAAACGGCAAAGCGATGTCGTCCCGTCCGCTATCGGACACGGGACGCGTTTCGGCCGGCGTCATGGTCATGCTGGGACGACCCTTGACGCATGGCTGGCCCCGATCGACGGGACGGCGCCGAGGCACCAGGCCAGAATGCCCTTCTGAGCATGGAGGCGGTTCTCGGCTTCGTCGAACACCACCGACTGCGGCCCGTCGATCACCTCGTCGGTGACCTCTTCGCCGCGGTGCGCCGGGAGGCAATGCATGAAGATGGCGTCCTTCGCGGCTGCGGCCATCAGCTTGGCATTGACCTGATACGGCGCCAGCAGATTATGCCGGTGGCTCTCGTCTTCGTCACCCATCGACACCCAGCAATCCGAAATGACCGCCGACGCGTTGCGGACGGCCTCGAA